>PKTR01000004.1 GCA_002869065.1 Hyphomicrobiales bacterium
CGGACATTCCGCCCATGCCGGACATGCCACCCATGCCGGACATTCCGCCCATGCCGCTCATGCCAGACATGCCACCCATGCCGGACATACCGCCCATGCCGGACATGCCACCCATGCCGGACATTCCGCCCATGCCGGACATACCAGACATGCCACCCATGCCGGACATGCCACCCATGCCGGACATACCAGACATGCCGCCCATGCCGGACATTCCGCTCTGGCCATAGGTCCACTGGGTGCAAACCCAGCCGCCGCCCTTACCGGCCATACCAGACATGCCGCCCATGCCGGACATGCCGCTCATGCCACCCATGCCGGACATACCAGACATGCCACCCATGCCGGACATGCCACCCATACCGGCCATACCGGACATGCCGCCCATGCCGCCCATGCCAGACATGCCACCCATACCGGACATGCCACCCATGCCGGACATACCAGACATGCCACCCATACCGGACATGCCCTGCTGGCTGGCGGCGATCGCCGGGATGGCATAAGCCACCACGCCAGCAACGGCCGTCGCCAGAGCAGCCTTTTTAAAAGTCTTCAACATCCTTGTTTCCCTCCAAGAGAAAGCTGATCCGTTTCCACGAGGTCGAAACGAACCCGTTTTTGATCGCGACCCACGATCTTCAATGAAGTGCCGACTCCGTGCGGCCCCCCCACTGTTCGGCGCCGCCCCGGGTTATTTCGCGTGGAGCCCACGAATGTCGTAGGGCCCAGGCATCCCCGGACGCGTGAACGGCGTGTACCAGTTGCCCTGGTTGTCCAGAAAAACGAGGCTGTTCGGATAGGGCTTTTCGACCCCGCGCAGGGCATTTTCATACCAGGCGGCGGTTTTCTCGACCGTCGTGATGACGGGAGCGCCCTCCGGGCGGGCATTAGGTGTGACGCCGGCGATCGGATACTCGGCACTGGCAGTTGAAACCCCGACTGCTGCGACAGCAGCCAAAACCGAAATCCGCATCGCCAATCGCATCATGACGCCCTGCCCTTTCCAATTTAGAAGGCTTCATCATCACATCCCAATCGGATCGATGACCACCTGTTGAAAGAGAGGTTACAGACAAAACCAGATCGCTGTGAAGGTGATAATTATCTTATATTTCCGTAAGTTAGATGGAGCGCGACGCTACCAAACATGTCATAGTGTCATGCGAACCCATGCGCCGGAGATAAATCACTGAACATCTTCGTTTTAACGCCTGCCAAATTGTCACTGAAACCGAGACAGTCCCACAAAATTCCTGCGACAATTTGACCAAAAACACCCTCGAAATTTGCCTTCAGGCAAGCGGCCCCTCGACCAGCCACACGACATAGAAAGACCACATAAAACTTGTAACTATTTGTTTTATTTCATACTTCTAAATCACATTCATCATCTCGAATGTTGCGACGCAAGAAGTTCACACCCGCCGGACCGCTATCACACGCCGCAAACGACAAGCCGCAGAAAACTCACTCTTTTATGCGAATTTCGTCTCATTGAGCCCCCCGGCCCACAGCCGCCATCGGAACGCCGATTCGAGACCCCCAACTCGGCGCCGGCGGACCGCCCCGGCTGCACAAAAAAACCGCGCTGCCATAGACAGCGCGGTTCCTCAGACTTCAATACCGGCTCGTGCGAGCCAAATCACAGACCCCGTGGGATCTAGAACGGAATTTCGTCGTCCATATCGTCCTGCCGCGAGGGACCGCCGCGTCCGCCGCCGCCGCCGGAACCCTGGTCCATCGGCCCGGAGCGACCGAAATCAGAGCCTCCGCCTCCGCCATATCCGCCGCCGCCGCCACCGAAGCCGCCGCCTTCCGAGCCACCGCTGCGCCCGTCGAGCATGGTCAGCGAGCTATTGAAGCCCTGCAGCACGATTTCAGTGGTCCAGCGCTTGTTGCCGGTCTGATCTTCCCATTCGCGGGTCTGCAGCTGGCCTTCGAGATAGACCTTCGAGCCCTTGCGCAGGTATTGCTCGGCAATCCGGCACAGGCCTTCGTTGAAGATCACCACACGGTGCCACTCGGTGCGCTCCCGGCGCTCGCCCGTATTCTTGTCGCGCCAGGACTCGCTGGTGGCGATGCGCAGATTGACGACGGGGCGTCCATCCTGCATCCGCTTGATTTCGGGATCGGCACCCAGATTGCCAATCAGAATGACTTTGTTGACGCTGCCGGCCATGACGGCGCTCTCCTGTTCTTGCGAATGTGTCGGTTGCGCGCAGACTAGCCGTTCAGCACGCCCGCGTCTCGTCTGCCCGAAGATTTCCACAGGGGACCGCCTTCTGGACAATGTTCTTTTTTTGTTCTATTTCACAAAAAAAGAACCCGCAAGACCGGGAATCAACTTTCGAGTTGTCCAACCCAAACGTTTGGGCAGGCGCGCAGGCACATGCCGCGCGCAAGCTGGAGAACTCAACTATGCAGAAGGGAGAGAACGCCTCCTGACAGACCGCCTTGCAAGTGCCGGATGAACCGACACGGCGACCGTCAGCTGGAGAATTTGAACCGGGAAAGCCGCGGATCGGTGTCCGTCAACACATTGCGCGGAAGGCCATCGAATTCGATCCCGATTTCGCCATCCTTCTTCCAGCGCACATGTGACTTGAAGATCAGATATTCGGACGGAATGAACAGATGGAACTGGTCGGGCACTTCGCTCGGATTGTCGATCTTGAGTCGCGCGCCGTCCTCGGACAGATCGCGGATATAGCAGTCGAGCACGAACATGAAATTGCCGTACACCACCTTGGCCTGCTTAACGACCCGGCGGCGCGGTGAATTGCGCAGTTCCTCAGCCATTTCCTGTATCCGCTTGCGGATCTGCTCTTGCCCCTGAGCGTTGTCCATGCCTTGTCCCCGGTTCCCCAGTTTGTCCGAACCACCTGCTATAGCGGTGCCGATTATCACGTCCCACACGATGATGGGCGAGTTTGCCGCAATTGATTTAATTTTCCTTCAAGATGGGCACCGCGGCAGAGAAAAATCCCATTTGCCGTTGCCGAGAACCGGCTCGCGCCCCTATCTAGACGCGTGCAATCGGCACCTCCCAGCCACAGTCCACGATCGAGGCGCGCCCGTCGCCAGGAGAGTTCTCGACCATGTCCAGTAAGACGATCTCGATCCGCGGCGCGCGCGAGCACAATCTGAAAAACGTCGATCTAGAACTGCCGCGCGACAGCCTGATCGTGATGACCGGCCTGTCGGGCTCGGGCAAATCCTCGCTCGCCTTCGACACCATCTATGCGGAAGGGCAGCGCCGCTACGTCGAGTCCCTCTCGGCCTATGCCCGCCAGTTCCTCGAAATGATGCAGAAGCCGGACGTCGACCAGATCGATGGTCTCTCGCCCGCGATTTCAATCGAGCAGAAGACGACCTCGCGCAACCCGCGCTCGACGGTCGGCACCGTCACCGAGATCTACGATTACATGCGGCTTTTGTTCGCCCGCGTCGGCATTCCCTATTCGCCGGCGACCGGCCTGCCGATCGAAAGCCAGACCGTCAGCCAGATGGTCGACCGCATTCTCGCTTTGCCGGAAGGCACCCGACTCTACCTCAATGCCCCGATCGTGCGCGGCCGCAAGGGCGAGTTCCGCAAGGAACTGGCCGAACTGCAAAAGAAGGGCTTCCAGCGCCTCAAGGTCAACGGCACCTATTGCGAGATTGGCGAAGCCCCTACCCTCGACAAGAAGTTCAAGCACGACATCGACGTCGTCGTCGACCGCATCGTCGTGCGACCGGACATGGCGACCCGGCTGGCGGATTCGCTGGAAACCGCGCTCGGCCTTGCCGACGGCATCGCCGTTGCCGAACTCGCCGACGAGGTCGACGAGACCGGCGGCCCGAAGCGCATCATGTTCTCGGAGAAATTCGCCTGCCCGGTCTCCGGCTTCACCATCGCCGAGATCGAGCCGCGCCTGTTTTCCTTCAACAACCCTTTCGGCGCCTGCCCGACCTGCGACGGGCTCGGCACGACGCTCGAATTCGAGGCCGACCTTGTGGTGCCGGACGCAGCCCTGTCGCTACGCGACGGCGCGGTGCTGCCCTGGGCGCGCACCGGCAACACCTCGCCCTATTACGCGCAGACGCTCGAAGCAATCGCCCGACACTTCAAACAGCCGATGACGAAACCCTGGCAGGATCTGCCCGAAGAGATGCGCGACTGCATCCTCTACGGCTCGAAGCGCCAGGACATCACCTTCGTCTATGATGACGGCGTGCGCCGCTATCAGACCTCGAAACCCTTCGAGGGCGTTATCGTCAACATCGAGCGGCGCTGGCGCGAGACCGAGTCCTCCTGGGTCCGTGAGGAACTGTCGCGCTACCAGTCCGACCACCCCTGCGACGCGTGCGGCGGCCACCGGCTGAAGCCCGAAGCACTCGCGGTCAAGATCGCCGATCACCACATCGGCAACGTCGCACAGATGTCGATCCGCCAGGCAGCGCCCTGGTTCACCGATCTGCCCGACAAGCTGACCGACAAGCAGAACGAGATCGCCGGCCGGATCCTGAAGGAAATCCGCGAGCGCCTGACCTTCCTCAACGATGTCGGGCTCGAATATCTCACCCTGTCGCGCGCGTCCGGTACGCTGTCGGGCGGTGAAAGCCAGCGCATCCGCCTTGCCTCGCAGATCGGCTCCGGCCTGACCGGCGTGCTCTACGTGCTCGACGAACCGTCGATTGGTCTGCACCAGCGCGACAACGACCGCCTGCTCGGCACGCTGCGCCATCTGCGCGACCTCGGCAACACGGTGATCGTCGTCGAGCATGACGAGGACGCCATCCGCACGGCAGACCATGTCGTCGACATCGGCCCCGGCGCCGGCATCCATGGCGGCGAGATCATCGCCGAGGGCACGCCGGCCGACGTCATGTCGAATCCGAATTCCCTGACCGGACAATATCTTTCCGGCACCCGTGCCATTCCGATCCCGGCCAAGCGGCGCAAGCCGTCGAAAACCAAGCGGCTCAAGGTCGTCGGCGCACGTGGCAACAATCTTCAGGATATCACCGCCGATATCCCGCTCGGCGTCTTCACCTCAGTGACCGGCGTCTCCGGCGGCGGCAAGTCGACCTTCCTCATCGACACCCTCTACAAGGCCGCCGCGCGGCGCATCTCCGGCTCGCGCGAACAACCCGCCGCCCACGACCGGATCGACGGGCTCGAGTTCCTCGACAAGGTCATCGACATCGACCAGTCGCCGATCGGCCGCACGCCGCGCTCCAACCCTGCGACCTATACCGGCGCCTTCACGCCGATCCGGGAATGGTTCGCGGGCCTGCCGGAAGCCAAGGCGCGCGGCTACGCGCCCGGCCGTTTCTCCTTCAACGTCAAGGGCGGCCGTTGCGAGGCGTGTCAGGGCGACGGCGTCATCAAGATCGAAATGCACTTCCTGCCGGATGTCTACGTGACCTGCGACGTCTGCCAGGGCCGCCGCTACAACCGCGAAACGCTCGAAGTGCTGTTCAAGGGGAAATCGATCGCCGACGTGCTCGATATGACGGTCGAGGAAGGCGCCGCCTTCTTCTCCGCCGTGCCGGCCGTGCGCGACAAGCTCGAGACCCTGTCGCGCGTCGGTCTCGGCTATATCCATGTCGGCCAGCAGGCCACCACCTTGTCGGGCGGCGAAGCGCAGCGCGTCAAGCTCGCCAAGGAACTGTCGCGGCGCGCCACCGGACGTACGCTCTACATCCTCGATGAACCGACCACGGGGCTCCATTTCGCCGACGTGGAAAAGCTGCTCGAAGTGCTGCACGAGCTGGTCGAACAGGGCAACACGGTGGTCGTCATCGAGCACAATCTCGAAGTCATCAAAACGGCCGACTGGATCGTCGATCTCGGCCCCGAAGGTGGCGACGGCGGTGGCCGCGTCGTCGCGACGGGAACCCCGGAAGAGGTCGCCGTGTGCGACGAGAGCTATACAGGGCGCTACCTGAAGCCGCTGCTCAAGCCGCGCAAATAAAGCCTGTCAGGACTTCCCTAACGGCACGCACCAGCGGCGCGACCGAGGCGCCGCTGCCGCTTCTGTGCGCTTGATGAATATCGCAGCGCACAAATGCTCAGTTTTTGGGCGGTCGTGTCTAAATTGTGACAAGCCGTTAATTCGATTGCAATAATCCCTGACTAAAATGCATCACAGCTATGCAATTTCGCATCTGCACAACGCCGATCAAATCGCCTAGCTATGCGTTATCGGCACTGGCGAGCCAACGCCAGCCCGAAGCAATTCAAAAATCTGAGACCCTGTTTCTAGGTGACCGAAATGTTTGACAACATGGTTCGCAATTATCGTTCGTGGCGGAAATATCGCGCCACCTACACCGAGTTGATGCGTCTGTCTTCCGACGAACTCAAAGACATTGGCCTGCAGCGCGGTGATATCCCGTTTGCTGCCCGTCGCGCCTCGCGCTGACGTGGCCGCCATCATAACGTCGGCAACCTCTCCCAGTTCCGACGTCTGAAACGCCCGCCGACTCTCCCCCCCACGGCGGGCGTTTTGCATTTTCAGCACTGCTGGAAATGTCGGAGCCGCGCCTTCCCGGCAAAACGGCTCCCCTTGAACGGCGGCGCTTCTGACCCGCTTCAGTTCTCGTCCGCTTTCCCGACCTTGTCGCGCAACATGGCAAACGGCGAGTCGTCCTCGTCGTCTCCATCGTTTGGCACCTCGAACGCCACGCCGGGCGCCCGCGGATAGGGATCGAGGCCGAGCGCGAAAAACTCCGCCGCAATCGCCCCAAGGTCGAGCTTGCGGCTCTCCAGCTCTTCCGGCGGATCTTCGCCGAGCGGATCGACATCCACCTCAAGCGCCTGCTGATAGGCGACGAGCGCGGCGGCCGGCAAATAGCGCTGATCGACCTCCTCATGCACCGTCTTGGTGACCGGCTCCAGCGTAACGACGCAGGTCTGTACGACTGTCGCGTCGACGGCGCCGATAACCGTCGCCCCGTCCTTGCGGTAAGGCCGAAGCTGGAACTCCGCAGTCAGACTCTCGACCGCCGGAATATCGCAGAGCTTCGCAAGCGCGGCGCACTCCTCCTCCGTCGCGGAGAACCGGACAATCGTGCCCTCACCGGACAGCGTATCCACATCGAAAATGTGGCTGAGCGGGTTTTCGACATCGGTCATGACGAAGCATCCTGCTTGAAAAATGCAGCGGGATTCGGCCACACGACCTCACCCGCGATAACGGTTTCACTCGGCATATCGGCCAAAACCGCGGCGGCTGCGCGCACATAGCCGGCGAGTCCTTTCGCCGGCGCGCTCGCGTTCTCCGCGTCAGGCCAGATATTGCGTTTGAGCGCAGCTACAAGGTCTTCGTCGCCGTCCGTGGCAAGCCCCGCCTCGTAGGCCTTGACCCGGCCGTAGAAGGCGTCGGCCATCTTGCGCACCTTTTTCGGCACCGACAGGTCGCCGACACCCATTTCCCGCAGGCTGCGATCCATGTCGGAAAAGAACGTCTCCGAGACGTTCCGCGCGCACTCCCGCGCCGTCGCATCGCCGTCCTTCAGCCGCTCGATAACCAGCGCCAGATGCAGCACGATCATGTCAAATCGACCATCGACGGTATCGGCGACGGCAAAATCGAGATAGAACGCCGGCTGCCGCGCCTGCGCCACGATCGATGCGTAAAGGGAGTCGGCCGTCGGATCGCCACGGCGTTTGAACAGACTGAAGATCATCCGTCCCGTCCAGGGTTCTGCTACTGAGGTGTTGCGTCGAGACCTAACGCAAGTTAGGTCATTGATCGAGAGGAAATCCACCTGGAGCGTGTCGCCCCAAAAGTGGATACCGGTTTTGGGCTAAAGACACGCGGCTAGACATTCGAAGTGTGTCGCCCAAAAGTGGATGCTGGGTTTGGGACAACGACACCGGACTAAACAAAGAGATAGAGCATGTCGCATGAACCCGAACAGGCGCGACATCCTCTAATGCACGTTTCGGCCGGAGGAGGCCAGATATGGTGAAGAATAGTGTCGATGCTGCCGTGTTGCGTAACCGGCATCGGCGTATTGCGCGAGCCGCCGCGTGCGGGCTGATGTTCGGCTCCGCCGTGCTGCTCGCCGGCTGCGGCGCCGGCCCGAATGTCGGCGTCGGCCGCACCTTTACATCCGGCTACGTGCTGTCCGAAGACGCGCTTGAACAGGTTCCTGTCGGCTCGAGCCGCGAGAAGGTCGAACTGATCCTCGGCACGCCGTCCGCAATCGGCACGACCAGCACCCGCACGCTCTACTACATTTCGCAGATGCGCGAGCAGAAGGCCGCGTTCATGGAGTCCGAGATCATCGATCAGCGCGTTCTGGCCGTCTATTTCGATGACAACGACCAGGTCCGTGAGATCGCCAATTACGGCATGCAGGACGGCAAGTTGTTCGACTTCATCGGCCGCAAGACGCGCACCGGTGGCGAAGACTACGGCTTCATCTCGCAGATTCTTGCCGGCGCCGGGCGGATCAACCCGCTTGGCGGCCTCAACAACGGCGGCATCTGATCCCGCCGGAACACCGGCAGCTGATTTTCAAAGCGCGCGGGGCATCGTCCCGCGCGTTTTTGTTTGTCGCGATAGCAGAAGTTTAGCGCCCGGCAACCGGATCGGCGCCGTCGATCAGACGGATCTGAACCCGCGGCTGCCCCTGCCAGTAGTCGAGACCGAGGGTTCCGGCGAGATGCACCGCGCGCCCGCGCGCCGACAAGAGCAGATCGCCGAGCGGCTCGCCGAGAGCACGGAAGGCGATACCCTTCAGCTTCGATCCGTCGCCGGCGGCCAGCGTGCAGCGCACATGGCCCTTCCCGACCGGCTCGGCATAGGCGACACGGTGCGCGGGCAGCGCGAATATCGGCTGCGGATGACCGGAGCCGTAGGGCCCAGCCCGCTCGATGAGCGAAACCAGATCGGCATTGGCCCCCGCCGCGGTCAGTGGACCATCGATCGATAGCGCATCGACGGCGCGCGCCGAACGCACATCCGCCGCCAGTTCCGTTTCGAAAAAGGCTTTGAGATCGTTGAGCCGTTCACGGCGCAGGCTGAGGCCGGCCGCCATGACATGCCCGCCCCCCTTGATCGCAATCCCCTCTTCGACCGCACGCCGCACCACGCGCCCGAGATCGACGCCCGAGACCGAGCGGCCCGAGCCGGTGCCGACCCCGTCGGCATTGAAGGCAATTGCACAGGCCGGCCGGCGGTATTTTTCCTTTAGACGGGAAGCAACAACGCCGACGACACCCATGTGCCAGTCATCGCCATGCGCCACAACGACAGCAGGATCGGACTGCGCCACCTCGACGGCGGCGCGCGCGTCGGCGGCTTCCAGCATCTCGGCTTCCATCGCCTGGCGCTCGCTGTTGAGCTGATCGAGCTGCACCGCGATCCGTTCGGCAAGCGCCGGATCGGTGGCGGTCAACAGCGACACGCCGAGCCCCGGCTCGCCGATCCGCCCGCCCGCATTGATGCGCGGACCGAGAAGGAAGCCGAGATGATAGGGTGACGGTGGCCCACTCATGCGCGCGATGGCCGAAAGCGCCGTCAGGCCGATATTTCCCCGCTGCGCCAGAACACTGAGGCCTTGGCGGACATAGGCGCGGTTGAGGCCGAGCAGCGGCACCACGTCGGCGACCGTGCCGAGCGCGACGAGGTCGAGCAGCGCCAGCAGGTCCGGTTCTTTCTGATGGCCGGAATAGGTCCCGCGCCGGCGAAGCTCGCGATTGACCGCGACCAGCGTCAGGAACGTGACGCCGACGGCGGCGAGATGCCCCTCGCCCGACAAATCGTCCTGCCGGTTCGGATTGACCAGCGCGCGCGCCGGCGGCAGCTCCTCGCCGGTCTGATGATGGTCGAGCACGACGACATCGACGCCGAGCGAGACGGCCTCGGCAAGCGGCTCGATACTCGTAGTGCCGCAATCGAGCGTGACGATGAGCTGCGCCCCGCCGTTGGCCAACGCTCGCATGGCGCCGACATTGGGGCCGTAGCCCTCGGTCAGACGGTCGGGGATATAGACCTGCGGGTCCTGACCAAAATTGCGCAGAAAGCGCACCATCAGCGCCGCGGAGGTCGCGCCATCGACGTCGTAGTCGGCGAAGATCGCGATCCGCTCGCCCGCCATGATCGCATCGGCGATGCGCTCGGCGGCGAGATCCATATCGGTGAGCCGCGAGGGGTCGGGCATCAGCGCCTTGAGACGCGGTTCCAGAAAGCCCTCGGCCTGATCGGGATCGACGCCCCGCGCGGCCAGCACACGGGCGATGATGTCGGGCAGGCCGTGGCGTTGCGAGATAGCCTCCGCCCACAGCGCGCCGCGCGCATCAAGCCGCTCACGCCAGACCCGGCCGTTGACCGAGCGTTCGACGCCGAGCACGGTCCGGGTTGCCGGGTCTTCGCGAAATCCGTCCATGGCTCCCAATTTCATGCCCCGCCCCACCGGGGAAATCGACGAGCCGGCCGTTCCTCCACCGCGATCAATCGAGGTGGAACTTGCCGAACTCGGTGTGCGTCGCTTCGATGAAGCGCACCGTACCCGTCGACGACCGCATCACTACGGTGTGGGTGCGGATGTCCTCACGGCCGAAGCGAACACCCTTCAGGAAGTTGCCATCTGTCACGCCGGTCGCGGCGAAGTAGACATCGTCGCCGGCCATTTCTTCCATCAGGTACTTCTTGTTGATGTCCTCGACACCCATGCGTAGCGCGCGCTCACGCTGCTCGTCGCGGGTGATGACCAGCCGGCCCTGCATCTGGCCGCCAATGCAGCGCAGCGCAGCGGCGGCCAGCACGCCTTCCGGCGCGCCGCCAATGCCCATGTAGATGTCGATGCCGGTCTCGTCCGGGTCGGTCGTGTGGATGACGCCGGCAACGTCGCCGTCGCCGATAAGACGTACGGAAACGCCGGTCGCGCGCACTTCCTCGATGAGGCGTGCATGGCGCGGACGGTCGAGGATACAGGCCGTGATCTCGTTTACCGGAACACCCTTTTCCTTCGCCAGCGCGTTGATGTTGTCGGACGCTGACGCGTCGAGATCGACGAGACCCTTCGGATAGCCCGGCCCGATGGCGATCTTGTCCATGTAGCAGTCCGGCGCGTTCAAAAGCCCGCCCTCGACCGCCATGGCGATGACCGCGATGGAGTTGGGCAGGTTCTTGGCGCAGATCGTCGTGCCTTCCAGCGGATCGAGCGCGATGTCGACTTTCGGCCCTTTGCCGGTGCCGACCTTCTCACCGATATAGAGCATCGGCGCCTCGTCGCGCTCGCCCTCGCCGATCACCACCGTGCCGTCGATCGGCAGCTGGTTGAGCTCGCGGCGCATGGCGTCGACAGCGGCCTGGTCCGCGGCCTTTTCGTCGCCGTGACCACGCAGACGCGCCGCCGAGACGGCCGCGCGCTCGGTGACGCGCACAAGCTCCAGCGTCAGGATACGGTCGAGAATTTCCTTTTCCGCCTTCACGACGTTGTCTTGGCTGCTCATCGCTTCCTCTCTTCCGCTGGTGCGGTCGGACCATTCCCTGAATTCGGTCAGACCAGCTTTTCAATCCGGATCATCTTCGGCGTCTCGGCAATCACCTTGTCCTCGGCGATCCGCTCGAGCGCCACGCGAATGGCTTCTTCCGTCGTCTCATAGGTGATGAGAACGACCGGCGCCGCGGCGTCGTCGCCCTTGCCCTTGTCGGCGCGCTTTGCCCGGTGGCGCTGCACGATCGACTCGAGCGAAATGCCCTGTTCCGCCATACGAGTTGCAATCGAGGCGAAGGCGCCGGGGCGGTCATTGACGCTGAGGCGAATGTAATAGCCGCCCTCATGCAGGCGCATGCGAGCACGACGGTACGGCTCAAGCGCCCCGACCGGGCGGCCAAGAGCCGGGATCACGTCACCACGAGCAAGATCGGCCAGATCGCCGACAACGGCCGAGGCCGTCGCATTGCCGCCCGCACCCGGGCCGACGAGGACGATCTCGCCGACGAAATCGCAATCGACCGCAACGGCATTGAGCACGCCGTCGATGCGCGCAATGGAGGATTCCTTCGGCACCATGGTCGGGTGGACCCGCTGCTCGATACCGGTATCGGTACGCTGCGCCACACCGAGCAGCTTGATGCGATAGCCGAGCTCGTCGGCGGCCTCGATGTCGGCGAGCGAAATCGACGAGATACCCTCGACATAGATCGCCTCGGCATCGATCTCGCAGCCAAAGGCAAGGCTGGTCAGAATGGCAAGCTTGTGCGCGGTATCGAAACCCTCGACATCGAAGGTCGGATCCGCTTCGGCATAGCCGAGCGCCTGCGCTTCGGCGAGGCAGTCCTCGAACGAACGGTTGTCCTTCTCCATCTGGGTCAGGATGTAATTGCAGGTGCCGTTGAGAATGCCGTAGACGCGCTCGACCGCATTGCCGGCGAGCCCTTCGCGGATCGTCTTGACGACCGGAATGCCACCGGCGACGGCCGCTTCGAAATTGAGGCTGACGCCCTTTTCTTCCGCCAATTTGGCCAGTTCGACGCCATGTGCGGCCAGCAGCGCCTTGTTGGCGGTGACGACATGCTTGCCCGCTTCGAGAGCGGCACGCACCGCGTCATAGGCAACGCCCGAGGCGCCGCCGATCAGCTCGGCAAAGACGTCGATATCGTCAGACGTCGCGAGCGCGACCGGGTCGTCGTGCCAGGCATACCCGCTGAGATCGACGCCCCTGTCACGAGTGCGATTGCGCGCCGAAACCGCCGTGATGGCGATCGGCCGGCCGCAGCGGGCACCGAGATCGTTTCCGTGCCGCAGAACAAGCTCGACGACGGATGTTCCGACCGTTCCCAGGCCCGCCAGGCCAACGCGCAATTTGTCTTTCATAGAATGTGATCCGCTCCGCCGGGAGTGCGGCGCTCAACGCCGTCTCACGGACTAACGCTGAGCGCTGATGGGGATCACGTTGTGCAACGTTTCGTCGGCGGTTTCAAGGAAGCGACGGATATTCCGCGCGGCCTGACGAATGCGCTGTTCGTTCTCGACCATGGCAATGCGCACGTAATCGTCGCCATGTTCGCCGAAACCGATCCCCGGCGACACCGCAACGTCGGCTTTTTCGACCAGAAGTTTGGCGAATTCGAGCGAACCGAGCTTGCGGAATTTTTCCGGGATCGGTGCCCAGGCAAACATCGAGGCCTCCGGTGCAGGGACCGCCCAGCCAGCCCGGCCGAACGAATCAACCATCACGTCGCGGCGGCGGCGGTAAACCTCACGCACTTCCTTGATGCAGTCTTCCGAGCCGTTGAGCGCCGCGGTGGCAGCGACCTGGATCGGCGTGAACGCGCCGTAGTCGAGGTAGGATTTCACGCGCGCCAGCGCGCCGATCAGCGCCTCGTTACCGACCGCGAAGCCGATACGCCAGCCCGGCATCGAGAACGTCTTCGACAGCGAATTGAACTCGACCGCGACATCCATCGCGCCCGGCACCTGCAGCACCGACGGCGGCGGCGTCTCGCCGAAATAGATTTCCGAATAGGCGAGATCCGACAGCACGAAGATCTCGTGCTTCTTCGCGAAGGCGACGACGTCGCGATAGAACTCGATATCGGCCACGCAGGCCGTCGGGTTCGACGGGTAGCACAGGATCACCGCGATCGGCTTCGGTATCGAATGGTGGATCGCCCGCTCCAGCGCGTGGAAGAACTCCGGCCCCGGCTCCGCCGGCACCGAGCGGATCGACCCACCGGCCATCAGGAAGCCGAAGGCGTGGATCGGATAGCTCGGATTGGGCACCAGCACCACGTCGCCCGGCGCCGTGATCGCCTGCGCCATGTTGGCGAAGCCTTCCTTCGAGCCGAGTGTGACGACGACCTGGCTTTCCGGGTTGAGCTTGACGCCGAAACGGCGGTCGTAATAGGCCGCCTGCGCGCGCCGCAGACCGGGAATGCCGCGCGACATCGAATAGCGGTGCGTGCGCGGGTTCTGCACCGTCTCGACCAGCTTGTCGATAATGTGCTGCGGCGTCGGCAGGTCCGGATTGCCCATGCCAAGATCGATGATGTCGGCGCCTGCTGCCCGCGCGCTCGCCTTCAGTCGGTTGACCTGTTCGAACACATACGGGGGCAGTCTGCGGATCTTGTAGAATTGGTCCATCACTAAGGCGCCTTGTCAGTCTGGATTTCCGGCCGGCACATCACTGTCCTGCCTGTCTATGATTTGTAACATTATTCGCGAAAGCCGTCGCCGTTTTCCTGCGGTTTCAGGTATCGCCTTTTGGCGAAATACGCAGCCCGAAGGACCGGAATCAGGAACCGCCCTCGATCTTGCGCAACGCGTCGGCCCCGTGTCGGTTGCGCAACGCCCTCAGGCCGGACGCGAAAGACGGTCCACCGGCACTCGCGCCCTCACGGCCATTTGCCTGCGACAATGCCCTGAGCGCTTCCTTCTCGCGTTCCTGCTCGTCGGTGGATTTCAGCGGCACGACCGTTTTCGCCGGATCGTAGCCGATATTGGGGTAGCCATCCGGCCCGAGGGACGCAGCATTTGCCGGCGGAAGCACCGCAGACACTGGAGCGGGAGCCCGCGCCGCCGGTGCTGCCACAGTCGACGCCCCGATCGCCGCCGACGGCGCCTGGCCAGACGGCGGCAGCAATCCCATCGGCTCGCCGGCGTGGGTCGCACTGAACGACACAACGACAAACGCAGCCGCGACCGCGATCCGTTTTCCACCGGACAAAGTCCGTGCAGCTGCGGATCGACCAATGTCGCAGTCGGCTGACAATCTCGTCGTGGTAATATCGGTCATAGCGGCGGTGTTTCAGATGCGTTTTTGTCGAGGGGATATATTCCCCCTCTTGCATGCGTGTGGTCGTACCGTCCTAATATGGCAAGACAAGGGTGGAACCGGACGCCGGACGTCGTACGACGTGGCAGAACGGTTCGCAAGCGCCGTGACGGAGGGGGAGAACGCCGCATGAACGAGGACAGCCCGAAACAAGAGCTGCCCTACGCGATCAAGAATCCTGAAGCCTTCGCGCAGAATCTTGCCCGCATTTTCGAAGAAGGCGGCAAGGCAATGGCCGCCTATGTCCGCCCGCGCGAGGAAGGCAAGGTCGATTCCGAGGTCGCCGACGAACTGACCGAGATCGTCAAGACGCTCGCGCAGGTCGGCGAATACTGGTTCTCCGATCCCCAGCGCGCGATCGAGGCTCAGATGCGCCTGTGGGTCGGCTACATGGACCTGTGGGGCAACGCCATGCGGCGCATGGTCGGCGAAGCCGCCGAACCGACCGCCGAACCCGATCCCCGCGACAAGCGCTTCAAGGACGACGACTGGCAGAAAAACCAGTTCTTCGATTTCATCAAGCAGGTCTACCTGATTACCTCGCGCTGGGCCGAGCAGATGGTGGCCGACGCCACCGATCTCGACGAGCACACCAAGCACAAGGCCGAGTTCTACGTCCGCCAGATCGCCAACGCCCTGTCGCCGTCGAATTTCGTGCTGACCAATCCAGAACTGCTGCGCGAAACGATGGAGTCCAACGGCGAAAACCTCGTGCGCGGCATGAAGCTGCTTGCCGAGGATATCGAGGCCGGCGGCGGCGAACTGCGCATTCGCCAGTCCGATCCGACCAAATTCGAGATCGGCAAGAACCTCGCGCTAACTCCGGGTAAGGTCATCTGGCAGAACGAGATTTGCCAGCTTCTGCAATACGAGCCGACCACCAAGGAAGTGCTGAAGCGGCCCTTGCTGATCGTGCCGCCGTGGATCAACAAGTTCTACATCCTCGACCTCAACCCCGAGAAATCCTTCATGCGCTGGGCGGTCGGGCAAGGCCACACGGTGTTCGTCATCTCCTGGGTGAACCCGGACGAGCATCAGGCCCGCGAAGGCTTCGACGCCTACATGACGAAGGGACCGCTCGAAGCGCTCGACGTGATTGAAAAGATCACCGGCGTCCGCGAGGTAAACACCATCGGCTATTGCGTCGGCGGCACGTTGCTGGCGATCACGCTTGCCTATGCCGCCGCCAAGGGCGACGACCGCATCAAAAGCGCCACCCTGTTCACCACGCAGGTCGACTTCGCCCATGCCGGCGATCTCAAGGTCTTCGTCGACGAGGACCAGATCAAGGCGCTCGAGGACCAGATGGCCGAACGCGGCTATCTCGAGGGCAAGCGCATGGCCGCCGCCTTCAATCTGCTACGCTCCAACGACCTGATCTGGCCCTACGTCATCAACAACTATCTGAAAGGCAAGGAACCCTTCCCCTTCGACCTGCTCTACTGGAACTCCGACGCGACCCGCATGCCGGCCGCAAACCATTCCTACTACCTGCGCAACTGCTATCTGGAGAACCGGCTCAGCAAGGGCGAAATGGTGATCGCCGACCAGAAGCTCGACCTGAAAAAGGTCAAGGTGCCGATCTACAATCTAGCCACCCGTGAGGACCATATCGCCCCCGCGATCTCGGTTTTCGAGGGGTGCAAGAAGTTCGGCGGCCCGGTGGAATATGTCCTTTCGGGCTCCGGTCACATCGCTGGCGTCGTCAATCCGCCGGAGAAGAACAAGTATCAGTACTGGACCGGCGGCAAGGCGCGCGGCACACTGGATAGCTGGTTCGAGAAGGCAAAGGAAACGCCCGGCTCCTGGTGGCCGCACTGGCAGAAATGGATCGAGGACCTTGACGACAAGAAGGTAAAGGCGCGCAAACCCGGCGGCGGCAAGGTGAAGCCGATTGAGGATGCGCCCGGTAGCTACGTCAAGGTGCGCAGCTAGCCGCGAAGCTCGCCGAGCCCCCATTGGGGCTTGGCGTTCTCGGACGGCGCCAGACCTGAAGTGAAATGTGAATAAATTCCGATAAACAACGGAAGTTCATGGACAACCGGTTCCGCTACGATCAATGGCTCGCCAGCCTCATGCGCATGGACGACACCGTCTGGGAGCGCCATGCGAGCGGCTGGAGCGTCTGGTCGCGCTTCTTCAGCCTGCCGCTGATGCTGGTCGCGATCTGGAGCCATGTCTGGATCGGCACCCTCGCCGCCACCATTCTCGTCGCAATCGTCCTTGTGTGGACATGGCTCAATCCGCGCCTGTTCAATGCGCCGGGCCGCACCGACGCCTGGCATGCCCGCGCCACCTTCGGCGAACGGGTCTGGCTGAACCGCAATCGCGTGCCGATCCCGCGCCATCACGCGCTGATGGCCCATCTCCTCGCCCTCGTCACCGGCATCGGCGCCGTCATCGCGCTGTGGTCGGCCTTCGTCACCGCCTTCTGGCCGATGATGTTCGGCACCGCCGTCCTCATCCTCGCCAAGCTGTGGTTTCTCGACCGCATGGTCTGGCTCTATGAGGACATGAAGCTGCGCGACCCGGTCTACCGCTCATGGACGCGAACGGCGGGCAACGACAACGGCTCCCGCGCGGCGACGCGCCCGCGAAAGCGCGAACGGCGATAACCCGGCATGACCGGACTGCCGATACCCGACCTGCTCGCTGCCGTTCTGTTCAGCCTGTTCGCCGGAATGATGATCCCGCTCGGCGGCATACTCGCGCTGATCGAGCGCCTGCGCCCGACCTGGCTCGAAACCGAATTCCGCCACAGCGTCATGGCCTTCGGCGGCGGCGTGCTGATCGCAGCGGTGTCCCTGGTCCTGATCCCGGAGGGAATGAAGCATCTGTCGGCCGGCGTCGCGCTTGGCGCCTTCGTTGCCGGAGGATTGGCGTTTGCCTACTTCGAAAAAGCCTCGAATGCCGGAGACAAAGCCCAGTTCTGGGCCATGTTGACGGATTTCGTACCGGAAGCGCTGGCGCTCGGCGCAATGCTGGCCGCGGGCGCACCCGAAGCCGGCCTGCTCGCGCTGTTGATCGGCTTGCAGAATCTGCCCGAGGGCTTCAACGCCTTTCGCGAACTCGCCGCCCGCAAAGGCAGGAAAACCCGCCACAGGACGCTGTTCCACTTCGTCCTGCTCGGCTTGCTCGGCCCCGTCGCCGGCGCGACCGGCTATCTCCTGCTCGGCGATTTCCCGGAAGGCACCGCCGTCATCATGATGGTGGCCGCAGGCGGCATCCTGTTTCTGATGTTCCAGGATATCGCGCCCAAGGCCCATCTCGCCAACCGCACGGCGCCGTCCATTGCCGCCGTTGCCGGTTTCGCTTTCGGCCTGCTCGGCCAGATGCTGCTTGGCTAGAAGTCGAGAGAGACCGTGTCACCGCCGCTTGCGCGGCACGCTCGGCGCAAGGAAGCCCAGAATTGCGGCATTCATCACCAGCAGGGCAACGTTGCCGAATTCGGCCTGCGGGAACCCTGAGAACAGGATCAGGAAGGCGAATGTTGCGGCAAGAAGCAGCGACCAAACCACGAAGACCACCAGAAATCCGTAGGCCTCGCGCGGCCGGTAGGCGAGCCAGAAAAGGCAGCCGACCGGCAGCAACCCCATGGTCCCGATCAACCGCACGAAGGCAAGATCGTAACTCTCGAACCCCATCAGGTCGTGATACCAGTCCGGGAAGAACCAGTGCGATAGCGGCCACCAGAAGAGCGTGAAAAGCCCAAGGCCGGCCGCATAGAGGCGCAGAATCGCAAGCTTCGAAAGTGTCATGCCGGATCGTTCCGTTGTTTGCGGCCGCTGGCAACGCGTTGAAGCGCATCCGGTTTTTTTTCAAACCCGCAACGCGCTTCAGCCTTCGGTCATTCGCGTATTCTTGTCCAAAAAGTCTGCCGACTTTTTGGGAAAGCGCTTTACGGGAACATCGGCAGCTGGGTCAGCCCCGTCGTTTCCTCGAGCCCGAACATGACGTTCATGTTCTGCAGCGCCTGGCCGGCCGATCCCTTGACCAGATTGTCGAGCGTGCCGATGACGATCGCACGCCCCGGCATGCGGTCGGCAAAGACGCCGATCGACACGTAGTTCGAACCGCGCACCGCCTGCGTCGCCGGCATCTGCCCCTCCGGCAGAACGCGCACGAACGGCTCGGCATCGTAGCGCGCCGAAAGCGTCGCCCGAAGATCGTCCGGCGACGCGCCATTGGCGAGCCTGACGTAGCAGGTCACCAGCTCGCCGCGGCTCATCGGCACCAGATGCGGGGTGAAGTTGACGATGATATCGCCCCGGCCGGCAGCCACGCCGATTTCCTGTTCGATTTCCGGCGCATGCCGGTGCTTGGCGACCGAATAGGGTGACATCCCCTCGCCCGCCTCACAAAACAGCGTGTTCTGCTTCAGGCCGCGCCCGGCGCCGGAAACGCCCGACTTCGCATCGATGATGAGATCGCCGGCATCGACCTGGCCCGCGCCGACAATCGGCAACAGCGCGGTCAGCACCGCCGTCGGGTAGCAGCCCGGGCACGCAACCAGCCGCGCGCCGGCAATCGCGTCGCGGTAGTGCTCTGTGAGCCCGTAGACCGCCTCGCCCTGCAGACCGAGCGCCTGATGCGCATGACCGTACCATTCGGCATAGGTATCGGCATTGCGCAGCCGGAAGTCGGCCGACATGTCGATGATCTTGACCTTCGGATGCTCCTCGAAGATCCGCTTGGTGATCTCCTGCGTGGTGCCGTGCGGCAGGCCGCAGAACACCGCATCGATGGCATCCCAGTCGGTCTGCTCCCAGGTCACGAGGTCAGGCAGATCGAGCATGCCGAGATGCGGAAAGACGTCCGCCATCGGCTTGCCGGCGTGGGAATTCGCCGTCAGCGCAACGATCTCGACCTCGGGATGTCGGGCGGCAAGGCGCACCAGATCGGCGCCCGTATAACCGGACGCACCCAAAACACCGATCCGAATCTTGTCCGCCATGATTGCCTCCATAGGGCTCGACCTCTTCGGCGAGCGATGTAGAGCAAATCAGCGGCGGGCGCAATTCATGCCGTGTGGGCGGCTGCCTGCCGGCGGCGCTCAGCGCCGCCTTTCGGCGAGCAATCCGAGATAGGTCTGCGCCACGGAAGCGCCGGCAATCGAGGTGATGTCGGCGTGATCATAGGCCGGCGCGACCTCGGTAACGTCGCCGCCGACGAAATCGATCGAGGTCAGCCCGCGCAGAATGGCGAGCGCCTCGCGCGTCGTCAGACCGCCCGCGACCGGCGTCCCCGTCCCCGGCGCATAGGCCGGATCGAGACAGTCGATGTCGAAGGTCATGTAGGCCTGCCGGTCGCCGATGCGCGCCTTGATCCGCTCCGTAACAGCGGCGACGCCCAGTTCCTCGACCTGCCAGCCATAGATGATCTCAAGCCCGAAATCGGCCGGCGCGTGGGTGCGGATGCCGACCTGGATGACGTGCTCGGGATCGATGATGCCGGCCTTCACCGCGCGCCCGATCATCGTGCCGTGGTCGAGCCGTTCGCCGTCGTCGTCCCAGGTGTCCTGATGGGCGTCGAAATGAACGAGCGCCAGCGGCCCGTGTTTCTCCGCATGCGCCTTCAGCAACGGCCAGGTGACGAAATGGTCGCCGCCCATGGAGAACAGATGCACGCCCGCGTCGAGGATCTCCTTCGCCTGCGCCTCGATGCAGCCGGGAATCTCCGCATGCCGGCCATAGTCGAAAACGCAATCTCCATAGTCGATGACGGCCAGATCCTCGAAAATGTCGAAGCCGAACGGATATTGCGGATCGCCGTCCATGATCGCCGAAGCCCGGCGAATGCCCTGCGGGCCGAACCGCGCACCGGGACGGTTGGAAACGGCGGCATCGAAGGGAATGCCCCACACGGCCACGTCGACGCCTTCCAGGTCGCGGGTGTAGCGGCGGCGCATGAAGGAGAGCGCGCCGCCATAGGTCGGCTCATGGCTGCCACCCTTCAGGCTCTTGCCGAGGAATGCGTTGTCGGTCGGACGGGGATGAGTCTTGTCGTGCATGAAAACCCCACACGGAAAGGGCGGTCATGATGTCGTCGCGGACCGGCCGAACGCGGATCGCCCACGAATGCCCGAAAGGCGCGCCAAAGCCAAGGCTTGGTCGGGAGTTTTTTGTGACTGAGGAAAGGATGGCGGGAAATGCCGACGCAACCGCCATCGACAGGTCAATCAGAACAGGAAGTCGCCGGCGTCGAGACCGGACGCGTGGTTCACCAGAACGATGCTGTTGCCGGTGCCGTCGATGTCGATCGTCGTATTGCCGCCCGAAACCGAGATCGACAGATCGCGGAAACGAATTCCGTAGGCGCTGAGGTCGATCTTGTCGTTGCCGGTGCCGAAATCGCCAATCCTGTCGTCGCCGCTGTTGGTGCCGAATACGAAGATGTCGTTGCCCTTCCCGCCCCACAGCAGGTCGTTGTGAGCGCCGCCGTTGATCGTGTCGTCGCCAAGTCCGCCGAGCAGGGTATCGCGTCCGCCCACCCCGAAGAGCAGGTCATCCTGGCTGCCGCCGTTGACCCGGTCCGAGCCGTTTTCCCCCGACAGGAAATCATTGCCGGCTCCGCCGCGTAGCGTGTCGTTGTCATCTCCCCCGCGCAGGCTGTCGCGGCCGGTCAACCCGTCGAGCACGTCATCGGCCCGGCCACCAAGAAGCGTGTCGTTGCCGCCACCGCCGCTCAGCGTGTCCGTGCCGAGATTTCCGACCAGCCGGTCGTTGCCCACGCCGCCATACAGGTCGTCCTTGCCGACCGCGCCACGCAGGGTGTCGTTGCCGAGACTGCCGAGCAGCCGGTCATCGCCGATCTTGCCATCGATCCGGTCGTCGCCACCGCGCCCGCCGATCGTGTCGTCGCCGTCCATACCCCACAGCCGATTGGCGCGTCCATTGCCGAGAATTCGGTCGGAATGCTCGCCGCCGATCGCGTTTTCGATCACGGTACCGTCGGCAATGCGAAAACTCGTGTTGTCGATGGAGCCCGTAGCCCCCGGAGCAAGATCGATGGTGGCTTTGGAATTGACCGCCGCCACATTGATCGTATCGACGCCGCCATCGGTGTCACGGATCGTCGAACGCCCGCTCTCGCCCGCATAGAGGCTGTATTCGTCGGTGTAGATGTAAAGGTCGTTCCTGGTGGAGCCGCTGCCATAGGCTGTCAGTTTGGCATCGTTCACCGCGCCTGAATCGGCCGCGTAGGTGTCGACGATGTTGACCGTCCAGGTACCCTTGCTGTCCTCGCCGCGAAAGGCGTTGCTCGAATAGATCCAGCCGCTCAGATCGGTACTGCCGCCCGCTCCCCAGACGAGCCGGCTCGTCGTCCCGCTCGGCGAGGTCAGTTCGATGATCAGATCGCCGGCATAGGTATGGTCGATATCCAGATCGAGCGCGATCGACTCGATCGCGACATTCTTGTCGAGCGTGATCGAAAACGTCACGCCACGCGGATTGGCATCGGGGATCGCGTGATAGCCGCTGTTTGTCCCGGTCGCCTTCGCCTCGTTGCTCGACGTCGACTGCAGGGTCCAGCTCTCTGCCAGGCGCACGGCTGCACGCGCGTCGACCAGGCCGAAGCCGTAGTCATTGCTGAAATGCATGCCGCCGCCATTCCAGCTGTCGGCCCCGTTCATCGCCCAGCGGTCGCTTTCGTAGCCTTCCGGCGTCGCCCCGACAGCGCTCCCGGTATGGCGCGCGCTCGCGGCCAGAATTGCCTGCACGTCGCGCCAGCCGAGATCGGGATTGGCCTCCAGGATCAACGCAACGACGCCGGTGATCATCGGTGTCGCGGCCGACGTGCCGGCAAACCCGCTGGTGTAGTCGGTCGAGGAATACCCGGCCGAGCCGATGAAATCGGTCGTCGTCACCTGTCCGATATCGACCGGCGCCGAGATCAGCACGCTCGCGCCCGGCGTGCTGTAGAACGTGATGTCCCCATCACGCTCCGTCGCGGCCACGCCGATCGTGTAGCGGCTGTTGATGAAACCCGAAGTGTTGGCATCGTCGCCGCTCTCGCGGCCGTTCCCGGCAGCGACCACCATGACGGTGCCGAGCCCGTCGCGGCCATTGTTGGCGCTGTAGCTGATGCCGGAGAAAAAGTTCTGCCAATAGGGATTGGTGACATCGTCGGCATAGGCCGAGACGAAGCCCCAGCTGTGGTTGGTGACGTCGAACCGCGCCTGCGTACGCATCGCGGCTTCGAAATCCGCATCGTTCAGACCGAAGATGTTGACCCCGGCAATCCGCGCGTCATAGGCGACGCCGACCGTTCCGGTGCCATTGCGAACCGAGGCAATGATGCCGGCGACCGAGGTACCGTGCGGCGAGTCCCGGTTGGTGTTGGGCATCGGATCGTGAACCGAGCCGGACAACGTCACGTGAAGGCTGCTGTCGTAATTCGCGGCAAGATCGGAGTGGGTATACTGCACGCCGCTGTCGTAGATGCCGACCTTGACGCCTTCGCCGGTATATTCATCCCAGATCGCACGGACATTGAGGTCGACACGCGGCGTATCGACCTGATTGACGATGTACCACTGATCGTCGAACAGATTATCCGTCGGCAACCCCATCGTTTCGATCCGGGTGCCAAGTTTGGTCGCGGTCTCGGACTTGGTCAGGCTCATCTCGCAGCTTCCGCATAGTGCCGGCGAATCACGTTCATTGTGAATTACGCCAAAGAATTATGTCGAAAACATCGCCACCATGGCCAGTCTAACGGGCTCCCCTTGCCGACTCGTTAGGATGGTGCACGCAATTTGAACTCTTTTTGCTTCCTCCCGAGAAGCAGAATGATACCGACCCCCAAAACAAAAAGGCGGCCCGTTGCCGGACCGCCTTTCCGAAATCGTACTGGCGAAACGCCTTAGCGCTTCGAGAACTGGAAGCTGCGGCGAGCCTTGGCGCGACCGTACTTCTTACGTTCGACGACACGCGAGTCGCGGGTCAGGAAGCCGCCGCGCTTGAGAACGCCGCGCAGATCCGGCTCGTAATAGGTCAGAGCCTTGGAAATGCCGTGGCGCAGCGCACCGGCCTGGCCCGACAGACCGCCACCGGCGACGGTGGCTTCGATGTCGTACTGGCCATCGCGGTTGGCCGCGACGATCGGCTGCTGAAGGATCATCTGCAACACCGGACGACCGAAATACTCGGTGAAGTCCTTCTTGTTGACGATGATGCGGCCCGTGCCCGGCTTCAGCCAGACGCGCGAGACGGCGTCCTTACGCTTGCCGGTGGCATAGGCGCGACCCTGGGCGTCGAGCTTCTGGACATGAACCGGTGCTTCCGGCTCGGACGGCGCCGCTTCCGTACCCATCGCAGCGCCGAGATCTTCGAGAGTCTGGATCTCATCGGCCATGGTCAGGCCCTCCTAGCATTCTTCGGATTGAGAGCGGCGACATCGACCGCCACCGGCTGCTGCGCTTCATGCGGATGCTCGCCACCGGCGTAGACACGCAGGTTCTTGAGCTGAGCGCGGGTCAGCGGACCGCCCGGCATCATGCGCTGCACGGCCTTTTCCAGCACACGCTCGGGGAACCGGCCTTCAAGGATTTCGCGCGCGGTGCGCTCCTTGATGCCGCCCGGGTGACCGGTGTGCCAGTAATACTTCTTGTCGCTGTACTTGCGGCCCGTGAGGACCACCTTGTCAGCGTTGATGACGATGACGTTGTCGCCAAGGTCCATGTGGGGCGTGAAGGTCGGGAGGTGCTTGCCGCGCAGTCGCATAGCGATGAAGGCGGCGAGGCGACCGACGACCAGCCCTTCGGCATCGATCAAGATCCATTTCTTGTCGATATCAGCCGCTTTGGCCGAATAGGTCTTCATTGTGCGTCTCTTGAACCGTTGTCGTGGTTGAAACTGTGACTGGCGTTTCGCGGGTTTCGTTCGGAAAAACCGGCCGAGGCCCGCAATGAACGCCGACGGCGACACATCGGCCGCCGCAATCGTCGCTGATCTAAGCCATGCCTCCGCTCACGTCAAGCGCAAAATTCGAAAAACATCGTTATAAAACAGCGCTTTGCAATTGCGGTAATATAATACCTAAGTTGTCGGACGCGGCGGAATCGAATAGGTCGCCGTCGCATGTGCCACCAGTGTGTCGGACGCAACCGAGTGCAGCCGCGACTCCGTCACCGCCAAGCGCTTGCCGAGCTTCAACAATCGGCAATCGGCGACGATGTCGCCCGGCTCCGGCTTGTTGAGGAAGTTGATGTTGAGATTGGTGGTGACCGCCAGCGCCACCGGCCCGATATGGGCGAGGATCACCGCATAGGCCGCGAGATCGGCGAGCGCCATCATCGACGGGCCGGACACCGTGCCGCCCGGCCGCAAATGGCGGTCGGAGGCGTGCAGACGCACACTCGCGGTCCCCTCGCCGATCGCCTCGATGAAGTAGCACTGGCCACCGTCGTGGATCTGCGGGAACTCCTTGTCGAGCATCGCGATCACATCGCCCGCCGTCATCACCGGTTTCAGGTTCACGCGTTCCCCTCCTCTTTTCGCTTTGCCGTGACGGACACCCGTACTGTCCGACGCAGCCCTTTTCCGACCTCTACGATTGTTCCGCGCCATTGACAATCGACGCCGTAACGGAAGGCGACTATGGTGTCGGCAACAAACATTCGGGGAAACGAAACAAGGAGGCGAAAGCCGATGAGCACCGCAGCCGACGCCGCGACCACGCCCGCAGCCGCGAATGACGAACCGCTCGTCCTGCGCGAGGACGACGACGGCGTCACGATCCTGACCCTCAACCGCCCGCGCGCGCTGAACGCCCTGTCGCTGCCGCTGCTGCATGCCCTGCGCGAGGCGCTCGACGATATCCGCGAGGACAAGTCGGTACGCGCGGTGATCCTGCGCGGCGCCGGGCGCGGCTTCTGCGCCGGCCACGATCTGAAGGAAATCACCTCCCATCGCGACGATCCCGATGGCGGCCGCGCCTTCTTCGAGACGCTGTTCGCAAGCTGCACCGACACCATGATGGCGATCCGCAACCTGCCCGTCGTCGTCATCGCCGAGGTTCAGGGGATAGCGACAGCCGCCGGCTGCCAGTTGCTGTCGACCTGCGACATGGCTGTTGCCTCCACGGAATCGAAGTTCGGCGTCAATGGCGTCGATGCCGGCCTGTTCTGCTCGACCCCGATGGTGGCCCTGTCGCGCAATGTACCGCGCAAGGTCGCCATGCAGATGCTCACGCTTGGCCACATGATCGGCCCCGACGACGCCCGCACCTATGGCCTGGTCAACGAGGTCGTTGCACCCGACGAGCTTGCCGATACGGCGATGGCGATGGCCCGCCGCGCGGCGCAGAAATCGCGCGCCGTCGTCGCTCTCGGCAAGGAAGCTTTCTACCGCCAGGTCGAGCTCGGTGTCGAAGACGCCTATTCGCTAATGGGCCGGGTGATCGTCGACAACCTCATGATGCGCGACGCCGAGATCGGCATCGCCTGCTTCATCGGCAAGGAAAAGCCGGAGTGGGAAGACCGGTAGCGCGCCCGCATGGAGTTCATCGACAATCTCGACCACACGCATCTAATCATCGGCGCCATCGCCTTTGCGCTCGGCTACGCCGTGGCGTTTTTGCGCGGCGACGGTCCCAAGCGGCCGGAACGCCGGATGCCGACAGCCTCCGATGCTTTGGCGCGAACGCATCATGATGTCCGTCAGCCGCCCGTCCCGGCGCGCTCCGCAACACGCGAACCGCAGAACCGCACCGCCGCGCCCGCGCGCCCGACATCCCGGAACTGGTTCGCGATCGTCTTCCTGCTGGTGTGGCTGGTGGGCTGGACTTTCGGCATCTTCATGGCCGCAACCGAAATGCTGCCACCCATATCGGGCGGCAGCCTCGGTTTCGACAATCTGTTCGTCATGGTCTGGCTTGCTCTCGCCGTTGCCGGCTGGTTCCTCGTCGTCCGCGTGCTGATCAAGCTGTTGCGCGGCGAACCGCTGAAGAGCGAACGCGATTCCTGACTTTCCTGCACAACGACAAAACCTGAGAAAACACCCGATGGATCACGACAATTACAGCGACGCCTATATTCGCGGCATCCTCGACGAGGTGAAGACCATCGCCATGGTCGGCGCCAGCGCCAACGAGACCCGGCCGAGCTATTTCGTGCTGAAATACATGATCGCCAAAGGCTACCGCGTCTATCCGATCAATCCCGGCCAGGCCGGCAAGGAAATCCTCGGCACGAAATTTTATTCGTCCTTTGCCGAGGTCACGGAAGCCATCGACATGGTCGACATCTTCCGCAACTCCGAAGCCGCCGGCCACGTTGTCGACGAGGCGCTCAAGCTCTCGCCGGTGCCGAAAGTGATGTGGATGCAGCTCACCGTGCGCAATGACGAGGCCGCCGCCCGCGCCGAGGCCGCCGGTGTCAAGATGGTGATGAACCGCTGTCCGAAAATCGAATATGGCCGCCTGTCGGGAGAAATCGCCTGGGCGGGCGTAAATTCGAAAACCATTTCCTCGAAACGGCCAAAGCTGGAAGACGGTTTCCAGCATCTGGGTCTTCGCGAAAATAGGAAAAAAGACAACTGATCGCAAAGACTTGTATTAGCCGCCGATAATTTGACGAATGCCAATTCCTGCGCCATGAAAGGCGCCAACAGAGCGGGACGACTGCACGTCTCGACGACGGGGGAACGAAAAAATGACCACTGACCGCGTACCTGATTTCGCAACGCTCGCCATCCATGCCGGCGCCCAGCCGGACCCGGCGACGGGCGCGCGCGCAACGCCGATCTACCAGACCACGTCCTTCGTGTTCGACGATGTCGACCACGCCGCCTCGCTGTTCGGCCTGCAGGCCTTCGGCAACATCTACACCCGCATCACCAACCCGACGACGGCGGTGCTGGAGGAGCGCGTCGCGGCGCTCGAAGGCGGCACGGCCTCGCTCGCGGTCGCCTCGGGCCACGCAGCCCAGATGCTGATCTTCCACACGATCATGCAGCCGGGCGACGAGTTCATCGCCTCCAACAAGCTCTATGGCGGCTCGATCAACCAGTTCAACCACTCGTTCAAGAGCTTCGGCTGGAACGTGAAATGGGCCGATCCGTCGGATCTGGCGACCTTCGAGGCCGCGGTCAGCGACAAGACCAAGGCGATCTTCATCGAAAGCCTCGCCAATCCGGGCGGCGTCGTCACTGACATCGCCGCGATTGCCGAAATCGCCCGCAAGGCCAATGTGCCACTCATCGTCGATAACACCATGGCAACGCCGTATCTGTGCCGCCCGTTCGAGCATGGCGCAGACATCGTCGTCCATTCGGCCACCAAATTCCTCGGCGGCCATGGCAATTCCATGGGTGGCGTGCTGGTCGATGGCGGTTCGTTCGACTGGTCGGCCGACGACCGCTATCCGATGCTGTCGAAGCCGCGCCCGGAATATGCCGGCATGGTGCTGCACGAGACCTTCGGCAACTTCGCCTTCGCAATCGCCGCCCGCGTGCTCGGCCTGCGCGATCTCGGCCCCGCGATCTCGCCGTTCAACGCCTTCCAGATCCTGACCGGCATCGAGACCCTGCCGCTGCGCATGCAGCGCCATTGCGAAAATGCCCAGAAGGTCGCCGAATGGCTGTCGAACCACGACGCGGTTGCCTGGGTCTCCTATGCCGGCCTCGAAGGCGACAAGCACCACGCGCTGCAGCAGCGCTATATGCCGAAGGGTGCCGGCTCGGTTTTCACCTTCGGCCTCAAGGGCGGCTATGACGCCGGCGTTTCGCTGGTCTCAAACGTCGAGCTGTTCTCGCATGTGGCCAATCTCGGCGACACGCGCAGCCTGGTCATCCACCCGGCCTCGACCACCCATCGCCAGCTTTCCGACGAGCAGAAGGTCGCCGCCGGCGCAGGGCCCGATGTGGTGCGCGTGTCGATCGGTATCGAAAGCGCCGACGACATCATCGCCGACCTCGAACAGGCTCTGAGCGCCTAGACGCAATCGACGCAATTGCTCGATGTGCACATCATCGGCGACCCGGGACCAGGCAAGGAGCGTCCCGGGTCGCCGTCGTTTTTGAAAGACGTATCGCGGGGAGCCGACGATGAAGCGCGCGCAATCGGCAATCGAGCAATCGGGCGCGCTCGTCGAGTCACTCGAGCTTGAACCGTACGACTCCGGCCCGCTCGATGGCCTGACATTCACGGTCAAGGACAACATCGACATCGCCGGGAGGAAAACCTCCTACGGCAGCCCCGCCTGGCGGGATCGGCACCCACCGGCATTTCGCAACGCCCTCTGCGTGGAGCAGGTGCTGGCCGCCGGTGCAGCTTGCGTCGGCAAGGCAATCGCCGACGAGTTCACCTACAGCCTCGATGGCGAAAACCCGTTTTTTGGAACTCCCCTGAATCCTCGGACACCTGACCGCGTGCCCGGAGGGTCATCGAGCGGCTCGGCTTCCTCCGTCGCCTGCGGCCTCGCTGACTTCTCGCTTGGAACCGATGCGGGCGGCTCGGTGCGCGTGCCTGCAAGCCTTTGCGGCGTCTGGGGCATCCGCCCGTCGCTACACCGGATTTCCGAGGCCGGCGTACTGCCCTTCATGCCGAGCGTCAGCACCGTCGGCGTGCTTGCCCGCTCCCACGGTATCCTCGAGCGGACGACGCGCGTTCTGCTGCGAAGCGGCCCCCGGGCGCCTGCCGAGGTGAAGCGCATCTTCGTATTGAACGACGCCTTCCGTCTCGCTACGCCTGAAATCGCTGCAGCCGCCCGCGAAGCCCTCGACTCAATCGCGAGCCGGTCGGGCGTCACGCTCGAAACGGTTGATTTCGCCGACATCGTCGGCCGCGAGATGGACCTTGTTGCCTGCAACAAGGATGCGCTGCGAAACGTTCAAACGGCAGAGTTTCAAAACACGGTCGGCAACTGGATCGAGAACCAGAAACCCGAACTCGGCTTTGCTTTCTCGATGGCCTACAAAAGCGTCAGGGCATTCGAGCGTACAAGCGCAATCGAAAGCTTGGAGCTGTGCGAACGCCTGTTCGAAAGCATCCGCGCATTCCTAGAACCCGGCAGCGTCATCGGTTTCCCGACCACGCCGCGGATCGCCCCCCTCAAGGGGACGTTGACCTCGCTGGAAGCGGTCGCCGACTTCTACGATCCGACAATGGCTGTCACATCTTTTTCAGGCGTTGGCCGCCTGCCGGAAATAACCGCCCCGCTTCTTGCCGTCGCCGACTGCCGTGCCGGGCTTTCCTTTGTCGCCGGCCCCTATCAGGACGAGTTCCTCATGACAGCGGTAGGCCGTCTTCTGGACGCCTGACGCGGCACGACCGAAGGCTTATTCGGCGGGCGCCAGCACCTCGTCGGCAAGCCGGAAGCCCTCTTCGGCAGCAGCAAGATTGACCGCGGCGAACTTCTTCGGCGTGTCGAGGCGGATCGCCTCCATCAGCGATTCCCGCTTGCACAGCCCGGTGATGCCGATCATCGCGCCGAGAGCCACGATATTGGCGACACGGGCGCTGCCGGCCGCAATCGCCCGGTCAGTCAGCGGCAGGCCGATACGGCGATTGCCCTCTTCGGGCGGCGCCGTCACCAGTCGGCTGTCGTAGACGACGACCGCATCCCTGGCGATGAAGCCCTTGGAGCGGTCGGCGCCGACCTGATCGAGCGCGATCAGATAGTTGATACCGGTGACGAGCGGGTAGTCGGGAGTCCCGTCCGAGACGACCAGATCGGAGCGGCAGAAGCCGCCGCGCGAGGTCGGCTCATAGCTCGACGATTGCGCCGCCTGCATGCCTTCAAGGCTGAGCGCGCGGAACATCGTGCGGGTGCCGAGGATGAGCCCCTGGCCACCGGAGCCGGCGAGACGGATTTCCATGCGGTCCATAGCTCAGCCCTTTCCCTGTTCGCGCAGACGCTGCGCCTGTTGGCGATAGAGCGCGCCGTATTCCGGACGCTCGTTGCGGGCGAGAACGCCGGTGCGCATCGCATGCGGACGGAACGGCTGATCGACGACGTTGCCGAAGGATTCCGGTCGCATGTCGCTCTTCTGCGACAGCACCATTTCCGGCGACTCGCCGAGGTCGTTCTTGCGGCCGTAGATCTCCGTGCAGTCGGAAATGATCTCGAGGAACGAGAAGCCGGGATGGGCAAGCCCTTCCTTGATCAGGTTCTTCAACGCCGGCGTCTGCAACGTCACCTCGCGCCCGACCATGCCTGCACCGGCGGCGGACGCCAGTGCACAGGCATCGAACACCGGTTCGATATTGCCGGTCGGCGTCGTCGTCGTCAGCCTCGTCTCCGACGTGGTCGGCGACACCTGGCCGCCGGTCATGCCGTAGACCTCGTTGTTGAGCATCAGGCAGGTGATATCGAGGTTGCGCCGGCAGGCATGGATCAGGTGGTTGCCGCCGATTGCCAGACAGTCGCCGTCACCGGTGATCACCACGACATGGAGGTCGGGCCGAGCGAGCTTCAAACCGGTCGCGAAGGCGAGCGGCCGGCCATGGGTGGTGTGATAGGTGTTCGCATCGATATAGGCGCCGACACGGCCGGAACAGCCGATGCCGGACACGATCGCCAGCTTGTTCTTGTCGATGCCGTTCTCGTGCACGGCCCACAACAGCGCGCGCAGCGCGATACCATGACCGCAACCCGGGCACATGAAGTGCGGCATCAGGTCGACGCGGATGTAGTCCTTGATCTCAAACGGCGGGCGCGGCATCTCAGTCATTGCTCAGGTCCTTCCCGCGAGCGACGATTTCAGCAGGCGTGATCGGTTCACCGTCGATCTTGCCGAGCGACGACACCGGGCACTTCCCGGCGAGCACCCGCTCGACCTCGAGCGAAAGTTGCCCGGCGCTCATTTCCGGCACCAGCACGGCCTTGGCCGACGCCGCCGCGGACCGCAGTGCATCTTCCGGGAACGGCCACATGGTGATCGGGCGGAACAGTCCAGCCTTGATGCCGGCGTCGCGCAGCAACGAAACGGCGCGGCGCGCGGCGCGCGCGCTGATGCCGTAGGACACGACCAGCAGGTCGGCATCCTCGGTCTGCAGCGCCTCGAACTTCTCGATCTCGGCACGATGCCGCTCGGTCTTGTTGAGGATGCGATCCATCATCGCCGTGACGGCCGCCGGGTCCTGCGTCGGGAAACCGGCTTCTCCGTGGGTCAGACCGGTGGTGTGGGTGCGAAGCCCCTCGCCCGGCCGCACCATCGGCGGCACGTCGTCGCCATCGAGCGCATAAGGTTTGAAGCCTTCGTCCGACGGATCGGCCCATTTTCGTTCGACCAGCGTTTCCGGCTGGCGCAGCTCGATCGGCTCGAGCAGCTGCGCGATCACCTGATCGTAGAGCACGACCACCGGCACGCGCAGCTTCTCGCTGAGCTCGAAGGCGCGGATCGTTTCGTCATAGATCTCCTGCACCGATTCCGGCGTAATGACGATGATCGGATGGTCGCCATGGGTGCCCCAGCGCGCCTGCATCAGGTCGCCCTGCGCCGGCCGCGTCGGCATACCGGTCGACGGCCCGCCGCGCATCACGTTGATGATCACGCACGGCACTTCCGTCATCGCCGCGTAGCCTATGTTTTCCTGCTTCAGCGAGAAGCCGGGACCGCTGGTCGCCGTCATCACCTTGGCGCCGCCCAGCGACGCACCGACGATGGCGCCCATCGAGGCGATCTCGTCTTCCATCTGGATGAAGGTACCGCCGACCCTGGGTAGCTCGCGCGACATGCGCTCTGCCACTTCCGAGGACGGGGTAATGGGATAGCCGGCGAAAAACCGGCAGCCGGCGGCAATCGCCGCCATGGCGCAGGCATGGTTGCCCGCAAGCGGAGCAGTCGTCGTCATTCCGCCGCCTCCAGAACTGTCATCCGGTCGACAGAGATGGCGAAATCCGGACAGAGCCACTCACATACCCGACAGCCCGTGCAGGCCTCGGGGTCTTTCAGATAGGCGATGTTCTGCGCATTGAGCGCCAGGCACCGCTCCGGGCAGAGCTTGACGCAGATATCGCAGCTCTTGCACCAGTCTTCGTTGATCGTCAGACGCACCGCCGTATCGGCCGGCACGACCACTTCGGGCTTCTCGTAGGCCACGCCCTCAACGCTGTGATGCGGGTCGAGACGCGCGTTCTCGATCCATGAACGACCATCGAGGAAGGCCTGCCGGTTGATCTCTTCGGAACCCTTCGGCACCGAGGCCTCGATCACCCTGAGCCAGTCTTCGACCGGGAAGTCGAGCGTCGCCGACAGCGTACCGAGCAGCACCGTGTTGGCCGCGCGCTCATTGCCGAGCGTCTGCGCCATGCGGCTCGCGTCGAGCGCATAGCCGTCGGCCACCCGGTCGACGATCTCCGCCGGCGTTTCCTGCGCATAGGCCAGGCTCGCGCCGAATTTGCGGTTGCGGCAGGCGAAAGGCGGAACGATCCGCTTTGTGTCGCAGATGAAAGTACCGGTATCGGGTTTCAGATGATCGAGCCAGCGCAGGCCTTCCGCCCATTCGAGCGCGATCAGCACGTCCGCCTCGCCCTTCGGAATGGTCGGCGACCAGACCTCGGAGCCGAAGCGCACATGGCTGAAGACGATACCGCCGCGCTTGGCCATGCCATGCACTTCGGACTGCTTCACCTGATAGCCCTGGAGCTGGCAAATCGTCGCCAGCACCTTCGAGATCATGATGACGCCCTGACCGCCAACACCGACGATCAGGACGTTGCGGGTCGCCTGCGTTGCCGGCATCGCCGTTTCCATCGCCACTGCCGTCATGACAGCACCGGACGGATCGCGTCGGACGGGCAAAGCTGGGCACACAGCGAACAGCCGATGCACGACGTGGTGTCGATCTGCACCTTGTGATGGCCCTCGTAGTAGGTGTCGGACCAGGTGATCGAGGGACAACCGAGATTCATGCACGACTGGCAGGCCACGCAGTTCTCTTCCTTCACTTCGAGCGGCGTTCCCTTGATCTTGACCGGATCGAGCACACAGGGCCGCTCGACGATCACCACCGAAACGCCCTTGCGCTCCACGGCCTCACGCATCGCCTTGTAGAGACCCGCGACCTCATAGGGATCGACACGACGGATATCGGTGACGCCAACGGCGCGACAGATGTCCTCGTAAACCACCTTGTGAGTCTCGTCACCGCGCAACGTGCGGCCGGTTCCCGGATGATCCTGACCACCGGTCATCGCGGTGATGCGGTTGTCGAGAATGACCACCGTGATGTCGGCGTTGTTGTAGACCGCGTCAATCAACGGCGGAATGCCCGAATGCAGGAAGGTCGAGTCGCCGATAGTGGCGACGATCGGCTTGTCGCTGGTCTTGGCGAGCGCCATACCGACCGCATTGGCGATCGAGGCACCCATGCACACCGTCGTGTCGATGGAGCGCAGCGGTTCGACGGCGGCCAGCGTATAGCAGCCGATATCGCCGGCGACCTGCGCGTCGACCGCACGCAACGCCATGTAGCTGGCCGTGTGCGGACAACCCGAGCACAGCACCGGCGGGCGTGCCACCGGGCGGATATCGAGCGTTTCGACACTACGGGGCGCTTCGACGATGCCGGCTTCGGCAAGGCCGGCGCGAACCAGTTCCGACGACAGCTCGCCGACGCGCGAGAAGAAGCGCTTGCCTTCCGCGGCGACCCCGAGCGCCTTGACGGAGTTCTCGATCACCGGCTCCAGTTCCTCGACGACGATGACGCGGTCGACACTCGCCGCGAAGTCGCGGATCGTGTTGGCCGGCAGCGGGTAGGAGCCGGCAAGCTTCAGGATGCTGAAGCCCGATGCCACTTCCTTCACATACGGATAGACCGTACCGTGAGTGATGATGCCGACGCGGGTATCGCCCTTCTCCCAACGGGTCAGCGGCGAGGTCTCGAAATAGGCTGAAAGCTTCGCCTCACGCTCGATGACGAGCGGATGGCGTGCGCGGGCGACGGACGGAATGGAAACCGTCTTTTCGGGATCGCCGCCGAAGCCACGCGATTCCGGCTCCGCGCGGTCGCCGACCAGCACCGTGCTGCGCGTGTGCGACAGGCGCGTCGTCGAGCGCACGATCACCGGTGTGTCGAAACCCTCGCTCAGGTCGAAGGCAAGGCGGGTGAACTCAAGCGCTTCCTGCGCATCGGACGGCTCCAGCACCGGGACGTTGGCGAACTGCGCCATCAGTCGCGTGTCCTGCTCGTTCTGCGAGGAATGGATGCCCGGATCGTCGCAAACCGCCAACACGAGGCCGGCATGCACGCCGATATAGGTCTGCGACATCAGAGAGTCCGACGCCACATTGAGCCCGACATGCTTCATCGCCGCAAAGGCACGCACGCCCGACAGCGCCGCGCCGATCGCCACATCCAGCGAGACCTTCTCGTTGGTCGCCCACTGCGCCGCGATGTCCTCTTTCGGATATTTCGCGATGTTCTCGAGGATTTCCGTCGACGGCGTTCCCGGATAGGCCGCGGCGACACGCACACCGGCCTCCCACACGCCTCGGGCGATCGCCTCGTTGCCGGTCAATGGCCGGGCGAGCACCTCCGCCCGTTCCGCAGTGGCTGCTTGCGCCATCGTTGTTCCCTCCCAGGGTCCCGCTTGCTGCGTTCCCGTCACCATTATGTAACAGGATATCGATTTTTTCCGAGTAAGCGGTAACATAACGCGTGCGTAAATACGGGATTATCCCTAGGGTTTTTATTCATTAATCTGAGAAATGCGCACGAAACACGCGCCAGATCTCAACATCACGCGCGATATGCATTTATTGCCAGTGCTTCGGCAGGAGAAACAACCGCCGATCCGCGCACATACGCGCAACGGCGCGCGCAATATTCTTCGAACGAAACGGCGAAAAAATAAGCACCAAGCTGAAAAACGCGACAATTCGCGCGGCGGCGGCCCCGCTACCAGCGCAGGAATCGGCGCTACTCGAGGAAAACCGTAACCCGGTCGGCCTTGCCGTCGGCATCGATAACCGACACGGTCGCGTAGCCCGGACTATCCGGTTGCCAGCGCGCCTCACGCGAAAACGGTTCACGCGCAAGCGGCTGCCCATTGACCAGCCAGACGAAAGGCGGCGCGCCATTGCGCACCTTCAACGCGAGCTCCATCGCCCGCGTGCCGCCAAGCCCGAGATCGACCCGCACGCCGTCACGCGGGAAAGCGATCTCCGGCCCGGTTTCGCGCTCGACGATACCCTCGCTCGGATGCCGGAAGCGCTTCAGCGGCGGCGGCAGATCGTGGCTCGTGGCAATCAGCGTCCCGCGCGGCGCCGGCCCGAACGGAACCCGCTCGCTTTCGAGCCGGGCAAAGGCGTCGAACAGGATCGGTGCGGCGGCCTCGATCCCGGTCATGCGCGAAATCGGCTGAGCGTCCGGCCGTCCGACCCACACGGCAATCACGTGCCTGCCGTCATAACCAACCGCCCAGGCGTCCCGATAGCCATAGGAGGTGCCGGTCTTGAAGGCGATGCCGATTGAGCTCGCGTTGGCCGGCGGCGGTGCGCCGGCAAGAATATCGCTGACGTACCAGGCCGACTTTTCGTCGAGCACACGCTGCGACGACGGCCGCTCGGTCGCGGGTGGCACATCGAGTCGGTCGACGAGCGAAACGGGCTGCCCGCCCCGCGCGAGCGCCGCGTAGAGCATTGCCAGATCGCGCAAGGTGACGCCGACACCGCCAAGCCCGACCGCGAGATTGGGCGCCGACAGATCGGGCAGCACCGGCGCTGCCCCTGCCCGCTTCATGCGCCCGACGAGTTTTGCCGGCCCGACCGCATCGAGCAGCAGCACGGCGGGCACGTTGAGCGAACGCTGCAGCGCCTGGCGCACCGTCACCGTGCCATTGTAACCGCCGTCGAAATTGGTCGGCGTATAACCGCCGAAGCTTGTCGGCCGGTCCTCGATCAGGCTTTCGGGATGAACCAACCCGGCTTCGAGCGCGATGCCGTAGATCAGCGGTTTCAACGTCGAGCCCGGCGAGCGCACCGCGCGGCTCATGTCGATGAAGCCGCCACGCTCGCCATCGAGCAGGTTCGGCGACCCGACGCTCGCCAGCACCTCGCCGTTTTCGTGATCGACAACGATCAGCGCCGCCGACATATGCTTGCCGAGCCCGGTCACCCGATCGGCGATCAGGGTTTCGAGCCGCTTTTGCAACCTCCGTTCGATGGTCAGGTGATGTGCGCCCTTTTCCGGGTCCTCCAATCGGACTCGCTCGGCGGCGTGCGCGGCGTATTTCGGAAAGGCCTTGCGCCGTTTCGGCATCGGCTCACGTCGCGCCGCCACGGCCTCTTCGGCATTGATAACGCCGGCCAACACCATCCGTTCGAGAACCCGGTTACGCGCGGCTTCCGCCGTCGCCCTGTGCCGGTCCGGCCGCCGGGTCTCCGGCGATTGCGGCAGGGCGACGAGCAACGCCGCTTCGCCGATGGTCAGCCGCGACGGCTCCTTGCCGAGATAGGCGAGCGAGGCCGCCCGGATGCCTTCCAGATTGCCGCCATAGGGCGCCAGCGTAAGATAGAGCGTGAGGATATCGTCCTTGGTCAGCCGCCGTTCCAAGGCCAGCGCCGAGCGCGCCTGGGCCATCTTGCCGGCAAGGCTGCGCGTATTGGCATCCTCGATCAGCCGCGCCACCTGCATGGTGATCGTGGATGCTCCCGACACGATCCGCCCGCCGGCGGCGACGAACTGACCGGCGGCGCGCACAACGGCTCTCGCATCGACGCCCCTGTGATCGCGGAACCGCCGGTCTTCATAGGCAAGCAGGAAGGAAATGAAGGTCGGATCGACCTCATCGAGCGTCACCGGCATGCGCCAGCGCCCGTCGGCCACCTGGAAGGGCCTGAGCAGCCGCCCGTTGCGGTCAAGCACCACCGTCGAGGTCTCAACATCGAGAGACGGCAACGGCGTCTCGTCGATGGCCTTGTCGATGCCGAACGGCAGAACAGAAACAGCGGCAAGGATCGCAGCGACGCCAAGCGATCCGGCCACGCGCCGCCATCGCCAGCCTGCCGCCGGTCTCACCCGTTCCGTTTTCTCAATCCTGTCCGTCGTCATCGTCGGCCGTCCCCGGCCCCCCGGACATTTTGCATTCGCGATGGATCGCCAAAATGTTCCGTTCCTTTGTTTAGCCGCATCTTTGTCGACGCCAATTGTTCCAATTGGCTGCACGATGCTCTAACGCAGCGGGCCGATGACCTCGATGCGTGTGCTGTCGGTGCGACCCTGCAGGTCCGGCCGGTACATATCTTCAATCGTCGCCGCCGGATGCGCGAAGGTGCCCGGCGAAACGGCGCGAGCGATATAGCCGACGCGGAACGTCAGGTTCTTGCCCGGCTGGCGGTTGTAGACCGCGACGAACCGATCGCTGCGATATTCCGTGTGGTCGGCCGAATTCAGCAGCCCTTCCCACCCGAGATTGTTGACGTTGCCGCCGCTCAGCAGGTTCGGATTGTCGATCTCGACGCCCGCCGGCAGCGGATCGACGATCATCAGCCGGCCGCGCACGTCGAACTGTGCGCGGATCGACAGGATCACGGCGAAGCGTTCGTTCTGCCCGATGCGGGAGATGTCGATCGCGTTGCCTTCCAGATCGTAATAGTTGCGCTCGATCCAGAAGCCGTTGCCGCCCGCCGGCTCAGGCACGCGCGGAATGCCGGTATAGGTGGCAATCGCCGTCTGCGCCGTATCGCCCGCGTTTTCGATGGTCACCGGCGCCGATGCCAACGCAGCCGCGTTGAACCGCTCGAAGAGCTGTCCGCCGACCGCCCGACCATCGAGCTTGAGGTCCGGCTTCGAGGCACTGTTGAGCAACGCATTCGCCGCCAGCAGCATCCAGGCCTTTTCCTGCGTGCTGGTGTATTTGCGCGCCTCGCGATCATCGGCCACCTCGTTGGCGAGAGCGGCCAGATCGAGCGACTTGCTGCGGGTTTCGGCAACCAGCGTCAGCAGAGCCGAACGGTCGCGCAGGCCCGAACCGTAATCGTCACGTGACGTCTGACGGTCCTCTTCCGCCTTCTTCAGGTCGGCATAAGCCGCCTTGAAGGCCCGGTCGGCACGCGTCCGGTCGCCGTACAGCGCAAGCGCCGCGCCGAGCTGGGCCTTGGCAAGCGGTGTCGCGAACGAGTCGAGCTTGGTGCCAACATAGTAGCGAAGGTCGCCGATCGACGCCCGGCCGTTGCGCGCCAGAACATAGAGCGCATAGGCGAGGTCCTGGCCGCCATAGTTGAAGTCCGACGCGTAGGCGATCCGGTTCGACAGGTTGTCGAGCGCGATGTCGAAGGAGAGCTGCGGCATCGCATAGCCCTTTTCGCGCGCCCGCGTCAGGAAGTCGGTGACGTAGGAATCGAGCCACAGATCGTCATATCCCGGCCCCCACAGCCCGAACGAGCCGGAGCTCGACTGCTTGGTCAGCACATTGACGATGGCATCCTCGATCCGTTTGCGCACCTCGATATCCCGGCCAAAACCGGCAGCGAGCGAAACCGCGTCGAGATAGACGAGCGGCAGCGCCCGCGAGGTGATCTGCTCGGCACAGCCATACGGATAGCGGTCGAGCTCACGCAAGAGCTCCGGCACGTCGATACGCCCGGCCCCGCTGACCGCGACCGAGACCGAGCCGGTTCCGGAAAGGAACTCGCTCAGCGGCTCGCTGTCGAGAGTGAGCTTGCCGCCATTGGCCGCCAGCGCGACCACGGAGCGACGCGTCACCGGCTGTTCGTTGGAACGCACCCCAAGGGTCAGCCGCTTGGTGAGGTCAACCCCGGCCGGCGTCGTCACCACGATATCGATGGTGGCATCGCCAACACTGTCGGCCTCGACCGGCACAATGATTTTCTCACGCCCGCCCTCGGCCAGTTCGACGATACGATTGGCATCGCCCGGCCGCAGAATCAGTTCGTCCGTCGCGCTGATCGACATCGTGGTCGTGCCGGCCGGCCCTTCGGTATGGGCCAGTTCGACCAGAATGCGCGAGCGATCGCCCGGCGCCATGAATTGCGGCGTGCTGGCGAGCACGACGATATCGTCGCGCACAATCACGTCCTTCTCGGCGTGACCGACGCCATCGCCGCTCCAGGCAATCGCCATGACACGCACGGCGCCATTAAAGTCCGGCATGTCGAAGGTAACGTCGGCGCGGCCGTTTTCATCGACCTTCACGATGCCAGAGAAGAAGGCGATAAGCTGCTCCGTCGGCGGCGGACCGCTCGACGACATGCCACCCTCGTCACCGCCCGAACGCACCCGGCCGGGCACGCCCTGCATGCGGTCGATGAGCTGGCCGTAGAGGTCGCGGATCTCCATACCGAGCTGGCGCTGGCCGAAATACCATTTCTCCGGTGCCGGCGTCTTGAATGCCGTCAGGTTGAGAATGCCGATATCGACCGCGGCAATCGTGACATAGGCGTCCTTGCCCTTCGGCAGGTTGTCGATGGTCAGGCCGATATCGAACGGCCCGCGCGGCCGCACCCGCTCCTCGATATCGAGCGCAACGGACAGCGCCCGGTCAGCCGGATCGACCTTCGCCCAGGCAAGGCCGAGCGCACGCGCCGGCATCCGCTTGGCATCAAGATCCATCGGTCGTACGAGCATCGCCGCCACATAGGCGCCCGCGCCCCACTCCGCCGTGACCGGAACCTCGACGGTTGCGCCCTCTTCCGGCACGTCCACTTCACGCACCGATATCAGCCGGTCGTCGATCACCATGACCATCGCTCGGCCGCCGAAACGCGGTTCGATGTGAACCCGCGCGGTGTCGCCGACAGCATAAGAATCCTTGTCAAGCGCAACGCGCAACAGGTCAGGCGTGTCCGCCCCGGTCTGCGCCATATACCAGCCGGCGCTGAAGCCGTAGCTCGATGCGGTCGCCCCTTCCCCTTCGGTAGAGATTTCGAGTCGGTAGCGGCCCCATTTCACCGGCGATTCGACCTTGGCCGGCCCGTCCGTGCCGATCGACAGCGTCCCCGTTGCGATCCGCTTGGTAACGGTGACCGGCTCATAGTTCCACACGCCGTTCTGCTCGTACCACTGGAACGAGGTATCGATATCGACGAGACGCCAGGTGACGTTGTCGGCGGCGATCCGCTTGCCAGACTCGTCGATCATGATGATCTCGAATCCAGCCGTACCGCCCTCGTCGACGGCATCTTCGAACAGCGGCTTGATACCGATACGCGGACCCGACGGCGCCACCGGCACGTCGATCTTGCGCTCGACCGCGCGGCCGCCATTGTCGACCACGCGGGTGAGGATCTCAGCCTTGAAGAGTTTCGTCGGCGACGGCGCAGCCGGCACCTCGAACGAAATCGTCGCCGCGCCGTCGATATCCGTGTAGGCACCATCGAGCGGCTGACGCAGCGCCTCGGCAGATTCCTCGCTGAGGCCGAAGCGGTAGCCCGGCCAGGCGTCGAGAGTATCGACCGACGACATGGTCAGCGTCGCTTCGACCGGCAGATCGCCCGCCGGCGGCCCATAGAGATAATGCGACGTCACGCTGAACGACGCCGGCTCGCCGGCAACCAGCGTTTCCAGATCGCTGTCGACAACGACGTCGATGCGTTCCGGCAGGAAGTCCTCGACGAGGAAGGTCTGCTCGGCCAGACGGTCGCCCTTCGGATCGGCATAGGCCGCGACCCGCCAGGTACCGTGCATGACGCCGGAATGCAGCGGCAGATCGACCGAATGGCCGCCCGCCCCGCCGTCAACGCTCGTCACACGGCTGTGCTCGACGCCGTCAGGCCGGGTGAAGATGACGGTCAGCGGCAGGCCCGGCACCGCATTGGCGCGGGAATCACGGGCAAGCGTGGTGACATGGACCGTCTCACCGGCGCGGTAGACGCCGCGTTCGGTGGTCAGGAACACGTCGATCGGCATCGGCGCCGGCCGGCCATCGACGCCGCGGTCGGTCAGATCGTACGGACTCTTGGTCAGATCGAGGAAGCCGTAATCGCCGCCATTGGTCTCGGCGACGAGAATGGCCGGCGCGTTGCCGCCACTTCCGCGCATCAGACCAGCATCGAAGCGCGCATAGCCAGCCGCATCGGTGCTGACGACACCGAGCACTTCGTCATTCTTGGCAACGAGGCGAACGCGAACGCCCGACATCGCATCCGCCGACGACAGCGAGCGCACGAAGGCATGCATCCCGTCATTACCGGAGAAAGCCGCAAGCCCGAGGTCGGAGACGACGAACCACTGGCTCGCGCGCGGGCCCCAGCTTTCCGCGTTGTTGCCCTTCGCCCGCGCCGTCATGACATAGGCGCCCGGCTTCAGCGTACCGACCACATCATCAATGGCGACCTGTGCGGTGATCTCCTGATTGAGCACCGTGTCGACCTCGATGATGCCGGACCAGACCTTTTCGCCGAGATCGGTTTCGACCTGATCGATCTGCCAGGAGCTGAGTTGGCGCAGGAAGGTGCCGCCGGCAACGGCGTTGGCAATCGAGCGATCGCCGATGCGATGCACCTGCGCTTCGATCTCCTCGGCATTGACGGTGATCACCGGCAGCGCCGGCTTGCCGCCCGCCGGCAGCACGTAGTTGCGGCCGATGAAACGCACAGACGGCGCGCGATCGCGCACGTAGATGTCGAGATCGATCTGCTTTTCGATCTTCTCGCCGTCGGCCCCCGGCAGGCCCGGACGCACCGACATCGCATAGCGCTGGCCATGCTTCACGCCGTCGGCGCAGATCTGCTTGTCCTCAACCTCGATCGACAGCCCCTCGCCGCCGCTGACGGTGACGAAGTCGGCAAGCCCGTCCCGCTTCTTCGGCAACGGATCGGAGAACACCAGACAGATTCGCGGCGCCGCCGCATCTGATTCGACCGAATGATCGACAATGCGGAAGCCATGTTCGGCAACCAGCGAATCATAGGTCGAGCGAATACCGGCATCTTCGCGCAGCGCCAGGCTCGCCCGGTAGGAGCGGATCGCCGAGCGCCACGAGCGCCGCTTGGCCATCGCGCGTCCGATCAGATTGAGCGCGCGAACCTGTTCGTCGCTATTTCCGGCGCGCAGATAGGCGTTCACCGAACCGGTAACGGCTTCCTGGCGGTTGCGCCGCTGGTTGCGCCAATCCTTGTCATTGTCGGCAATGCGCGCGGCCGCAAAGGAAGACCACGGCTCGAAATCGTCCGGGTTGATCGACAGCGCCCGCCCGAAAGCTTCCGCCGCAACGGCCGGATTGCCGCTCGCGCCCCAGCCGCGGTCGAGCAGCGCGCCATAGCTTTCGCCGCCGGCGTTGAACGCCTGACCGAGCTTGGCCGCAAAGCGCTGTGCGTCGCTGACGACGCCCGGACGCAGGAAGCTGAGTTCGGACAGACGCGTCTTTTCAAGGTTGGGATCCGCTTTCTTGGCCCGCGCCACGATGCGCCCGGCAACCGCGCCATCGAAACCGCGCAGTTCCGTGAAGTCGCTCTTCAGGAAACACCAGCCCGCGCTGGTGTTGAAGGTAAAGGCAACGCAGCGCTTGTCCTTCAGGCAGGCCGCCTTGCAGGCGTCGAGATCGACCTCCTTGAGGATATCGAAATCGCGGCCGAAATAGTCGGCGCCCTGGGTGATGATGAGATCGCGCTCGGCCGCTGATACGGGCCCCACCCATGTGGTCAGGGCAACGAGCGAAACGGCGAGAAACGTCGTGATGACGGACAGGCCACGAACAAGACCCGGCATGGCAACCTCCCATTTGCGCGCTTTCGGCCCCCTGAGGCTGAAGCCTCCGAACCAATGCGCTCGCAATTCTCAGAACGCTACGTGACGACCGGATGGCGCTCCGGTCAAAAGCATTCAAAGGGCGTCGCCCCCGCCCGTATTTTTTTGTAGTGTAGCCCCCCTGCTCTCCCTGCGTAAAGGGTGAGGCGAAGCAAACAGGATTGATCCGGAAACGTCTAACCGAGACCTCGCGAGGGCCCGAAAACCCTGCGGCTGGCTCCCGCCACGGCTCTCGTTTGAACGGCGCGCGAAAGCTGTCCACTCCCCCGCCGCGCCGGCAAATCCGTGTAACAATATATCATAATTTGTGAAACCGTCGTTTTTATTTGATTTATTCTAAAATAATACGGACGCAGCCACCCGAGCATCGGAGATAAACTGAATTACTTGTGGGGATTACAGAAAAACACGGTTTTCGTGTTGAAATACGAAACTCGAAACGCCTTTCCACACAGCTTTGCCATCTTCTTGCGCCAATGCATCCGATACAGTATGACCCAAACTTCGGGATCGTCTTACTGCGAGGGTCTGACAGGGACGACTGCGACTTTCGGCATTGAAATGGCTGCCGGTTTTCCGACAGCCTGAGGTCAGTTATTGTGTATTGACCACGGTGCTGGGAGCAAGTCGCCCGACAGTCGAGAGAAGCCACCTGAGGCGATTCAACTAGTTGGTTTATATGGGAAATTCAACGGCCCCCATGAACGGTGACAAGCGCGACATTGCGATAATCGGTTACGCTTGCCGACTCCCGTCGGCCCCGAATCCGGATGCCTTCTGGTCGACGCTGATCGACGGTCGCTGCGCCATCGGCTCTATTTCGAGCGACAGATGGGCGCCCGAGCGGTTCGGTCATCCGAACAGAACGGCTGCCGGCAAAAGCTATACCTGGGCTGCGGGACAGCTCGATGACGTCTGGGGTTTCGACCCCGGATTCTTCGGCATTTCGCCGCGCGAAGCGGCCCAGATGGACCCGCAGCAGCGCCTGCTGTTGCAGGTCGTCTGGGAAGCGCTCGAAAATGCGGGCATTCCGGCAAGCAAGCTCGCGGGCTCCGAAACCGGCGTTTATGTCGGCACATCGTCGCTCGACTACGGCAACGGCTTCCTGTTCGACCCGGCCGCCGCCGACGTGCAGCTGATGACCGGCAACACGTTGTCGATCGTCGCCAACCGCGTCTCGTATATTTTCGACCTTCGCGGCCCGAGCTTCGTCGTCGATACGGCGTGCTCGTCTTCGCTCGTCGCTCTGCATGAAGCGCTCGAAGCGATCCGCGCCGGTCATATCGACACCGCCATCGTGGCCGGCGTCCATCTTCTGCTGAGCCCGTTTGCGTTTGTCGGTTTTTCGCGCGCATCGATGCTGTCGTCGACCGGCCTCTGCCGCGCCTTCGATGCCGATGGCGATGGCTATGTCCGCTCCGAGGGTTCGGTCGCATTCGTCATTCGCGCCGCCGACGTCGCCGAAAAGAACGGTGACCGCATTCACGGGCTTCTCGTCGGCTCCGGCATCAATTCCGACGGCCGCACGGTCGGCCTGTCGCTGCCCTCGCCGATGTCTCAGGCCGCCCTTCTCGACAAGGTCTACGACGAATACGCGATCGATCCGAACGGCCTTGCCTTCGTTGAAGCGCACGGCACCGGCACCCGCGTCGGCGATCCGGCCGAAACCGAAGCGCTCGGCACGATTCTGGGCCAGAAGCGCAAATCCGCCCTGCCGATTGGCTCGGTAAAGACGAATATCGGCCACCTCGAGCCGGTTTCCGGCCTTGCCGGCCTGTTGAAGGCGGTCATGGCGCTGGAACACGACGTGCTGCCGCCGTCGCTGCATTTCGAAACACCGAATCCCGACATCCCCTTCGACAAGCTCAACCTCGAAGTGGTGACCAAGCCGCGCAAGCTGCCGCGTGGCAAGAAACCCCGCTACGCCGGCGTCAATTCCTTCGGCTTCGGCGGCACCAACGCGCATGCAATCCTGCGCGATCCCGATCCGGTCAAGCCGCCGCGCGCGGTCAAGGTCGACGAACGCGCACCGCTGATCATCAGCGCCCAGTCGCCTGAGGCCCTGACCGAGCTGGCAGCCGCCTATCGCGAGCGCATCGACGCCGCCGATGAGACAATGGCCACCGGCATCGTCAATGCGGCCGCCTATAATCGCGACCGTCTGGACCGTCGCCTGCTGGTGCTCGGCGCCGGCAAGGACGCCAAACTCGCCGGTCTCGATGCTTTCATTGCCGGCGAAAAATCGCCGGATGTCGTCGAAGCGCGCACTGTCACGCGTTCGACGCCGGTTGCGTTCCTGTTCTCCGGCAACGGCTCGCAATGGGCCGGTATGGCGCAGGCCGCCTATCAGAACGACACCGATTTCCGCCGGGCGTTCGAGCATGTCGACCGCCGCTTCATGAGCGTTTCCGGCTGGTCTCTGCTGACCATGCTGTTCTCGCCCGAACTCGAAAACGAGATCGAACGCACCGAAATCGCCCAGCCGCTGCTGTTCGGCGTCCAGGTCGCGATCGTCGAAGCGCTGCGCAAGCGCGGCCTCAACCCGACCGCCGTCGCCGGCCACAGTGTCGGCGAAGTGGCCGCTGCCTGGTGCGCAGGCGCGCTGGATCTCGACCAGGCGGTCAAGGTCATCCACGCCCGCAGCACCCATCAGGAGGTGGCCCGCCATCTCGGTACGATGGCCGCCCTGCTGCTTGGCGAGGAAGCCGCCCGTGAGGCGATCGACGACCCGCGCTTCAAGGGACTGGAACTCGCCGCGGTCAACAGCCCGCGCAGTGTCACCATTTCCGGTCCGGTCGAAACCATTGATGCCTTTGCCAAATACGCCCGCAAACAGCGCTGGGCCCTGCGCAAGCTCAATCTCGACTACCCGTTCCACTGCGCACTGATCGATTCGATCGAGGCACCGCTGAAGGCGTCGCTTGAGGATCTCAAGCCGCATGCCGGCAAGGTCGCCTTCGTCTCTTCGGTCAAGGGCGTCGTGCTCGACGGCACCAAGCTCGGCACCGACTACTGGTGGGACAACGTCCGCGAGGCGGTCCATTTCGAGGCTTCGCTGAAGACCCTCAACATGCTCGGCCACCGGGTATTCGTTGAAATCGGTCCGCGCCCGGTGCTGACCACCTATGTCAACGACACCTATCGCGCGCTTGACGAATCCTGCGCCTGCCTGCCCGCGCTCGACAAGGACGACGCCGACAAAGCCGATCCGATCGGTCGCATCGTCGCGCTGGCGCTCGCCGCCGGCGGTCAGGTCGATGACGCCGCTCTGTTCGGCAAGAGCATGGGTCCGCCGATCGATCTGCCCTACTACCCGTGGCAGAATCAGGAATTCCGCATCGGGCACACCGACGAGAATTTCAATTTCTTCGGCGGCGACAGCCATCCGCTGCTCGGCTTCCGGATCCGCCCGGAATCCGCCGAGTGGTTCAACCATGTCGATGACGAACTGATCCCGCTGCTGGCCGACCACAAGGTCGAGGACGCGGTCGTGTTCCCGGCCGCCGGCTACATCGAAATGGCGCTTGCCGCCGGCACCGCCTGGCTCGGCACCGATCAGATCGAAATCCAGAACATGGACATCATCCGTCCGCTGGTCATCGATCATCACGGCACCCGCGAAACGATGCTGCAGATTTCCTCTGACGGCACCGTGTTCGACCTGATGAGCCGCGCCCGGCTGAGCGGCGACGAGTGGTCGCTGCATTGCCGCGGCCTGCTGCGCAAGCTGCCGAGCGCCGCGCCGAAGATCGCCGAGCCGTCCGGCTCGGCCGACTCGCTCGGTGCAGACGCGCTCTACCGCATCACCGAGCAGTTCGGCCTCAATTATGGCGATGCCTTCCGCCGTGCGGCCTATGTCGACACCTTTGACGAGCGCACCGCCCGCGTCGCCTTCTCGCCGGCAACCGATCTGACGGCTGAGAGTGGCTATCTGCTCGACCCGACGCTGCTCGACAGCGTGTTCCACGGCCTGTTCGCACTGCTGCGTCAGACCGGTGAAACGCCGGCCAACACCAGCTTCCTGCCGGTCCGTATTGGTGCGCTGCGTCTCTATAAGACCGGCGTCCAGGCCGACCACGGCATCATCCGCGTCACCAGGGCCTCGCCGCGCTCGATCGAAGCGACCTTCGAGCTCGTCGATGCCGATGGCGAACTGACGGCCGTGCTTGAGGGGACCCGCTTCCGCGCCGTTCCGCTCGCTCGCACCGCCCTGCCCGACGAACTGGTCTACCGCACGGCGAGTCGCCGGCTCGGCCGCCCGGGCGAACCCTCCGCGCTTGCCGAAGCGTGCCCGTCCGGGCTGTTGGCGCTTGCGGGCAAACAGGGTCATGTCAGCGACGACGAACACGAGACGGGCGAGGACTGGCTCTTGCTCGAGGCCTCGGTGCGCTCGATTGCGCAGCGCACGCTGCTCGGTATTGCCGGCAAGGAATCCGCCGCGTTCGAACCGATCGCGGCCGTTGCCGACGGTCGCCTGGCCGAGAACGCCCACGCTTTCGCGGTCCGCCTGCTGATGGCACTGGAAGACACCGGCCTTGCCGAAGAAACCGATGGCGTGTGGTCGATTGCCGACGACGCCGATCAGTTGGGCGCCGACGACATCCTGCGCACGGTGATCGCCGACCATCCGGCCCGTATCGCCGAAGTCTCGCTGCTCGCCCATCTCGGCACCGCCCTTCCCGGCCTGCTGCGGAATGGCCTGGCCGAAAGCGCCGACAAGGCATTCTCCGGCTCGTTGCTCGAACATCTGGTGGCCGGTTCGCCGTCCTTCGTTCCGGCGATCGACGCCCTCGCCGACACCGTCGCCTCGCTGGCCGATGCATGGCCGAAGGCGATGCCGCTGCGCATCCTGCAGGTCGGCGCCCTCAACGAACGCCTGACCCGCGCGATCGCCAACCGGCTCGATGCGGATTTCGCCACGCTGACCGTCACCGACACCGATAGCCATGTGCTTGAGCGCGCCAAGGTTCGCGCCCATGTACCGCGCGGCACGTCTTACGCAACGCTGGAAGAGATCGCCGAGCACAACACAAGCACCGGCGGCTTTGACCTCATCGTCGCGGCCAATGCCTTTGCCGGCATGGACGATCAGGCGATCACCGACCTTGCCGTCAATCTGGCGCCGGGTGGTGGCCTTCTCGCCGCCGAACCCGCGCCTGGCATCATGTTCGACGCCCTGTTCGGCGTCGGCGCCGACTGGTGGGAAACCACCGTCGATCCGGCTTATCCGGTGTCCGCCATTCGTGGCGCAGCCGATTGGGCCGATCTGTTCGACGGCACCGGCTTCGCCGGAGTCGAGACCGCATCGATGGCGATCTCCGACAGCGAAGGCCTGCTGATCTCCGCGACCGTGGCGGATTCCGCCAAAGCCGCCAAGGCCGAAGCCAAAGACGAGGCGAAGGACGACGCAGACGACAAGCCGCTGCCGCTGCTGGTTCTTCTTGCCGACGAGGAAGGCCTCAGCCGCGCCTTTGCCGACGGTCTCGCCTCCTCGCTCGAGCAGATGGGACGCACCGTCATCACCGCCGTTCCCGGCGACAAGACGGCGTCGGTCTCCGACAACGAATGGACCTACTGCACGTCGGCAAGCGACGACGAGAACAAGGACTCGCTCGCCGGCCTGCTGGCAGCCGACGGCCCGCGCGATCTGGTCTATTTCGCCGGTATCGGCGGTTCCGAAGAAGCCCCGCTCGATGCCGTTGCGACCCGCACGACCGATCTCACGGTTCTTCTGCAGGCGCTTGGCATCAAGCCGGCCCGCCTGTGGATCGTCGCTCCGGGCGCCATGCAGCATGTCGCCGGCAGCAGCACCCATCGCCCGGTCGAGGCCGCGGTCTGGGGCTATGGCCGCGTCGCCGCCAACGAATACCCGAACGCGGAAATTCGCCTCGTCGACATCTCGCCGGCCCTGCAGCCGGGTGAGGCATCGAGCCGTCTCGCCGCCGAGATCGCCGCTCCGGGCGAAGAGCACGAGATCATCATCGACGCCGACCGGCGCACCGGCCTGCGCATCGCCCACGGCGGCGTGCTGCCGGCCCCGGAAGAGTTCACCGGCCCGGAAGAGAACGCCGGCTACCGCCTCGACATCGCCCGTCAGGGTTCGCTCGACGAGCTGGTCTGGCGCCGCGTCGAGCGCAAGGAACCGACCGGCACCGAGGTCGAGATCACCATGGCCGCGAGCGGCCTGAATTTCCGCGACGTGATGTGGTCGCTCGGCCTGTTGCCGGAAGAAGCGCTGGAAGACGGTTTTGCCGGCCCGACGCTCGGCATGGAAGGCGCCGGCATCATCACCCGCGTCGGCCCGGACGCCACGCGTCTGAAGCCGGGCGATCATGTGCTGACCTTCGCGCCGGCCTGCTTCGCCAGCCACGTTACGGTCGACGAACGCGCCTGCGCGCCGATGCCCTCGACGGTCTCGCTTGAGGAAGCCGCGACGATCCCCGTCACCTTCCTCACCGCGTACTACGCGCTGGTCTATCTCGCCCATCTCGAAGAGGGTGAGTCGGTGCTTATCCATGGCGGCGCCGGCGGCGTCGGCCTGGCAGCCCTGCAGATCGCCAAGTGGCGCGGCGCAACCGTATTCACCACCGCCGGCACCGACGAGAAGCGCGATTTCGTGCGCATGCTCGGCGCCGACCACGTGCTCGACTCGCGTTCGCTCAGCTTCGCCGACGAAATCCTCGCCCTCACCGATGGCAAGGGCGTCGACGTGGTGCTGAACTCGCTGTCCGGCGAGGCGATGGAGCGCTCCATCGACGTGCTGAAGCCGTTCGGCCGCTTCCTCGAACTCGGCAAGCGCGACTACTACGCCAACACCCGTATCGGCCTGCGTCCGTTCCGTCAGAACCTGTCCTATTTCGGCATCGACGCCGACCAGCTTCTGACCCGCCAGCCGAAACTCGCCGACCGAATCTTCGGCGATCTCGTCGGCCTGTTCGAAAGCGGCGTGCTGACGCCGCTGCCATACCGCGTGTTTGCCGGCGAGGATGCTACGCACGCCTTCCGCCTGATGCAGAAGTCCGGTCATATCGGCAAGATCATCCTGACCCCGCCGAAGGAGCAGGAAGAACGTGAGGCGGTCGAGCCGCTCGCGCTCAAGGCCGATGCGACCTACGCGATCATCGGCGGCCTCGGCGGCTTTGGTCTTGAAACCGCCCGCTGGCTCGTCGGTCTCGGCGCCCGCAACCTGGTGCTCACCAGTCGCCGCGGCGCCGCCAACGAAGAGATCGCGGCGGAGATCGCAGACATCGAAAAGCTCGGTGCCAAGGTCGTGGTCGAAGCCTGCGACGTTGCCGACGAAAAGGCGACCAAGGCGCTTTTCGCCAAGCTTGCCAAGGACATGCCGCCAGTTCGTGGCGTCCTGCACACGGCGATGGTGCTCGACGACGCCCTCATCAGCAACCTCGATGGCGACCGTATTTCGACGGTGCTCGCGCCGAAGGTGGCCGGCGCCTACGTGCTCGATCAGGTCACCCGCGGCCTCGATCTCGATCTGTTCGTGCTGTTCTCCTCGGCGACGACCATCGTCGGCAATCCGGGTCAGGCGAACTATGTCGCGGCCAACGCCTATCTCGAAGCGCTGGCCGACAAGCGCCGCGCCGAAGGCCTGCCTGCTCTCGCCGTTGCCTGGGGCGCGATTGGCGATGCCGGCTATCTGGCCCGCAACGCCGAGGTCAACGAGATGCTGAGCCGCAAGCTCGGCCGCCACATGCTGGCCGCCAAGGATGCGCTCGACGGTCTCGAACGCCTGCTGACCCACTATCAGGGCGGCGCGGCGGCCTTCGCCCATATCGACTGGTCCTCGGCGCGCAAGGAACTTGTGCTGCTCAAGACCCCGCTGTTTGCCGACATCGCGGCCGATATCGACGCCGAGTCGAGCGACGCCGGCGGCGACGTCGACCTGCACGCGCTGATCGCCGGTCTCGACCGGGTTCAGGCGATCGACACCATCAGCAAGCTGCTTGCCGGCGAAATCGCCCGCATCCTGCGGCTGCCCGCAGAAGAGGTCGACCGGCACCGGCCGCTCGCCGAACTTGGCATGGACTCGCTGATGGCGCTCGAACTGCGCATGGCCGCCGAACAGCGGCTCGGTATCGACATCCCCTTGATGTCGATCGCAAACGGCGCGACACTTTCCGATATTGCCGGCCGCGTAACGGCGCGGGTGCTCGGCGAAGAAGGCGAGAGCGGTCTCTCTGACACCGCCGAAAGCCTCTATAAACAACATGTGGGTGAGGTTACTGCGGACGGGCAAACGGTTGCCGCGATCGCCGAGGCGGTCGAGGAGAAAAGTCAATCCGTGAGGAACATGCTGAAATGACACGGCAAAGGAGCCTTGGGGGGCTCACCGGGGGCGCGAAGGACCAGTTGCTCGCAGATTTGCGGGCAAACAAGAAAGCGACCAAGGACCGCCGTCCCGCACCGGCCCGCCCCAAGAGCGCGCCGAAGGGCAAACGTGCCTTCGACTTCTCGGAACTGCCTGAGGTCAAGCAGTTCAAGATGCAGCGCGCGGCGGCCGACATGATGGGTATCGCCAACCCGTTCTTCCGCCCGCACGACGGCATTGCCCGCAACGTCTCGATGATCGAGGGCCGCGAGTGCATCAACTTCGCGTCCTATAATTATCTCGGTCTCAACGGGCATCCGGAAGTGAGCGCGGCCGCAAAGGCGGCCATCGACCAGTACGGCACCTCGGTGTCGGCGAGCCGCATCGTTGCCGGCGAACGCCCGATCCACCGCGAGCTCGAAAAGAAGATCGCCGAGCTGCACGGGGTCGAGGACGCCATCGCCATGGTTTCGGGCCATGCGACCAACGTCACCGCCATCGGCACGCTGATGTCGCCGAAGGACCTGATCATCTGCGACTCGCTGATCCACAATTCAGTGACCGAAGGCGTGAAGCTGTCGGGCGCGACCCGCCTCACCTTCCCGCACAACGATCTCGACGCGCTCGAGGATCTGCTCAACAAGGTCCGCCACAGCCATGAACACGTCCTCGTCGTTGTCGAGGGCCTGTACAGCATGGACGGCGACTTCCCGAACCTGCCGAAGCTGATCGACATCAAGCGGCGTCACGACGTCTGGCTGATGGTAGACGAGGCGCATTCGGTCGGCGTGCTGGGTGCCCATGGCCGCGGTCTCGCCGAGCACTACAACATCGACCCGAACGAAGTCGAAATGTGGATGGGGACCTTCTCCAAGACCCTGTCCGGTTGCGGCGGCTATATTGCCGGCTCGGCGGCGCTGATCGACTATCTGAAGGTCGCGGCCCCCGGCTTCGTCTTCTCGGTCGGCCTTTCCGCGCCGCTCGCCGCGTCCGTCATGGCATCCATCGACATCATGCTGCGCGAGCCGGAGCGGGTGAAGAAACTGCGCGAGAACGGCCACCTCTTCCTCGAACTCGCCAGGGAAAAGGGCCTCGATACCGGCCCGAGCGCCGGCTATTCCGTGGTGCCTGTCGTCGTCGGCGACTCGGTGCAGTCGGTCGTGCTGTCGAACCGGTTGCTGGAACAGGGTGTCAACGCGCTGCCGATCATCTTCCCCGCGGTCGCGGAGAAGAGCGCCCGCCTGCGCTTCTTCATCACCAGCGAACACACCGACGAGGAGATCGCCAAAGCGGTCGACCTGACCGCCAAGTGCCTCGAAGAGGTCCGCGCGGAAGGCTCGCAATGGGCGAAGCTCATCAACAAGATGGGCGGCTGACCAACGCTGTCATCGCTGACTGGATTGCGAAACGGGCCGCCTCGCGGCCCGTTTTCATTTGCTCCAGTCGCGCGGATCCGGCTCGATCTCGGCGGCGAAGCCATTCATGAACAGATCGGCAATCTTCGGCGGCAGGAACTTGCTGAGCCAGATGCCGAACACCAGCGGCCACGGGAAGGCGATCCGGCTGCGCCGCCGCGCCAATCCCCGAGAGATGATGCCCGCCGCCTTTTCCGCCGATATTTCAAGCGGTTTCGGACCGATATGCCGGGCCGACATCGGTGACGTCACAAACCCCGGACAAATCACTGTGATGTCGATCCGATCCGTCTTCAGCCAGCCGCGCAGCGAGTCGCCATAGGCGATGATCGCCGCCTTGGTGGCGCTGTAGGACGGCATCTCCGGCAACGCCCGCATGCCGGCGAGCGAACTGACCATCGCGATATGACCGCTCTTTCGCGCGCGCATCTGGTCGATCAACGCATGCACGGTGTTGATCGTCCCCTTGTAGTTGATGTCTGCGAGGCGCTCGGCCTCCTCGTCGGTCTCCCGCTGGCCACCGGCCCTGAGCCCGGCCGAAACACCGGCATTTGCGATCAGCAGATCAACCGGCGTGCGTTCGTCGAACCCGCGCAGCGCGTCGTACAGCGCGTCCCGGTCGCGAACATCGACAGCCGCCGCCACGACCTCGGCGCCCGCTTGGCGACAATCCTCGGCGATCTGTTCGAGTCGTTGCCTGTCGCGCCCCGTCAGGCACAGGGAAACTCCCGGCGCGGCATAGTGCCGGGCGAGCGCATTGCCAATGCCGCCGGTCGCGCCGGTGATCACAATTGATGACGGATTCTTTCTGCCGCCCATCGCGGGCCATCTCCTGATTTCAAGGGCCTAAGCGCCCCGGCGAGAGGTATCAGCCAAAAACGGCGCTGTCGAGGAGCCCTTCTCGGCACCATGCCCGGCGCCGAAGGCGCGCTCGCGGCGGTGCTTGGGTTGACACTTCAAAGCCCCCGGTGCTAGGCGATCACGTCCCAATTTCAATGCCGTTTCAGTTGCTTCCCGAATATGGGTGAGTTGAGCGGTCGGATTCGCACAATGACAACTGAGCGGCGTCGCGTTTTTCTGTTCCTGCAGGGCCCTCCTTCCGGCTTTGCCAGGCAAATCAGTGATGAGTTGGATCGCCTCGGTCATCGTACCGTGCGGATCAATCTATGCTCTGGCGACTGGCTCTACTGGCGCAAGCCGGGCGCGGTGAACTACCGCGGCACGCTGCAGGAGTTCCCGGCTTTCCTCGAGGATTTCTGCCGCCGCGAAGGCGTGACCGACGTCCTCTATTATGCTGACCGGCTGCCCTACCATCGGGTCGCTGCGTCCGTCGCCCGCAAGCTCGGCATCACCGACGTCACCTATGAGTTCGGTTATCTGCGGCCGGACTGGATCACCTTCGAGCGCGGCGGCATGTCCGCCTATTCGCATTTCCCCAAGGATCCGGACCAGATCCGAAAAATCGCCCGCGACGCGCCGGAGCCGGATCTCGAACCGCACTACCCCTACACATTCGGCCAGGAAGCCTTCAACGAGGTCGTCTACAATCTGACGACCTTCTTCGCCCGCTGGCCATTCTGGAACTATGACGCCGACAAGTACTACAACCCGTTCATCGACTATCTGAACCACCTGCCGCAGCTGTTCCTCGGCAAAGTCCATCACCGCAATGCGCGCCGCGTGATCCGCAAGCTCCGCAAGAGCGGGCAGCGCTATTACGTCTTCCCGATGCAGCTGCAGAGCGACTACCAGCTTCGTTCCAACTCGCCCTTCAATCACCAGTCCGACGCGATCGATATGGTGATGAAATCTTTCAAGGCGCACGCGCCGGAAGACGCCGTCCTGATCTTCAAGGTCCATCCGCTCGACAACGGCATGGAGAAGTGGCCGAAGGCCATCCGCCGACTGGCGAGGAAAAACGGCCTGAAGGGTCGCGTCCGTTTCATTAATGGCGGCGCGCTCGATCAACTGCTGGAAAAGGCCGAGGGCTGTGTGCTCATCAACAGCACCGTCGGCCTGCATGCCTACCGCCTCGCCTGCCCGGTAAAGATCATCGGCATGGCGATGTTCGACATCCCGGGCCTCGCCTTCCAGGGCGAGCTCGACGAGTTCTGGACCAATGGCGAGAAGCCGGACATCGACCTGTGCGCCGATTTCATCAAAGCGCTTGCGGCGACCATCCAGGTGAAGGGCAATTTCTACACCAAGGCAGGCCGGGCTGCTGCCGTCCGCGACGTCGCGCAGCGACTGATCGAAGGGCACATCAACGAACCCGGCGCCTTCGTGAACCCGCCGCCGCGGCTGGCCGAAGCCCGTAAACGCGGTCTGCCCTACCGCTCCGACGAAGAAATTCTCGCCGGCCACATCAAGTAGCCGCACCGCGAGGCGCCCGGCACTGGTGAGCGAATACGCCGGTTGCCTTGGCGGCGAAGCGTTCCCATAGTGGCGGCCGATTTCTCTCAGGCAGGACCCACACGAAGCGAGCATGGCGCAGACAACGGACCAGAAACCGGCCCAGCCTTCACCTGCCATCCGCGCCGGCGAAGTGACGAGCGACGCTCTGGCCGCCGGCTCCGCGCCCTTCCCGGCGCTGCTGCCGCTCAACGCACCGTTTCCGATCTCCTCGGTCAATTGCGCATCCGCAAAGCCTGGCGATGTCGTTCCGCTGATGGTCGCCGCCATAGCGGCCCGCCTTGCCGAAGGAACCGACCCTGCGCGCGGAGAGGCGATTGCGGCCCGCCTGCGGGCGCTGCACCTGTTCCCCTTCGCAACCCCGTCTCAACGGGCACCACAGCCGCTCAGCGCGCTCCTGACGGTCTCTGACGACCAATCGCTCATAGCCGTGATTGCGGACACGACCGACAGTGCCGAGCTGCAGTGTCGTATCGACATCGCCAGAGCGGAAAACCCCGACTCGGGCATCGTGGTTGTCGGCGCGAATGACGACGGCACGCTCGGCGCACCGGTACCGAATGGTATTTCCGACAACGTCACGCTTGTTGCCGAACCGGTCGATCCCTGGTCGCTGGTTGAGCGTGTCGAACGTCTCTATGTCGGCGACCACGCGGTCGGGTTGCTCGCCGTTCTCACTGGCCGCCCGGTGACGACGTTCCGCGCGCCGTTCTATGCCGGCTGGGGCCTCACCGACGACCGTGCCGATGTGCCATGGAGCGGCACAGCCACACCATCCGCCGCTCAGTTCGCCGATGCGCTCCTTGCCGGCGTCTGCGACTACCGCTCGCCCTTCAAGGACGGCCCGGTCGACGTCTTCGCGGCGATGGACCTCTATCGCTTCTTCCTCGACCGCTACCGCGAGAACGACCGCCAGACCTTCTGCGTCAAGGTGATGTTCTGGAACCATGCCGGCATCGCCGCGATGACAGAGAGCCCGGCCGGCCCGACCCGCTTCACCAACGATTTCGACGAGGCGCTGCGCGACGCCAAGGCGGCCGGCGGCCAGATCATCATGTGGGCCTCGCGGGTGCGCGACGACTATATCGACGCCTGCCGCCGCGAGGGTGTGCCGTTCAAGCGGCTCGAAGACGGCTTCCTGCGCTCGGTCGGCCTTGGCGCGGCGCTCGCCCGCGGCGCGTCGGCGGCGTTCGATTCCCGCGGCATCTATTTCGACGCGACCGCGCCGAGCGACCTCGAATATCTGTTGGAAAACGCCGACATTTCCGAGGAAGACACCGCCCGTGCAGCCCGCCTGCGCGAGGCCGTCGTCGCCGCCCGGCTGACCAAATACAACGTTGGGCGCCACGGCACCGGGGTTGCGTTTCCCGAAGGAAAGACCGGCGTTCTCGTCACCGCGCAGGTCTCCGACGACGCCGGCATCACCAAGACGCTCTCCTCCACAATCGATTGTTCAGGCAACGAAAACGTCAATCTGCAGCTGCTGAAGGCGGCCCGCGCCCGCAACCCCGATGCCTACATCATCTTCAAGCCGCACCCGGACGTCGAAGCGGGCCTGCGCGAGGGAAAGGTCGAGGAGGCGGTCGCGCTGCAATACGCCGACGCCATCGCCGCCGACGCCGACATCGTCGGGCTGATCACTCAATGCGCCCGGCTCGAGACGATTTCCTCGCTCGCCGGTTTCGAGGCGCTGATCCGCGGCAAGCACGTCACCGTACACGGCATGCCGTTCTATGCCGGCTGGGGCCTGACCGAGGATTTGACCACCTCACCGCGCCGCACCCGCAAGCGCAGCGTCGACGAACTGGTCTATTGCGCGCTCATCGCCTACACCCACGCCGTCGATCCGGTGACGATGATCCCCTGCCCGGTCGAAGTGCTGGTCGACCGGCTGGTCGCCATGCGCGACGACAAGCGGCACGCGTTTTTCTATTCCTTCGGCAAGTTCCTGTCGCGCGCCTCGCGCACGCTCGGCCTCGACGATATCGGCGAAAAGAGCTGGAAAGAGCTGCTTCCCTGGCGCAAGGGCTGACCCGCTCCACCCGATACGCACGCGATCACTTGAGATATTTCGTTGCCTCGCGGCGCGTGACGGACGCAAGCCGGCCTTCATGCTCGGCAAGGAAGCGCCGAACGCGGTCGGGATTGTGCTTCGACAACTCGCGCAGCCACCAGCCGATCGCCTTGCCGATGAACCATTCTTTGTCGCCGACATAGGACGATGCCCAGGCCAGCATGCGCTCCGGGTCGCGGCCGCGTTTCGCCCAGTCGAGCGTGAAGACGAGCGCCGCGCGGCGGGTCCAGAAACTCTCGGCCCTGGTCCAGCCCTCGACTTCATCAAGCAGTGAAGGATCGTCGAGCAGGCAGCGCGAGCCGGCATTGGCGACGGTGTCGGCGATTGCCCAGGAATCGAGATCGTCGAGCCAGTTGCGGATCAGCGCCCAGATCGCTGAAAAGCCCTTCAGCCGCTTTTCGCAAAGGATTTTCGCGGCGAGAACCCGCGCTTCGAAGATATTCGTCCGCCACAGCGCATCGGCCAGCGCCAAGGCTTCCTCAGCGCTCGACGAGGCAACGATGGAGCGGGCAACGCTGGTGATGTCGGGAACGGAGACGCCGAGATAAGGCCGGTCGACCTTGTGATAGGCGTGGAAGATCGCGACCTTTTCCGGCCGCGCCTTAGCACGGAGCGCGGCGAGGACATCGTCGAGGGACATCATCGCCGCGTCTCCTTTTCCTTATTCCTTCGGCAGGTTCAGTCGGATGTTGAGTTCGCGAAGCTGGCGCGCACTAACGTCGGACGGTGCGCCCATCAGCAGGTCTTCCGCCTGCTGGTTCATCGGGAACATCACCACTTCGCGCAGGTTTTCTTCGCCACACAGCAGCATGACGATACGATCGATGCCCGGCGCGATGCCACCGTGCGGAGGCGCGCCATATTCGAGCGCGCGCAGCATGCCGCCGAACTTTTCTTCCAGCACCGACATGTCGTAACCGGCAATGTCGAACGCCTTCTTCATGATCTCCGGCAGATGGTTCCGGATCGCGCCCGACGACAGTTCGATACCGTTGCAGACGATGTCGTACTGATAGGCGAGCACTTCGAGCGGATCCTGCGTACCCGCCTTGATCGCGTCCAGCACTTCCTCGCCGCCCTGCGGCATGGAGAACGGGTTGTGCGAGAAATCGACCTTCTTCTCGTCCTCGTTCCACTCGAACATCGGGAAGTCGACGATCCAGCAGAACTCAAAGCGATCCTCGTCAACGAGGTTGAGGTCGAAGCCGGCCTTCTGGCGCGCGGCCGCGGCAAACGGCGCGAATTTTTCGGGCCGTCCTGCAACGAAGAAGACGGCGTCGCCATCGGCAAGCTCGAGCTGGGTGCGGATAGCTTCGGTGCGCTCCGGGCCGATGTTCTTGGCGACCGGGCCGGCGCCCTCACCCTCCCGGAAGAAGATGTAGCCGAGGCCCGGCTGGCCCTCGCCCTGCGCCCACGAGTTCATGCGGTCGCAGAACGCGCGGCTGCCGCCGGTCTTGGCCGGAATGGCCCAAACTGCGACCTTCTCGTCTTCGTCGATCATGCGCGCGAAGATCTTGAAGCCTGAGCCGCGGAAGTGCTCGGTCACGTCCTGCATCTCGATCGGGTTGCGCAAATCCGGCTTGTCGCAGCCATATTTGCGCATCGACTCGGCATACGGGATGCGCGGGAATTCCTGCGTCACCGACTTGCCGTTGCCGAATTCCTCAAAGATACCGCGCAGGATCGGCTCGACGCCCTGGAAGATGTCTTCCTGGGTGACGAAGCTCATCTCGATATCGAGCTGGTAGAACTCGCCCGGCGAGCGGTCGGCGCGGGCGTCCTCATCGCGGAAGCACGGCGCGATCTGGAAGTAGCGGTCGAAGCCGGCCATCATGATGAGCTGCTTGAACTGCTGCGGCGCCTGCGGCAACGCGTAGAACTTGCCGGGGTGCAGACGGGCCGGCACCAGGAAGTCGCGCGCGCCTTCCGGGCTCGACGCCGTCAGGATCGGCGTCTGGAACTCGAAGAACCCGCCATCGATCATGCGCTGACGCAGCGAAGAAATGATCTTCATGCGCGTCATGATGTTGGAATGCAGCGTGTCGCGACGCAGGTCGAGGAAGCGATACTTCAGGCGGATGTCTTCCGGATAGTCCGGCTCGCCGAACACCGGCAACGGCAGTTCCTTGGCCGCCGACAGCACCTCGATGTCACGCGCAAAGATCTCGACCGCGCCGGTCGGCAGCTTGTCGTTGACGGTCTCGTCGGTGCGCGCCTTGACCTCGCCGTCGATGCGGATCACCCACTCCGAACGCACCTTTTCGGCCGTCGCGAACGCCGGCGAATCCGGGTCGGCAACGATCTGGGTCACGCCGTAATGGTCGCGCAGGTCGATGAACAACAGACCGCCATGGTCGCGCACCCGGTGCACCCAGCCCGAAAGACGGACGCTCTGGCCAACATCGGAATGGCGCAACTGACCACAGGTATGACTTCTATAAGCATGCATTTGGGATCACCCGTAACGAGGACGGTTTCCGGGAACTGACCGACCGGCGATCCGGCCTGCAGCCCCGCTTCGATTGATTGAACACCAAAGGCGCCTGACCGCCTTTCGAGAATCCGCCGCGAAGCCGGTTTGCGCATTGGCGCGAACGATCGCTGGGCCGGTCTGAAAGGAGGAGACGCCGGGACGCGGCGAAAAGCGCATGCGGGTCGCGATTTGTCAAGTCGGGCGCCGTTTCCAGCGCCGCAAAAAAGCCCGGAACAGGGCCAAAAACGAGCCCTGCCGATTCGCCGGCCAATCGGCGCGGTTTGCGCCCCTGCCATCCCCGCAAAGTGCTGGACGCGGTCGCTGCGGCCTGCTTTCCTCGCCCAAACCGAACCGAGCCCGCCAATGAGTGTTTTCGCGCCTCTCATCCCCCTGCTGCTGACCGCGGCGATCCTCCTTGCCGGCAACGGCCTGCAAGGCACGCTGATCGCGCTGCGCGCCATCGAGGAAGGTTTTTCGCCGACCACCGTCGGCCTCATCGGCGCGGCTTACTTCGCCGGGTTCATGGCCGCCAGTGTGCTTGCGCCGAAGCTCGTGCAGCGTGTCGGCCACATCCGCGTCTTCGGCGCCCTCGCCGCAACGGCCGCCGCCGGCACCCTGTCGCTCGTTCTCATCCCCGAGCCGATCACCTGGGGCGCGATCCGATTCGCCATGGGCTTCTGCTTCTCCGGCCTCTTCACCATCGTCGAAAGCTGGCTCAACGAACTCTCGCGCAACGCCGACCGCGGCCGCATTCTCAGCGTCTACCGCATGATCGACCTGTTCACCGTCGCCGGCATCCAGTTCTTGCTACCTGCGGTCGGCGTCGGCGGCTTCACCGCCTTTGCCATCACCGCAATCCTGTTCTGCCTGTCGCTGGTGCCGGTTTCGCTCGGCGACAGGTCAAGCCCCAAGCCGCCGGAAGACTTTCATTTCGACATCGCCGGCGTGTGGCGGCTTTCGCCGCTCGCCTGTGCAGTCACCTTCACAATCGGCATGACCAACGCCGCCTTCCGCCTGCTTGGCCCCGTCTACGCCCGCGATATCGGCCTCGACATCAGCGGCGTTGCCATGTTCCTCAGCGCCGGCATTCTCGGCGGCGGCGCGCTGCAATACCCGTTCGGCTTCCTCTCCGACCGCTTCGACCGCCGCGTCGCGATCATGGTCGGCACCGCCGGAGCGACACTTGCCGGCATGGCGCTCAGCTTCTTCGCCGACCAGGGCGCCATCGTCGTCTATCTGTGCTCGTTCCTGTTCGGCGCCTTTGCCATGCCGCTCTATTCGCTGGCAGCGGCCCATGCCAACGACCGCGCTCGCGAGGGCCAGTTCGTGCTGATCGCCGCAGGCCTGCTGTTTTTCTACGCGATCGGCGCCTCGATCGGACCGATCATCGCCTCCATCGTCATGGAACAGTTCGGCTCGCCGGCCTTCTTCATCTACACCAGCGTCATGCACGGCTCGCTGATCGTCGCCAGCATCGTGCGTATGGCGGTCAGCCCGGCAGCGCCGTCGGAACGCCGCACCCGCTTCGTCGCCATGCTGCGCACCTCGCCGATCCAGTTCCGCCTGACCCGTCGCCTTGCCCGCCCCGGCACGCAAAAGGACACAACGAACGCCTCTTCATCGCCGTGAAGTTGTCCGTTCGTCGAAATGCGGCAATAGCGTGGGAGACAAGCGGCTTTTGCTGCGCTATAGCAGTTTCATGACGCCGATCACCTCGACCGACGCTCTCGCCGAAGCCTGCCTTCAATTCGCCCGATACGACTACGTCACTGTCGACACCGAATTTCTGCGCGAGACGACATTCTGGCCCAAACTGTGCCTGATCCAGATGGCAGGCCCTGACCATGCCGTCATTGTCGACGCGCTGGCCGACGGGCTTGACCTGAAACCGTTCTTCGACCTGATGGCCGATGAGTCGGTGGTCAAGGTCTTCCATGCCGCGCGCCAGGACATCGAAATCGTCTACCACCTCGGCAAACTCATTCCCGCCCCGGTGTTCGACAGCCAGGTTGCGGCCATGGTTTGCGGTTTCGGCGATTCGATCAGCTACGACCAGCTTGTCGGCAAGGTCACCGGCGCCCGCATCGACAAGTCATCCCGCTTCACCGACTGGGCTCGCCGGCCGCTGTCGGAAAAGCAGCTCGATTATGCCCTGGCCGACGTCACCCATCTGCGCGACGTCTACCAGTTCCTCAAGGCCAATCTTGAGGAGCAGGACCGCAGCGAATGGGTGCGCGAGGAGATGAAGATCCTCACCTCCGAGGAAACCTACCGGCTGCACCCGGAAGACGCCTGGAAGCGCCTGAAGATGCGCGTCCGCAAACCGCGCGAGCTCGCCGTGATGCAGGCCGTCGCCGCCTGGCGTGAGGAAGAGGCGCAGCGCCGCGACGTACCGCGCAGCCGCATCCTGAAAGACGACACCATCTACCAGCTGGCCGCCCAGCAGCCGACCTCGCAATCGGCGCTCGCCAACCAGCGCACCCTGCCCAAGGGCTTCGAGCGCTCACGCGCCGGCGAGGAGATCGTCACCACGATCCGCAAGGCGATGGACATTCCCGATGCCGATCTGCCGCGCCTGCCGAAGGGCGGACGCTCGGCGCCGAACGGATCGAGCGCCGCAGTCGACCTCTTGAAAGTGCTGTTGAAGCTGACCTGCGAGCAGCACGGCGTCGCCAGCAAGATCATCGCCACGGTGGATGATCTCGACAAGATTTCCGCCGACGACAACGCCGACGTCGCAGCAATGAAGGGCTGGCGCCGCGAGCTGTTCGGCGAGAAGGCGCTGGCGTTGAAACACGGCGAGCTGGCGCTTGCCTTCAACGGGTCACGCATCGTGCTGATCGAGGCCGGCAAGGAAATCCCTGCCCCGGCCCCGCGCCGCAAGCGTTAAATCAGAGAATGAACAAATTCCTATAAGCCATTGAAGCTAAATTCATATGGCACGCAAACATATTCTGCCATTTATAGGAATATCTTCTTTTGTGCGAATGGTTTCGCTCGAACCAGAACAGCTCCAGGCATCCGCACCTTCGAAAACGCCGTCAACCGAACTCCATGCGCGTGGAGCATCCAATCAGCTTGCCGAGCTGGACGAGGCGCTTGCGCAGCCGTTCTCCATCGAGATCGGCAAGGTCGGACGGGAACCGCAAAACGAGCTCGTCGTCTTCCTCATCGAAATCGATATCGGTGCGCGGGATGACACCCGGCATCGACGCGGAGATCAGATAGGCGACGCGCAAGGCGGAGCCGAGGAAACGCGCCCTCTCCTTCAGTCGCGTCGTGGCGAGCTCGCGGATGCGCGGGCTCAGCCCCTCGTCGACCAGCCCGACATGGCGGTAGAAGTTCGACAGCGCCAGAAACGCCCGGCCCGGATGATCGATACCGATAAAGGCCGCATGGGCAATGATGTTCAGGCTCTGCTCTCCGCGATAATCGGGATGCGCGCGCCAGCCGATGTCGGCGAGCAGACAGGCCGCCGCCCGTAGACGCCGCTCGTCGGCGCTTTCCTCGATACCGGCAACCTCGAACAGCTTCTCCGTCCACGACACAAGCTCGGCCGCATGGCGCGGCGACCGCGAGCGTAGCAGCGCCAGCTCCTCGCACGCCGAGAGCAACGGGTCCTGTGCCTGTTCCTCCGCGCCGAGCTGGCCGAAAAGATGACCCTCGCGCACGCCAAGCGCCGACATGACAACCTCGTTCGGCCGCCCCATGCGAATCACCTGCTCGAGCACGGCAGCCCCAAACGGCAGCAGCGCACGGCGCGAGCGCGATACGACGTCGATCGAATCGACCGCGTCGAGGTCCGTCCGCGCCACCATGCGGCAGAAGTCGAGCGCTTCGCCCGCCGGGATCGCATAGTGATGCATCACATGAAGCGGATAGCCGGTCTCGTGCATATGGAGCCGAGCGAGCGAGCGCCACGTCCCGCCGACGGCGTAGAAGGTGCGGCCCTCGCAACCGCCGAGCAGGTCGCAGCCGCGCAGGGTTTCCTCAGCGATCCGTTCCGCCTTGCGTACGGAGTTTTCGGCCAGATCCTGCAATCGGATGCCGCCGAGCGGGAAGGTTTTGCCGTCACCGACCTCGTTGTTGCGGATATCGACCAGTTCGAGACTGCCGCCACCGAGATCGCCGGCAACGCCATTGGCCCGCCAGATACCCGACAGGATGCCGAGTGCGGCGTGTTCCGCTTCCTCGCGTCCCGACAGGACCTCGACCTTGACCCCGGCGATGCTTTCAACCGCGGCAATGAAGGATGGGCCGTTCTCGGCCTCGCGCGCGGCAGCCGTCGCCAGCACCCACATCTGCGTTACGCCAGCCTGATCGGCCAGCCGGCGAAAGCGGCGCAGCGCCGCCAAGGCCCGCTCGACATTCTCCTCGCCGAGACGGTTCGTCGAAGATACGCCGCGACCGAGCCCGGCCAGCACCTTTTCATTGAAAAGCACCGTCGGGCTGCGCGTCAGCCGTTCGTAGATGACCAGACGAACAGAGTTCGACCCGATATCGACAACGGCGACAGGCCCCGATCCGCTCAGGCGCCCGGGCGAGGTGTGATTCGATGCAGCCGGATCAACGCTTGCGACGGCTTGTGAAGGAGAGTGGGGAATGTTCTGCAAGGGATTGGCCACGTCCTGACAGCGACGGGTTTGTCATGAAGTACTGATGAGCATTGAACGGCTCTTCGTTCTCACCCAACACTATGCGTTCGTGACTGCCATCGGGCAAGAGCCGCCAGCTTTGCTGATTGTCGCGGAGGTTGGCGACCATGATCTGATCGAGAATCTGCTCGTGCACGGTCTCGTTTTCGATCGGCGCGGCAGATTCGACCCGCCGGTCGAGATTGCGCGGCATCAGATCGGCCGAGCCGATGAAGATACGCGCGCCCCTGTTCGGCAGCGCGTCGCCATTGCCGAAGCAGAAGATGCGGCTGTGCTCGAGAAACCGCCCGACAATCGACTTGACCCGGATATTTTCCGACATGCCCGGCACGCCCGGACGCAGGCAGCAGATGCCGCGCACGACGAGATCGATCTGAACGCCCGCCTGACTGGCCTCGTAAAAGGTGTCGATGATCTCCGGGTCGACCAGCGAATTCATCTTCGCCCACACCTGGCCCGGCTTGCCCGCCTTGACGTTTTCGATCTCGGCACGGGTATTGTCGACGATCATCCGGCGCATCGAGACGGGCGAAACCGCCATCCTGGTCAGCGCCGTCGGCGCCGCGTAGCCGGTGATGAAATTGAAGATCTTGGCGACATCGCGGGCGATGATCGGATCAGCGGTGAAGTACGACAGGTCGGTATAGATCCGCGCGGTCACCGGGTGGTAGTTGCCTGTTCCGATATGGCAATAGGTGGCGAGCTTGCCCCCTTCGCGGCGCGCGATCAGAGACAATTTTGCGTGCGTTTTCAATTCAATGAAGCCATAGACGACCTGCACCCCGGCGCGTTCCAGGTCGCGCGCCCAGCGGATATTGGCCTCTTCGTCGAAACGCGCCTTCAGCTCGACAACCGCCGTGACCGACTTGCCGGCCTCGGCGGCTTCCGACAGCGCCTTGACGATCGGTGAGTTGTTCGAGGTCCGGTAGAGTGTCTGCTTGATGGCGATGACGTCCGGATCTTCCGCCGCCTGCTTGAGAAACTGCACCACCACGTCAAACGATTCGTAGGGGTGGTGAACGACGATGTCCTTCTGCTGGATAGCCGCAAAGCAATCGCCGCCATGTTCGCGGATCCGTTCGGGGAAACGCGCGGAAAACGGCGTGAACTTCAGTTCCGGGCGATCGACATCGACGAGCTGCGACAGATCGTTGAGCGCCAGGGCACCATCGACAAGGAACACCTCCTCTTCGGAAACATCGAGCGCGCGGGCCACGAAATTGCGCAGACCCGGAGGCGTCGCCGACTCGATCTCGAGCCAGATCGCCGAACCGCGACGCCGGCGTTTCAGCGCCGTCTCGAAGGTACGCACGAGATCTTCGGCCTCTTCGTCGATTTCCATGTCCGAGTCGCGAATGACCCGGAAAGCGCCCTTCGACTTGACCGTGTAGCCCGGGAACAGGCGGGTGATGAACAGGCTGATGGCATGTTCACGCGCGATGAAACGGGCAACGCCCGGCGCGTCTTCAGGGTCGGGAAGCTGGATGAATCGATCGAGCTTGTGCGGGATGCGCAACAACGCCGTCATCGTCTCGTCTTCGCCTTCCCGCACGAGGTTGAGGATCAACGAGAAGCCGAGATTGGGGATGAACGGGAACGGATGCGCCGGATCGATCGCAAGCGGCGTCAGCGCCGGGAACATGCTGATCAGGAACTGATCGGTCAGCCAGTCCACATCGGCCTGCGACAAGTTCTCTTCGGTCACGATGAAGATGCCGGCCGAAGCGAGTTCGTCGCGCAACGCCACCCAGCGCTGCTGCTGTTCGCTCTGCAGCCCGGTCACGGCATCGCGGATGCGCGCCAGCTGCGCGGTCGGCGTCAGCCCGTCGATGCTCTGTGACTCAACCTTTTCGCGCTGCTGTCCCTTCAGGCCGGCGACGCGCACCATGAAGAACTCATCGAGGTTGTTCGCCGAGATCGACAGGAACCGCAGCCGCTCGAGCAACGGATGATTCGGATTGGCCGATTCCTCGAGCACACGGCGGTTGAACTGCAGCCACGACAATTCCCGGTTCATGAAACGCGCCGGACTGCCGGCAAGCGCCTCGGCCGCGTCGTTCACGGGCGCGGGCTTCTCGTCATGACCGGAATTGGCGGTATCGGGAGCGTCCATCAATCAACCTCGGCGTAATGTTTTTTCTGGTTCGCACACAATCGTGCGGGCGCGGCACGATACCGGAAAACCCTGTCCGCCTTCGCTAGAGTGGAAACGACAAAGAGCGCGCGGGATCGATGAAAAAGGCGCAGACGGCCAGCGCCGTGACGCGCTCCTCATCCGACCGGGATCGTGTCATGTGATCAACGTCACCAATACCGCAAAAATATGACAAAATCGCCCAACGCCGCGCGTTTTTTTCTTCGCCGCCCGCGCCCGATGGTCGCCAGCTCCAGGCTGACGCCCTACGCCGACCCTGGCGCCTCGTCCGGCGCCTCGGAACCATGCGCGCCGCCCTGCCAAAGCCGCTGCAAGACCGTGCCCGCCATCGGCCGCGTGACACCGCGCCGATTTGCCAGCGCCTCGCGATCGAGCGCATCGACCAACGTTGCCGCCGCCGCCAGCGAACGTTCCATGCGCACGGCCAGATAGTCGATCACCGACGGTTCGACGGAGAGCTGCCGGTCGGCGAACAGCTTCACGAGAACATGCTTGAGAAGTTCGTCGTCCGGCTCGCCGACTTCAACCGGTGCCGCCGCCCGCAGGCGCGACGCCAGATCCGGCAGGGTCAGCCCCCAGGATTGCGGCCATTGCCGGCAGGTTATCAGCACACTCGCGCCCGCCGCCCGCGCCGCATTTAGGCAGTGGAATAGTGCCGTCTCGTCGATCGGTCCGTTGTCGGTATCCTCGATCGCCAGTGCGCCACCGGCAACAAGCGCCACGGGATCCGTCGCACCGAGATCCGCACCCGTAATCACCGTGGCGTTCGCCCGCTCGCGCCAGATCGCCACCAGATGCGATTTGCCGGCGCCGACCGGGCCGGCCAGCAGCACGACATCCGCGGGCCAGTCCGGCCAGCGGTCGATCAGCGTGATCGCCACGCGGTTGCTGTCGCCGATAAGGAAATCATCGCGTCCGAGCGCCGTCTCTAACGGCAGCACGAGCGGCAATTGTGCCGGCTGACCTTCGCCCCTGCCCGCCATTGCCGCCTACTCCTCCGGCGTCGCCGGCGCGTCCTTGCCGCGGTAGAGCGGACTGGCAAGGTATTGCGTCAGGGCGAAGCGGACGAGGACGGCGACCGCCGCCGCTGCGGGCACGGCGATCAGCATGCCGACGAAGCCGAACAGATAACCGAAGGCAAACAGCGCGAACATCAGCCACACCGGATGCAGGCCGACGCTCTGGCCGACCAGCTTCGGCTGCAGGATATTGCCCTCGAGGAACTGGCCGACCACGAAGACGACGAACACCGCCACGATCATCACCCAGTCCGGCATGAACTGCACCAGCGCGACGCCGACCGAAAGCACGAAGCCGAGCGACGCCCCGACATAGGGAATGAAGCTGACGAAACCGGCGGTGAGGCCGATCAGCAAGCCGAAATTGAGCCCGAGAAGGCTCAAGCCCACCGCATAATAGACCGCGAGAATGAGGCACAGTGCCATCTGGCCGCGCAGGAAGCCGGCGACGCCGTCATTCATCTCGTTGGCGAGACGGCGGATGACGTCAAGATGATCGCGCGGCAGCCAGGAATCGATCGAGTCGATCATGCGGTCCCAGTCGTACAGCAGATAGAACGCAACCACCGGCGTGACCACGAACAGAGACAGGATAGAAAGCAGCGCCTGACCGCCATTCCATAGCGATTTCATGAGCTTGCCGAGCCAGCTCGCGCCTTGCGTCAACAGGTCGCCCATCTGCACCTGCAGATCCTCGCGGCTCATTCCGAGCAGCGTGTTCTCGCGTCCGTCGGCGAAATCGGCGATCAGCGTCTGCAGCGCCGACGCGTAGCTCGGCAGCCGTTCGATGAAGCCGGCAAGCTGATGGCCGAGCACCGGCGCGAGAATGATCAGGGTCAGAAGAAACAACAAAAGGAACATCAACAGGATGGAGACCGTCGCCCACATCCGGCTGAAGCCAATGCGTTCCAACCGGTCGGCGACCGGATCGAGCAGATAGGCGAGCCCCATCCCCGCGATGAACGGCAGCAGGATGTCGCGGAAGACATAAAGGAACAGCATCAGCACCACGAAGGTGCCGATCCAGAACGATATCTGACGGCTTAGCGTCATGCTCCGCTGTTCCCCGACTGGTGGTCTCCGGCGCCGCCATCGCCTTGTGCATCGCCGGAGACATCGTCGTCTTCGGTCAGATGGCGCAGCCCGTCGATGAGATAGGCTGCCGCCGAAAGTAGCGTCAAGACCGCAACGAAGACCAGCCCCGTCGCGCGCAGGCCCGACAGATCGAACGCAAAGGCGAGATCGGCAACGACCACGGACGCATAAACGATCTGCGCGGCGGTGTTGAACTTGCTGATGAAAAGCGGCCTCATCGCCACCGGGCGGCCGATCATCCAGGCAAGCAGGACGCCGCCGACGATCAGAATATCGCGGCTCACCACCATCAATGTCAGCCACAGCGGGATTTCGCCGATCATGGCGAGAATGACGAAGATCGACACCAGCAGCGCCTTGTCGGCGATCGGATCGAGATAGCCGCCGAGTTCGCTTCCCATGTCGAAACTGCGCGCCAGAAACCCGTCGATTCCGTCCGAGATGCCGGCGGCGACGAACACCCAGAACGCGGCCGTGAAGTGCCCGGCGCCGAGCAGCCAGACGATCACGGGCACCAGCAACAGACGCAGCACCGTTATCAGGTTGGGTATCGTCACCCGGTTTCCTCCCGAAGGCCCTTGCCCCATATGTGCGGGGATTGCCCGCTTTGCAAAGAAAAAAGCCGCCCATATCCCCCGAAAACCGAGCAATCCGCTTGCTTTCTCAGCCCCATATGGTTTGGATGCCTCACCGATTCCAAGCAAGCTTTTCAAGTGAGGCAGGCAGGCTGTCATGAGCGGTTCTGACGATACACCGAGCGGCTACACATATGCTGCGGCCGGCGTCGATATCGACGCTGGCAACGCGCTGGTCAAGGCCATTGGCCCCGCTGTCCGCTCCACCGAGCGGCCGGGCGTGATGGGCTCCATCGGCGGATTTGGCGGCCTGTTCGACCTCGCCGCGGCCTGCTACACATCGCCGTTGCTCGTCGCCGCGACCGACGGCGTCGGCACCAAGCTGCGCGTCGCCATCGAAGCCAAGACCTTCGACACGGTCGGCATCGACCTGGTCGCCATGTGCGTCAACGACCTCGTCGTACAGGGTGCCGAACCGCTGTTCTTCCTCGACTACTATGCTTGCGGAAAACTCGACGTCGAGGCCGCCACCGCTGTTGTCGCCGGCATCGCCGAAGGCTGTCGTCAGGCGGGCAGCGCGCTGATCGGCGGCGAAACGGCCGAAATGCCCGGCATGTATGGCGGCGACGATTTCGACCTCGCAGGCTTCTCCGTCGGCGCGGTGGAGCGCGACGCCGTGCTGCCGCGCGCAACGCTTGCCGTAGGCGATGTGGTGCTTGGCCTCACCTCATCGGGTGTGCACTCGAACGGTTATTCGCTGGTCCGCCGTCTCGTCGCCGATCATGGTCTCGACTGGCAGGCGCCGGCACCATTCGACGCGGAGCAGTCGCTCGCCCGCGCGCTGCTGACGCCGACCCGCATCTATGTGAAGCCGCTGATCGCCGCGCTGAAGGCAACCGGCGACGCGATCAAGGCGCTCGCCCACATCACCGGCGGCGGGCTGACCGAGAACCTGCCGCGCGTGCTGCCCGACGAACTGGCCGCTCGTATCGATCTGGCGACCGTTCCCGCCCTGCCGGTCTTCGGTTGGCTGGCCGAGCTCGGCAAAATCGACGAGAACGAACTGCTGCGGACCTTCAACTGCGGCATCGGCATGACCGTCGTGGTCGCCGCGGACCGCGCCGACGAGGTTGCGGCGATGCTCGGTGAGGCCGGCGAAACCGTCGTCCGCCTCGGCACGCTTGAGCCGCGCGACAGCGACGCGGTCGTCTACGACAATCACCTCACGCTCGGAGGCGCGGCCTGATGGGCAAGAAACGGGTAGCGATCCTCATTTCCGGGCGCGGCTCGAACATGGCCGCCCTGCTCGAAGCGGCCCGCGATCCCGACTACCCGGCCGAAATCGCCGTCGTCATCGCCAACCGGCCCGACGCCAAGGGTCTGGAAACGGCTGCAGCGGCCGGCATTGCCACATCCATCGTCGACCACAAGCACTATCCGAACCGCGAGGCCTTCGAGGACGACCTGACAGCCGCGGTCTCCGAAAGCGGCGCCGACATCGTTTGTCTTGCCGGCTTCATGCGACTGCTGACGCCCCATTTCGTCGAGCGCTGGCGCGACCGGATGATCAATATCCATCCCTCGCTGCTGCCCTCGTTCAAGGGCCTCAACACCCATGCGCGCGCCATCGAGGCAGGCGTCCGCCTGCATGGCTGCACGGTGCATTTCGTCCGGCCTGAAATGGACGACGGCCCGATCATCATCCAGGCCGCTGTGCCGGTGCTCAGCTCCGATAGCGAAGACACGCTCTCCGAACGCGTGCTCGCCGCCGAGCACCGCATCTACCCGAAGGCACTGGCGCTGGTTGCCTCGGGCGCCGTGCGCGTCGTCGACGATCGGGTGATCCACGACGACAGCGGCCCGGTGCCGCCCCCCTTCCTGTGGCCGAAGGACGACTGAGCGGGCCAGCTAGCAGCCCGCCCGGCTCAGATTCGAACATTCTTGAAGATTATTTGCAGCTCTTCAGCGCGTCGCGCCACGCCGCCTTCTGCGTGCTGGTGAGCCCGCCGCTCCAGCCCGTGTCGCTGGCGTCTGCCTTCGACAGCGTGCCGATCGCCTTCTTCGCCGCACATTTGCACGCCGTGGCAGCCTTCTTGCGGCGGCCGGGATATTTCCATTCGCTATAGAGACAGTCGTCGACCATGGCCACCCGCGTCTCGTCGGCGCTGCCGGCTGCCGCCGGGCTCGCAGTGAGCGTAATGCCCGCGCCCAGAACGCTCGCGCTCATTGCCGCCAACATGACTGTCTTGAAATGCCGCATCGCTCGTTGGCCTCCACCCGATCTTGTGACTCGCGCCCCTGAGCTATTGTTTTTTCAACAAAATCCGTCGGGGATCAAGCCGCCGCCGGTTTCAGCCAGACTTTGATGTCGTGGAAGGCAGGTCCGCCATAGGGCGCAATCGGGTCCGATCCGGTCAGGCAGTTGATGCCCCGCCCGTCGACAAAGGCCTCGCTCGGCCAGATGCTCTCGGACACCAGAACCCCTTGCTGCAGACCGTCAAACAACCGCGCATGCAGCCGCACGGTGCCGCGCATATTGCCGATCTCGACCAGATCGCCCTCGGCGATACCAAGCCGCTCCGCCGCACTCGGGTGGATCATCACCTCCGGCCGAACTTCGCGCGCGAGCGAGGTTTCCGTCTCGTTGAAGGTCGAGTTGAGGAAGTTCCGCGCCGGCGACGTCGTCAGCCGGAACGGATGCTCGTCGTCGGCCGCCTCGATCACCGGCCAGAAATCCGGCAGCGACGGCATCGCCTCGACCGGACCGAACGGTCCCGCCTTACACGGCGAATCAACCGTCGCCCAGTCGACGGCGAAACGATAGCGCCCGCTCGGCGTCGCAAAGCCATTGAGATAGTGCGATGTCTCGAAGTCCGGCTGCATGTCGATCCAGCGTTTTTCCTTCAACTCATCGTAAGAGCCGAGATCGGCCCGCTGGAGCATCCAGTCGATGTGCTCACGGGCCGACATAGCAAAGCCCGGATGCTCGGCGCCGACGCGTTTGGCAATCTCCGCGATGACATCGACATTCTCGCGCGCCTCGCCGGGCGCTTCGAGAAGCTTCGGGCCGAGCATGAAATACTGGTGCCCGCCGCCACGGTAGATATCGTCATGCTCGAGGAACATGGTCGCCGGCAGCACGATGTCGGCCATCCTGGCGGTTTCCGTCATCACCTGCTCGTGCACGCAGACGAACAGATCGTCGCGGAAAAACCCCTTGCGCACCTTGTTCTGGTCCGGTGCGACAAGCACCGGATTGGTGTTCTGCGTGAACACCGCCTTGACCGGAGGCCCGCCGAGCAGTGCTTCCGCCTCGCCGGTGAGGATCTCGCCCATGCGCGAATGATCGAGCGCACGCACCGAAGTGTCGAGCACATCGAGCCCTTCGACCATCGTCTTGTCGAGCTTGTAGAGCGCACCGTTGTTGTGAAATGCGCCGCCGCCCTCGTATTGCCAGAGCCCGGCGACCGTTGCGATCGACATTGCCGCATGCATGCTGACCACGCCGTTGCGCTGGCGAGTGAAGCCGTAACCGAGTCGCAGGAAGGTCTTGTTGGTGGTCCCGATCAGCCGCGCAAAGGTCTCGATCTCCTCCACGGAAAGCCCGGTGATCTCGGCCGCCCATTGCGGCGTACGCGTGGAGAGATGCGCTTCGAGCGCTTCCGTGCCTTCCGCGTAACGCTCGAGATAGGCTCGATCCGCATGGCCATCGCGGAACAGGATATGCATCACCGCGCAGGCGAGCGCGCCATCGGTGCCCGGCTTCAGGATCAGCGCCATGTCGGCCTGTTTCGCCGTCTCGGTACGGTAGACATCGACGACGACGATCTTCGCGCCCCGGTTTTTCCGCGCAGCCACTGCGTGCGTCATGACGTTGACCTGGGTGGCGACCGGATTGGTGCCCCAGATGACGACGCAGTCCGACTTCGCCATCTCGCGCGGGTCGGGACCGGCGAGCTTGCCGGTGCCGCCGACGAAGCCGGTGGTCGCCATGTTGGAACAGAAACTGTCGAACTGGCGGGAGTAACTCTTCGAATAGCGCAGCCGCTGCAGGGAATCCCGCTGCACCAGCCCCATCGTGCCGGCGTAATGCGTCGGCCACACCGCCTGCGCGCCGAACTCGGCCTCGACCTTGAGGAAATTCTCGGCAACGATATCGAGCGCGTCGTCCCAGGAGATTTCCGTGAACTGACCCGAACCCTTCGGCCCGGTACGCTTCAGCGGTTTCAGCACCCGCTTCGGATTGTAGAGACGCTCGGCATAGCGCGCGACTTTGGCGCAGATGACACCGGCCGTATAGGAGTTGTCCTTGGCGCCGCGAAGCCGGCCGATCCTGCCGTTCTCGTCGATTTCGACATCGAGAGCGCAGGTCGAGGGACAATCATGCGGACAGGTCGAGTGACCGATATGGAACGTCATCACCACCTCGTAGGCATTGAGCCGCGTGTCTTTAGCCCAAAACCGGTATCCACTTTTGGGAGACGCGCTTTGACTGAAAAACGCTGCGGGGCAAGCCGCCGGCCCGCCCCGATGTGGCGCAGAGCATAACCCGCCACGACGTCACAAAGAAGAACGTCGACCGCCGCGCCAAAAAGAAAACGGGCCAGCCCCGCGAGAGGCCGGCCCGTTCCGAATTCATTCGCAGAAAGAAACGTCAGCCGACGATTTCGGTCTGCGCGAAGAAGTATGCGATTTCTTCCGCGGCCGTGTCCGGGCCGTCCGAACCGTGCACCGAGTTCTCGCCGAGCGACTCGGCGAAATCCTTGCGGATGGTGCCCTCGGCGGCGTCGGCCGGATTGGTCGCGCCCATCACTTCGCGGTTCTTGGCAATGGCGTTCTCGCCTTCCAGAACCTGCACGATGGTCGGGCCGGAGCTCATGAATTCGCACAGTTCGTCGAAGAACGGGCGTTCCTTGTGCACGGCGTAGAAGCCTTCGGCGACGGCGCGGGTCATCCAGACCCGCTTCTGCGCCACGACGCGCAGGCCGGCGCTTTCCAGCCGGTCGACAATCTTGCCCGTGATGTTACGCTTGGTGGCATCGGGCTTAATCATGGAGAACGTGCGTTCGATCGCCATGGGATCCTTCCTTGTGTATCGAGAGGGTGTCGGTTGAATGTTGCGGCGACGTATAGCCGTGCCGCAACGCCCCGGCAAGCGGGCGTTTTCGCCGAAACGCTGAGCCTGCCTGCCGCCCCACCCCGCAATCCGCCGCCAGCTTTCCCCTTTTTGCCTAAAACAACAGCAGGAAAGCGCCCTTGGAACAGGCACGTTAACCATAACGAGCGGTTAAAGACGCTGAATTCGCGCCATTTTGTCCCAGTGGAATTGCAGAAATCCGTCATTCCAATAGAATAAATCCTGCGGCGACTTGCCGGGCGACATCGGGTGAGGCGGAACGATGAAGAAATTTTTCTTAATGCAGGCGCAATACAATGCCTGGGCCAACGGCATCATTTACGAGGCCAGTGCGGAACTTTCCGAAGAAGAGTATCACCGCGACATTGGCGCGTATTTCCGTTCCGTTCACGGCACACTGAACCACATGTACGCCGCAGACATGGTCTGGCTGGCGCGGTTCAGTAATGAGGGCGAGATCCTCACCTCCGTCGACGATATCCTGTTCGAGGACCTCGCCGACCTGCGCGAGGCCCGCGTCGTGCTCGACGAACGCATCCTGTCGCTGGTGCAGCAGATGACCGACGTCGACTTCGAGCGGCCGATCCTGTTCCGCACCACGCGGCGACCGGTACTGGTCGAAAAGCCGCTGTTGGCTGCCATGGCGCACTTCTTTACCCACCATGCGCACCATCGTGGCCAGATCCACGCCTTCCTGCGCCAGCTTGGCTACAAGCCGGCGCCGATCGACATGATCCACTTCCAGGAAGACATCGGCGTCGGCGTGGCGGCCGCCTGACCCCTTCTCAGTGCAGCAGACCGAAGGCGGGCCAAAAGCCCGCCTTTTTTGTGTCCGCAACCATGCACGTGACGAGAGTCTTGAAAGCCAAAAGCCGACTCTTGATATTCGGAACTGGATTCAAGACTCCGAAAACCGGACTCTTGAATCTCAAGGATCGATCGTGACGCGCCGCTGTTCGAGCAGCCGGCCGTCCTGCCGGAAATCGACCAGAGCGCCGCGCAACGCATGATGCGGCGGCAGCGTCGCGGTCGCCATCAGCGGCTTCAGCGCCATGGTACACATCTCGCCATGGGCGCCGATTTCGACGATCACCGGCGCGTAGCCGCTCTGCATCACCGGCTTGATCTCGACGCTTTCGATCCGATAGCAGCCGTTCGGCGCCAGATAGGTGGCTTCCAGCCGGTAGGAACCGCCCGGCTGCTGAACGATCCTGTCGCCCTCACCAGCGAGCGCCGGCCCGGCCATGATCAGGATCGACAGAGCGGCGGCGAAACAGGCGGACATCCTTGGAGCCATACGACAGAGCCCTCCATTCTCATTCTGCGACGACCGTAGCGGCGCAGCGTTGCGAAAAGCTCTACACGGCCGACAGGGCGAAATCACGGCCGCCCGCCCTCACCCATTCACCACAGCAATGCAAAAACGGCGCAACCGCGCGTTTCTGATCTTGCACGCGGCGTCAGGATCGGCCACCAAGCATCCATGTTGCGCATCACCGATCTCACCTACCGGCTCAGCGAACGCACCCTGTTCGACAAAGCGTCCCTGACGATCCCCGACGGCATGAAGGTCGGGCTCGTCGGCCGCAACGGCACGGGCAAGACCACCCTGTTCCGCCTGATCTGCAGCGAGATCGCGCCCGAAAGCGGCGAGATCGAGATGCCGCGCGCGGCAAAACTCGGCCGCGTCGCGCAAGAGGCCCCCGGCGGACCGGACCGGCTGATCGACTGGGTGCTTGCCGCCGACAGCGAACGCACCTCGCTTCTCGCCGAAGCCGAGACCGCCGACGATCCGCACCGCATCGCTGAAATCCACACCCGCCTCGCCGACATCGATGCGCACGCGGCGGAATCCCGCGCCGCCACCATCCTTGCCGGTCTCGGCTTCGACAACGACGCCCAGCAGCGCCCCTGCTCCGACTTTTCGGGCGGCTGGCGCATGCGCGTCGCGCTCGCCTCCGTGCTGTTCTGCGAGCCGGACCTTCTCCTGCTCGATGAACCGACCAACTATCTCGACCTCGAAGGCACTCTGTGGCTGGAGAACTACCTCTCCCGCTACCCGAAGACCGTCGTACTCATCAGCCACGACCGCGACCTCTTGAATAGCGCCGTCGACCACATCGCCCATCTGGAGCACGGCAAGCTCACCATCTACCGCGGCGGCTACGACCAGTTCGACCGTCAGCGCCGAGAACAGCTCGTGCTGCAGCAAAAGGCGAAGGAAAAACAGGACGTTCAGCGCGCCCACCTGCAGGCCTTCGTCGACCGTTTCCGCGCCAAGGCGACCAAGGCCCGCCAGGCCCAGTCGCGCCTCAAGATGCTGGAAAAGATGACGCCGATCGCCGCCGTCATCGAAGACCACATGCAGCCGATCTCCTTCCCGGAACCGACGACGCGGCTCGCCCCACCGATCCTCGCCTTCGACAAGGTCGCGGTCGGCTACGAGCCGGGCAAGCCGATCCTGTCACGCGTGTCGCTGCGCATCGACCATGACGACCGCATCGCCCTGCTCGGCCAGAACGGCAACGGCAAGTCGACGCTCGCCAAGCTGATCTCCGGCCGTCTCGAGGCCGAGGCAGGATCGATCACCCGCGCGCCGAAGCTCGACGTCGCCTTCTTCGCCCAGCACCAGCTCGACGAATTGAAGCCGGAACAGTCGGCGGTCGCCCATGTTCGCGCGCTGATGCCGAACGAGGCGGAAGCCAAGGTGCGATCTCGCGTCGCCCGTTTCGGCCTGCCGACCGACCGCATGGAAACGCCGGCGCGCGATCTGTCCGGCGGTGAAAAGGCCCGCCTGCTGCTCGGCCTCGCCACCTTCCACGGGCCGAACCTGCTGGTGCTCGACGAACCGACCAACCATCTCGACATCGATGCCCGCGAGGCGCTTGTGCAGGCGCTCGCCGCCTATGACGGCGCCGTCATCGTCATCAGCCACGACCGCCATCTGGTCGAAACCTCAGCCGACCGGCTGTGGCTCGTCGCCGACGGCACCGTCTCGCCCTTCGATGGCGACATGGAGGATTACCGTCGCCTCGTTCTGCGCCGCGGCGCCCCTGCAAATGACACGGCAAAATCCGATGATGACGGGAAAGGTTCGGCGCAGGATCGCCGCCGCGCCGCCGCGGCCCGCCGCAAGGAAATGGCACCGCTTCGCAAGCAGATCCAGGATGCCGAAAAGCGCATCGAAAAGCTGAACGCAGAACTCGAAAAGCTCGACGCGCAACTCGCCGACCCCGCGCTTTTCACCTCCGACGCCGCCAAGGGCGCAGCGCTTTCCAAGAAGCGTTCGGACACGGCCGCCGAAATCGCCAGCACGGAAGAATCCTGGCTCGAAATGTCGGCGGAGTACGAAGAAGCAACAGCCGAATAGGCGTATTCTTGTGCACCCTGCGGGAAAGCACTCGAGCGCGTCCGCCGCCACAGGGTTAATCAGATATTTATTTGAAACATAAAAACAATTTCCAAATATAAATGGATTTGAAACCACGTTAGAACAGCCGAAATTTACAACTTTATCTTATCGTCAGCGCCAATCGGTGGGAAAGACAGACCGAAGGGACGTCAGACGACATGGAATCGACAGCTTCCGCGCGGCTCGATCAGGCTGAAGAACGGCTTCAGCCGCTCATTCTCGATCTCGATCACACGGTGATCAACACCGACCTGCTCTACGAGTCGGTGGTTGTCTTCCTACGCCGCGAACCCTGGCAGTTCTACAAGCTCGGCCTGTGGCTGATGAAGGGCAAGGCGCATCTGAAAGAGCAGCTCTCGCGTCGCGTCGAACTCGACATCGAGCATCTGCCGCTCAATGACGACCTCATCACCTATGCCCGCTGGGAGGCGGAAAACGGCCGGCCGATCCATCTGGCGACCGCGTCGCACGAGTCGATTGCCCATCGCATCGCCGAGCGCCTCGATTTCATCGACGAGGTGCACGCCTCGACCGGCACGGTGAACCTGAAATCGGCGACCAAGGCGGCGCACCTGAAGGAGCGCTTCCCCGAAGGCTTCCAGTATGCCGGCGACAGCATGGCGGACGTCCCCGTGTTCGCCGCCGCCAGCCAGGCGATCCTCGTTCACCCGAGCGAGCGCATGGAGCGCGCGGCCAAGGCGACCGCCGACGTCAAGACCGTCTTCCCGCGTGAGAAACCAACGCTGAAATTCGGCGTGAAGGTGCTGCGCCTGCATCAATGGGCAAAGAACGCGCTGCTCTTCGTGCCGCTCATCCTCGGAGGTCTGTCGCTCGACCCGACCGCCTGGATGGCCGCCTTCGCCGGCTTCATCGCTCTCGGCATGATGGCGTCCGCCACCTATCTCATCAACGATTTGTGGGACCTCGACGCCGACCGCGCCCACTGGTCGAAGAAGTTCCGTCCGCTGGCCAGTGGCCGTCTCGGAATTACCACCGCACTCGGGCTGATACCGCTCGGTATCGGCGGATCGCTGGCACTGGGCGCCGCGATCGGCGGCGATGTCGTGCTCGCGCTGCTGGTCTATCTGGCGGCGACACTCACCTACTCGCTCTATCTCAAGCGCGTCCCGTTCCTCGACACGGCGATGCTGGCGAGCCTCTTCACCCTCAGGCTCGGCCTCGGCGTCGTACTTGTCGACGTACCGCCCTCGCCCTGGCTGTTCGTCTTCTCGATGTTCCTGTTCCTGTCGCTGTCGCTCGCCAAGCGCTACACCGAGGTGATCCGCAACGGCCACAAGGGCAAGAGCAAGACCATCCACGGCCGCGGCTATACCGAAGGTGATGATCCCGTGCTGATGGCGTTCGGCTCGGCCAGCGGTGTCGCCGCCGTGCTCGTCATGGTGCTATATCTGACCAATGAGGCCTTCAACGCGACCTTCTACTCGATGCCCGTCGCTCTGTGGGGTCTTCCGGTTGTGCTGTTCCTGTGGCTTGGCCGCATCTGGCTGATGTGCCAGCGCCAGCTGCTCGACGACGACCCGGTTGTGTTCGCGGTCAAGGACCGCCCGAGCCTCGCGCTCGGCGGCATCATGGGCCTGTTTTTCATCTTTGCCTGGCTCGGAGGTCAGATCGGCTGATGCAAGCGGCAAGCACCCTGATCGCCCGGTACAACACCAGCCCCGAGCTGCAGCAGATCGTCCGCTTTCTCTTTGCCGGCGGCTTCGCGGCCGCCGTCAACTGGCTGATCCGCATCGGCCTTTCGTTCTTCATGCCGTTCTGGCTGGCGGTGCTGCTTGCCTACATGATCGGCATGAGCGTCGGCTACACGCTCTACAGCCGCTTCGTCTTCCAGGGCCCGCGCAACGACGCCAAGAAGGCGCACACCCGCATCGTGCATTTCCTGTCGGTGAATGCCTTCTCCGCCGTCATCGTGCTCGGCCTGTCGCTGGCGCTCGCGTATCTGTTGACGATGGTGCTGCCGCTGTTCTTCGCCGAAGCGATCGCCCACGGCATCGCCATCTTCTGCGGCGCCGTCACCAATTATATCGGCCACAAGGTGATTACGTTCGATTGAGCGGAAATCCGGACGGAAACCCGTCAACGGCTAGCCAGCCTGACCGGCCAGCACGGCGAGCACATCCGCACCCTTGACGTCCTTCGGCAATTTGAAGAAGTCGCCCTCGAGTTCGAGCGCATCCTCCAGCTTGACGTGATAGTCCCGGCGCGGCACTTCGAGCGCGCCGAAGCGCATCAGGTGCTCGGTGACGAACTGCGTGTCGAGCAGCCGGAAGCCGCCGGCCTTCAGCCGCGCGACGAGATGCACCAGCGCCACTTTGGAGGCATCGCGTTCGCGCGAGAACATACTTTCGCCGAAAAACGCGCCGCCGAGCCGGATGCCGTAGAGCCCGCCGACCAGCTTGCCATCCCGCCACGCCTCAACGGTATGGCAGCGTCCGATGCGGAACAATTCTCCGTAGAGCCGGCGAATGCGCTGGTTGATCCAGGTCTTTCGCCGCCCGGGTCCCGGCGCCGCGCAGCCCTCGATCACGCCGGAGAAATCGCTGTCGATGCGGACCTCGAACACATCCTGCCGGACCGTGCGCTGCAAGCGTTTGGAGACATGGAAGCGGTCGAGCGGAACCACCCCGCGCATCTCCGGCTCGATCCAATAGAGACCCGGATCGTCAGCCGATTCCGCCATCGGGAAGATGCCGCAGGCATAGGCCTTCAGCAGGACCTGCGGCGTGATTTCAAGAAGAATGTCGTCAGCGCCCGCCATGATCGGCCGTCGCTTCCCCCCTGCTCATCGGTCTTTTGGCTGGCTCCACAGAAGACCCGGCATTTGCCGGATCAATTCTCGGCCTTGTTTTCCGCCAGGAACTTCTCAAGCCAGTGAATGTCATAGGCGCCATCGGCCATGTCCGGATGCTCCACCAGCCGGCGGAACAGCGGGATGGTCGAGCGCACACCGTCGACGACGAACTCGTCGAGACAGCGGCGCAGACGCATCATGCATTCGACGCGGTTACGCCCGTGCACGATCAGCTTGCCGATCAGGCTGTCGTAATAGGGCGGGATCACATAGCCCTGATAGACACCGGAATCGACGCGCACACCGAGACCACCCGGCGGGTGGTAATAGGTGATCATGCCGGGCGACGGCGTGAAGGTCTGCGGATCCTCGGCATTGATCCGGCATTCGATCGCATGCCCGTTCACGACGATGTCTTCCTGACGGATGGTCAGCGGCGCGCCGGCTGCAATGCGGATCTGCTCGTTGACCAGATCGATGCGGGTGATGCTCTCCGTTACCGGATGCTCGACCTGCAGGCGCGTGTTCATTTCGATGAAATAGAACTCGCCGTCCTCGTAGAGGAATTCGACCGTACCGACGCCGCGATACTTCAGCTTGCGCATCGCGGCCGCGACCGTCGCACCGATCTCGACCCGCTGCGCCTCGTTGAGCGCCGGCGACGGCGCCTCTTCCCAGACCTTCTGGTGGCGCCGTTGCAGCGAGCAGTCGCGCTCGCCGAGATGGATGGCGTTGCCCCGCCCGTCGCCGAGCACCTGAATTTCGATGTGGCGCGGCTTGGCGAGATATTTCTCGATATAAACCGCATCGTCGCCGAACGCCGCGCGGGCTTCCGCGCGTGCCGTCGAGAACGCGATGTCGAGGTCTTCCGCCGTCATCGCGACCTTCATGCCGCGCCCGCCGCCACCGGCAGCAGCCTTGATCAGCACCGGATAGCCGATCTCCGCGGCAACCTTGCGCGCCCGCGACAGCGTCGTGACTTCGCCGTCCGACCCCGGAACAACCGGAATGCCGAGCTTTTCCGCCGTCTGCTTGGCTTCGATCTTGTCGCCCATGATGCGGACATGCTCCGCCGTCGGGCCGATGAAGGTGATGTTGTGCGCTTCGAGGATCTCGGCGAAACGAGCATTCTCAGACAGGAAGCCGTAGCCCGGATGCACCGCGTCCGCACCGGTGATCTCGCAGGCAGCCATCACCTGCGGAATGTTGAGGTAGCTCTCGTGAACCGCCGGCGGCCCGATGCAGACGCTTTCGTCGGCAAGCCGGACATGCATGGCGTCGCCATCGGCGGTCGAGTGCACCGCCACGGTCGAGATGCCGAGCTCCTTGCAGGCGCGAAGTATCCGCAGGGCGATTTCGCCGCGATTGGCAATCAGGATCTTGGAAAACATCGGCGCATCCGCCTTCATTCGAGGATGACCAGCGGCTCGCCGTACTCGACCGGCTGACCGTCCTCGACGAGGATCTTCTTGACCGTGCCGGCACGCGGCGCCGGGATCTGGTTCATGGTTTTCATCGCTTCGACGATCAACAGCGTCGCGCCTTCGGCAACGTGGTCTCCGACCTCGACGAAGGTCTTTGCGCCCGGTTCCGGCGAGCGATAGGCGGTGCCGACCATAGGCGAGAGAACCGCATCGGGGTTCTGCGCGTGGTCGGCTTCGCCGCTGGCCGCCGCGGGAGCCGCGGCCTTGGCAGGCGCAGCAGCAGGCGCCGCCACGGACGCCGTCACGGTGATATTGCGCGCGACGCGGATGCGCAGGTCGTCCTGCTCGATCTCGATTTCGGAGAGATCGGTCTCGACCAGAAGTCCGGCGAGTTCGCGGATAAGATCCTGATCGATCGTTGATTTCTTGTTGGACATGCCTCTCGATCCGTCAGTATTGCGCTCAGCCTGCGCCGCGGCTTCGCCGCTGACAAAGGGCCTCGATCGCATTCACGTTACGAAGCAGTCCCGGCCCGCACGATCCTTCGTGCGCCGGGCACCGCTCTAGCTCAGCAGATCGGCCAGGGCGCGAAGGGCAAGAGGATAGCCGTTCGGCCCAAGACCGCAGATGACACCGCGCGCGACCGGCGAAATATAGGAATGATGCCGAAACGCTTCGCGGGCGAAAATATTCGATATGTGTACCTCGATGACCGGCAACCCGGCCGAGCGGATGGCGTCATGAAGCGCCACGGATGTGTGGGTATATGCGCCAGGATTGATCACGAGTCCTTGCGCGGAATCACCGGCCTCCTGCACCCAGTCGACCAACTCGCCCTCATGGTTGCTTTGCCGGAAAGTGACGGAAAGCCCGAGCGCGCCGGCAGCCTCATGACACATCGCCTCGATGTCCGCCAGCGTCGTCGCGCCATAGACATCGGGTTCACGGGTGCCGAGCCGATTGAGATTGGGACCGTTCAGAACGAAGACTGGTTTCGCCATGCATCAACCTGTTGCGCGGAATCGCTCGCGACCCGCTAAGACCGTCGTTTCTTATAGGCGTCTGCCGTGGCAAAAAAAAGGGCTCGACACGCCATCATGCCGCATTTGCGGGCGGGAAAACGCCGCGCAGCAACGTTGCAAGTCCCCGTTCGCACACAAAAAAGGCGCGCCGGAGATAACCGGCGCGCCCTTTGTCAAACCTGATCACGGGGTCAGGACCCGTCGGCTGCCCCTAGCAGGAGGTCTCGCCGCAGGCGCGGATCGACTTGATCTTCGACTTGAGCTGATCATAGCCGACGGCGCCGACAAGAACCTCGTTGCCGACCACGTAGGACGGCGTACCGGTCAGGCCGAGATCGTTGGCCATCGCATAGACCTCTTCGATGGTCGCGCTGACTTCGTCGCTTTCCATGTTCTTCGTGACAGCATCGATGTCGAGCCCGGCCTTTTCAGCCGCCTTGAGGCTCGCGGCACGGTCCGCGCGGCCTTTCATCGTCAGCATTTCCTGATGGAACGCGGCGTACTTCGCCTCATCCGTCATCTTCACCGCAATCGCCACCTGCGCGGCTTCCGCCGAGCCCTGGCCGAGAACCGGGAACTCCTTCAGTACAATGCGCAGATTGCTGTCTTCATGCAGCAGCCGCACCATGTCCTTGAAGGCGCGCTTGCAGTAGCCGCAATTGTAGTCGAAGAACTCGACCAGCGTGACATCGCCCTTCGGATTTCCGAGCACGACCTGACGGGTCGAATTGAACAGCAGGTCGGAATTCTTCGAGATGGTCGCGGCGCGCTCGGCATCTTCCGCGTCGGCGCGCTTCTTTTGCAGGGCGGCAATCGCCTCCTCGATCACTTCCGGGTTGCTGACGAGATAGTCGCGGATGATCGTCTCGAATTCCGAGCGCTGCTCGGGCGTGACCGATTGCGCGGACGCGGCCGGCACACCGATGGCGAAGACAGCAAACGCCACGGCAGCGGCGCGCAGAACGTGAATCATGAATTCTCCTCCAGAAAGCGGCAGAGGCCGCATCATTGGCTCGTGATCCGGGTTATAGGTCACCATTGCGCCCACCAAAAGGCATTACGGGCGAGCGCGCTTCACTTTCGCTTGAGACAAAAGCGCCCGACAAACCCCTAAACCCGTTGTGCGCCACGCGCTTTGCCGACTTGCGGCCCCGCTGCTCTAGATTGCCGTCGCCTGATCGGCTAGACCGACAGCGAACGACGGAGCACCTCCGGGAACAGCCCCGCCCATGCCTACCCGCCGCCGAAAGGACAGATCATGACCACACCGCCAGGCCCTTCCCGGCGCAGCAATGTCGACGCGTTTCTGGCCATGGATGTGCTCGCGGAGGCCAACCGTCGCGAAGCCGCCGGCGAAAAGATTATCCACATGGAGGTCGGCCAGCCCGGCGCGCCTGCCCCGAAAATGGTGCTCGATGCCGCCCGCGAAGTGCTCAACCACGGCCGCCTGCGCTACACCGAAGCACTCGGCATCATCGAGTTGCGGGAGCGTATTTCGCGGCACTACCGCGACACCTACGACGTTGACGTTCCCGCAGAGCGTATTGTCATCACGACCGGCTCGTCGGCGGGCTTCAACCTCGCCTTCCTCGCCGGCTTCGATGCGGGCGACCGTGTCGCCCTGCCCGCACCCGGCTATCCGGCCTACCGCAACATCCTCTCCGCGCTCGGGCTCGAATGCGTCGAGATCGAAACGACGGCGAAGACCCGCTGGGCGCTGACGCCGGAAATGATCGCCGAGGAACACGCGAAAAAACCGCTGAAGGGCGTGCTGATCGCGAGCCCCGCCAACCCGACCGGCACCATGATGCAGGGCCCCGCGCTGTCGGCGCTTATCGACGCCTGCCACGATCTCGGTATCTGGTTCATTTCCGACGAGATCTATCACGGCCTCGTCTATGAGGGAAAAGCAGAGACCGCGCTGACCTTTTCCGACGACGCCATCGTCATCAACTCGTTCTCGAAATACTACTGCATGACCGGCTGGCGTGTCGGCTGGATGGTTGTGCCCGAACGGCTGATCCGCCCGATCGAGCGGCTCGGACAGAATCTCTACATCTCTGTGCCGGAGCTGTCGCAACGCGCCGCAATCGCCGCCTTCGATGCCACCGAGGAGCTTGAGGAGATCAAGGCGGTCTATGCGCGCAACCGCGCCATGCTGCTGGAGCGCCTGCCGCAGATAGGCTTCGACGACCTGCTGCCGGTCGATGGCGCGTTCTACGTCTATGCGGATATCCGCCGCTTCTCCAACGATTCGACCGATTTCGCCAAGAAGATGCTGGCCGAGGCCGGCGTCGCGGCGACCCCCGGCCCCGATTTCGATCTCGACCGAGGCCACCGCTATATCCGGTTTTCCTTTGCCGGCAACACCGACGACATCGCCGAGGGCATCGACCGCCTTGCTGGCTGGCTGAAAGCGGACTGAACGTAAATAGCGCGAATATTCAACCGGTTGCGCCCGTTTTACGACTCATTTTGTGAAGCCCTGACAGAAACGAAAAAACCCGCGGCCGGGCTCGGTCGCGGGGTTTTCCTTGTCAGCTATTAGCTATTCGGCTTTGCGCGATCAGAAGAATGAGCGCCGCTGCCACCAGCCCGAACGCTTGTCGGCCGGGTCGGTATCATCGGGATCGTCACCGCCTTCGTCGTCTCCGGCAGGCTCGGCGTCAGTGGCTTCGCCCGAAGCCTCCTCCGGGGCGGCCTCGGCGACGTCTTCACTCGCCTCACCATCACCCTTCGGCGCCTCGTCTGCCTCATCGGCAGGCGCGGCTTCTTCGGCAGGCGCGGCCTCTTCGGTGGCCACCACCTCGGCTCCCGCTTCAGCAGCAACGAGCTCTTCGCTCTCGGCAGCTTCTTCGCTCGAAGATTCCACCTCAGCCTCAGCCTCAGCCTCACCTTCAGTCACGTCGCTTGACGTTTCCGCAGCAGCTTCCACCACCGGCGCCTCGTCGGGCTCGCCCGCGTCGTCCGCAGACGCATCCTCGCTGCCCGTTTCAGCTTCGTCAGCACTCTCGGCGGCCGGGGCCTCGTCCGTTTCGGCTTCCGCCTCCGTCACTTCGTCATCCACCGGGGCTTCAGCGGAGGTTTCCGCTGCAACGCTTTCGTCGCCCTCGGCCTCGGCCTCGCCTTCGCTCTCCTCGCCGGCTTCACCCTCGGCACTCGCCTCAGCACCATCGCCGTCCTTGCGGCTGCGGCGACTGCGGCGACCGCCACGGCGACCGCGACGGCGGCGCTTCTTCGGCTCGCCGTCTTCGCCTTCGTCGTCGCCGTTTTCGCTCGCGGCGTCGGCGGCCTCAGCAGCTTCGGCGCCATCTTCGTCAGTGTCCTGACTTGCCGTATCACGCGCGTTGTCGCTGTCGGACGTGCGCCGCGGACGGCGGCGGCGGCGGCGACGGCTCGAGCTCGGTTCGCTCTGCTCGGCCTTTTCCTCGTCGCTCTCGCTCGTCTCCTCGACAACCGCGTCGAGGTCGTCGAGATCGTCCATGGTCACCGGCATCATGGCTCGCGCCACGACCTTTTCCGCCCGGTCGATCGGATCGCCGCGCTCAAGCACGTAATGCTGACCGTTGATCGCTTCGTCGGCCTCGATCGTGATCGTCAGGCCGAAGCGTTCCTCGATCTCGGAGAGATGTGCGCGCTTCTGATTGAGGATATAGAGCGCAACCGCGCCCCGCGTGCGAACGGTCAGATGGTGGCTGACGCCCCGCATCAGATGATCCTCGAGCGCGCGCAGCACATGCAGTGCCACCGACTCGGTCGAGCGCACGGTGCCCGAACCGCGGCAGTGCGGACAGACCTCGGAGGAGCTCTCCAGAACGCCGGTACGAATACGCTGCCGCGACATTTCGAGCAGACCGAAATGGGAGATCCGGCCAACCTGGATGCGCGCCCGGTCGGACTTCAGACAATCCTTCATCCGACGCTCGACGGACCGGTTGTTCTTCTTCTCCTCCATATCGATGAAGTCGATGACGATCAGGCCGGCAAGGTCACGCAGACGGAGCTGGCGGGCGACCTCTTCGGCCGCCTCCAGATTGGTCGCAAGCGCGGTGTCCTCAATCGAGTGTTCGCGCGTCGAACGCCCCGAGTTGACGTCGATCGCGACCAGCGCTTCGGTCTGGTTGATGACGATGTAGCCGCCGGACTTCAGCGTCACCTGCGGGCTGAACATCGCATCGAGCTGCGGCTCCACCCCGAACCGGGTGAACAGCGGCGTCGCGTCCTTGTAGGGCTGCACGTTCTTGGCATGGCTCGGCATCAGCATGCGCATGAAGCCTTTGGCCTCACGGTAGCCGTCATCACCCGCAACCAGCACCTCGTCGATATCGCGATTGTAGAGATCGCGTATCGAACGCTTGATGAGACTGCCCTCCTCATAGACCAGCGTCGGCGCCGACGACTCCAGCGTCAGTTCCCGCACGGTCTCCCAGAGACGCAGCAGATATTCGAAGTCGCGCTTGATCTCGGCCTTGGTGCGGCTTGCACCGGCCGTGCGCAGGATCACGCCCATGCCTTCGGGCACCGAAAGCTCCGACGCCGCCTGCTTCAGACGCTTGCGATCGGTCGGGTTGGTGATCTTGCGGCTGATCCCGCCGCCACGCGCCGTGTTCGGCATAAGCACCGAATAGCGGCCGGCGAGCGACAGATAGGTGGTCAGCGCCGCACCCTTGTTGCCGCGCTCTTCCTTGACGACCTGAACCAGCAGGATCTGCCGGCGGCGGATCACTTCCTGGATCTTGTACTGGCGGCGCAGTCGCGGGCCGCGCCGCGGCAGCTCCTCCAGTGCATCCTCGGCGCCGACCGACTCGACCTGATCGTCACCGTTGCCGTTGTCGTCGCCGTGATCGTCGTCATCTCCGGCATCGTCGGCATTGTCTTCACCAGCGGCGGCGCCGGCATCCTCGACCTTGTCCATCTCGGCATCGGCGGCCTGCGCCTCGACGTCATCGTCATGATCGGTCGCTTCCGCATCGGCAATCGCCTGCTCTTCGTCGAGCAGTGCCTGCCGGTCTGCGACCGGAATCTGATAGTAATCCGGATGGATTTCACTGAAGGCGAGGAACCCGTGCCGGTTGCCGCCGTAATCGACGAACGCCGCCTGAAGCGACGGCTCGACCCGCGTTACCTTGGCAAGGTAGATGTTTCCCCGCAATTGCTTGCGGGCTGCGGCCTCGAAGTCGAACTCCTCGACCCGATTTCCGCGAACCACCACGACCCGGGTCTCTTCCGGGTGGGCGGCATCGATAAGCATTTTGTTGGCCATGTGGCGAAAGCTCCACGGCTGTCCGGCGGAGTGGACCGCTCAATGAGCTTTCCCGTCCTTCCAGGCCCGACGCCGTTGTTCTGATGAAGGAAAGAGGGACGCAGAGAGTCGTGGCCGCGCGACACCGCGCCGCCAAGGCGGCTTGTGTGCGGTTCGCGTTTGTCCTGTGTGAGACGGTATTTCGTCTCGGGAATAGCCAGCGTTCTCATACCCTCAGTATGCGAATTGTCGCGCCGAAAACCGGCGTCTGTTCAAAAAGGCCGACCGCAATGCTCCCATTCGCGGTCATCAACCGGTCGGATCGCCACACTCCTCGGAACACGCCATCACGGCGGCCCCGCATCGCGGGCTGTCCAAAAGCCTTACCGGACTTCGAAAGACCGTCAGTCAGAGAACCGCATCATGCGTTCGCGCCCGGCACGCCATTCGCACCGGATAACCGCGCACGCCTTATTCCCTGAAGCTCACGGGGAGCAATCGACCGGAAAAGGAATCCCGTACTCTGTATTTACGAGCGCGCAGACACATTGGCAAGGCTTTGATGCGCAAACCGGAAATCGGAATATTGCGAAAGCCGGATTTCCGCCAACCGCTCACGCAAAGGTGAGTGGAAAGGAAACGCCCGCACTATTTTTGCGCAAGCGTCGCCGAAACCCGCAACCGCACATAGTCCGCCGTCCAATTGCCGGACACATCGCGCAGGCTCGGCGCGAGCAGCTCCACAACCGCATCGAGAACCGCCTGGCGTTCGACGCCGAACTGGTCGAAAAACGGCGCCCGAAATACCTCAAGCCACGCCGCCATCCCGGTCGGCAACGGCGTCGGACGCGGGATCAGCGCGATCCGCTCGACCGAAAAGCCTTTTTCTTCGAGCAGCGCCGCGTATTCGTCAGGGGTCGGGAAAAACCAGGGATCGGCGAGCGTCGCATCGCCACCGAAGCGTTGTGCGGCGGCCCGCATCGCGGTGACGATTGCCGCAACATTGCCGTGGCCACCGAATTCGGCAACGAACCGCCCGCCCGGCTTGAGGGCCCGCGCGACACCGGCCACGACCTTTTCGGGCTGCGTCATCCAATGCAAAGCCGCGTTGGAAAACACCGCATCGAACTCTCTGTCGAAAGAAAGCGCGTGCCCATCGCCACAGGTGACCGCAAGCCCGCGCGCCCGTGCCGCCTCGACGAAATCCGGGCTCGCATCGATACCCGCCACGTCGGCGCCCGCCTCGACGAGACGTTCGGTCAGCGAGCCATCGCCGCAACCGAGATCGAGAACGCGTTCGCCCGACTTCGGCGCCAGCCATTCGAGAACGGCGGATCCAAGCACGGAAACGAAGCCCGCATCCCTGTTGTAGGAATCGGGCGACCAGGATTGAGATGAGTTCATGTCTTTCTCAACGCCCCGCGCCGCAGGACGTTCTTGCGGTAACCGGTACGCCGGTCAGGCGCCCGGCGACCAGGCGTCGTAGTCGCCCGACACGGTCGGACGATTGTCGCCGGAAAGGATCGAACCGCGCGGCCGATAGGCGCCGGGCGTTCCGGTCAGGTTCGGCTGATGGGCTTTTTCCCACTCGCGCGGCTTGTAGTCTTCATCGACCGGAGCAACGTCGACCCGGTGATGCATCCAGCCATGCCAGCCCGGCGGGATCGCACTCGCTTCGGCGACACCATTGTAGATGACCCAGCGGCGCTCACCGAACGGCGGAATGTTCTCGTTCTTGTAATAGCGGTTGCCGAACTCGTCTTCGCCGACGAAGGTCCCCTTGCGCCACGTGAAGAAGCGCGTGCCAAGGGTCTGGCCGTTCCACCATGTGAAGATTTGCAGAAGAAGGTTTTTCATATCCCTCGGGACTCCGGCTGAACGCGCCGGACTATGCCCCTTAGGCCGCCCCTTGTCCAGTCTGCGACACCTGCCGGCAACGGCGGACCACATCGGCGAAATCGCTCGTCGGCGCTCGCGGCCGCACAGGTGCGAAAGTCGGTGCACGCGCCGGCGGCGGTTCGACGGTTTCGGGCTCAATATCCGCCGGCTGCTCAGGCTCCTCTGCCACCATCGGCAAGGGCTCGGGCATGGGCGCCGGGATATCGCCATCCTCGCGTTCGGGGTCGGATATGATCGTGTCGACCTCGACCTGGAATTCCTCGGCGAGCTTGTCCATGTGGCGATGGTAGGCACGCGCGCGTTCCGCCGTCTGCCAGCGTTCGCGGTCCTGATCGAGTTTGCGCTCGACGCCGTCGACATGGATGCTGCCCTCTTCGTCCGACAGCATGATGCGATCGTCTTCCAGCAGCCACTGAATGCACTGTTGCAGGCGCGCTGGTGCCAGCGGTTTCACCAGCAGATGCTGAGCGCCGCCGCGCAGGGTCTTTTCCACAAGCTCACGCGTCGCATGCGCGGTGACGAAAATGACCGGCACGAAGCTGAGCGGCTGCATGTGTTGCTGGCGGATCGTGCGCAGCAAGCCGTAACCGGACACCTGACCGAGTCGGTAATCGGTGATGATCAGATTCGGCGGATCCTGAATCATCGCCTGCAGGGCGGATTCGGCCGAGTCGTAGACACGGATGCGCGTCGGGCGCATGGGCGCCAGAATCGAGCGCATAACCGTCTGCATCGGCTTCGAATCCTCGACCACGACGATGTCGAGGTCCTGAGTCGAAAGGCCGTAGGCCAAATGGTGCGTCATCGTAACCCGCTTCCCCGTTTCAGCTTTTTCAGGCGGAAACTCCTGAGCCGATACCGTCTCACAGGCGAACTAAGCCCAATTGAAAAAAACCGGTCTAATTGTAGCTATCGCGGAAAAAAGCCCGCCCGGCGCCTCGCCCGGTAAACTTCCGGCAAGGCCACAACGGCATTCCATCCCCGCTTTCCACAACCCGTACACAAGATTTAGCCGGCATTATTTTTCGGGACACTACTGCTTGACGATTCCGGCCGAGTCGGACTAGCTTGGACCTCGGTCGCAGCCAACGGGCCGCGGCAACTCTCAAGAAGTTCCAAGTTCCTGTAAAGTCTAGGCTTTTCAATCCGGCGCCAAAATGGCGAAGGACCGGGAAAAGGGATTTTTTGCGCGCTGCCGTGTCATCAAAAGCGTTGCGCCGGCCCGGCGGTTAACACTATATATAGTATTTACTGCCAGGGTCGGCATACAAGATAGACGGGCCTGAGTCGAAGGTCCGCTGCCCGCGAATGCGGCCGAGGCGAGTTCAAACAGATGAAACCAGGAGCCGGTTTTCGATAACCGGAGCGGGCTTGTGCGCCCGCACGATGGATTATTGGGGGTTATTTGATGCGGATCGAGCGGCGCTACACCACGAAAGGCCGGTCACCTTATGCGGATATCGAATTCCGCTCGGCAACGAGTGAAATTCGCAATCCCGACGGGTCGATCGTCTTTCGGCTCGACGACATTGAAGTACCGGCGGCGTGGTCGCAGGTAGCCAGCGACATTCTGGCTCAGAAGTACTTCCGCAAGGCCGGCGTGCCGGCGCATCTGGCCTGCTTCGAGGAATCGACGGTTCCCTCCTGGCTGTGGCGCTCGATCCCCGACGAGAACAAGCTCGCCGAGCTTGGTGACGACGACCGCATGACCGGCGAACGCTCCGCCAAGCAGGTTTTCGACCGTCTCGCCGGCACCTGGACCTACTGGGGCTGGAAGGGCGGCTATTTCGACGGTGAGGAAGACGCCCGCGCCTTCTTCGACGAGTTGCGCTTCATGCTCGCCACCCAGAAGATCGCCCCCAACTCGCCGCAATGGTTTAACACCGGCCTGCACTGGGCCTATGGCATCGACGGCCCGAGCCAGGGCCATCACTATGTCGACTTCCGGACCGGCGAACTGGTCGCCTCGGAATCGGCCTACGAACATCCGCAGCCGCATGCCTGCTTCATCCAGTCGGTCGGCGACGACCTCGTCAATGACGGCGGCATCATGGATCTGTGGACCCGTGAGGCCCGCCTGTTCAAATACGGTTCGGGCACCGGCTCCAACTTCTCCCGCCTGCGCGGCGAAGGCGAACCGCTGTCGGGCGGCGGTCGCTCCTCCGGTCTGATGAGCTTCCTCAAGATCGGCGACCGCGCCGCCGGCGCCATCAAATCGGGCGGCACCACCCGCCGCGCCGCCAAAATGGTCGTCGTCGACGTCGATCACCCCGACATCGAGACCTATGTGAACTGGAAGGTGAAGGAAGAGCAGAAGGTCGCGGCCCTCGTCACCGGCTCGAAAATCTGCGCCAAGCACCTCACCGCCATTATGCGCGCCTGCGTCAATTGCCAGGGCTCGGGCAACGACTGCTTCGATCCGCACAAGAACCCGGCGCTGAAGCGCGAGATCCGCGCTGCCAAGAAGGCGCTGGTGCCGGAAAACTACATCCGTCGCGTCATCCAGTTCGCCAAGCAGGGTTACACCCAGATCGAGTTCCCGACATACGACACCGACTGGGATTCGGAAGCCTATCTGACGGTTTCGGGCCAGAACTCGAACAACTCGGTGCGCGTCACCGACGGCTTCCTCGAAGCGGTCGAGGCCGACGGCGACTGGGATCTGATGCAGCGCACCACCAACAAGGTGCACAAGACCATCAAGGCGCGCGAGCTGTGGGAACAGATCGGCTACGCCGCATGGGCCTCGGCCGATCCGGGTATCCAGTTCCACACCACCATCAACGACTGGCACACCTGCCCGGCGGCCGGTGAGATCCAGGCCTCCAACCCGTGCTCGGAATACATGTTCCTTGACGACACGGCCTGTAACCTCGCCTCGCTCAACCTGATGCAGTTCCGCGACCAGTCGAAGCGCTTCGACGTCGTCTCCTTCGAGCATGCCGTGCGGCTGTGGACCGTCGTCCTCGAAATCTCGGTGCTGATGGCGCAGTTCCCGTCCAAACGCATCGCCGAACTCTCCTATGAGTACCGCACGCTTGGCCTCGGTTACGCCAATATCGGCGGCCTCTTGATGTCGTCGGGCCTGCCTTACGACTCCGAGGAAGGCCGCGCGCTGGCCGGTGCCATCACTGCCCTGATGACCGGTGTGTCCTACGCCACCAGTGCCGAAATGGCCGGTGAGCTCGGCACCTTCCCGGGCTACGCCCCGAACAGCGACTCGATGCTGCGGGTTATCCGCAACCATCGCCGCGCCGCGCATGGCGTGGCCGAAGGCTACGAAGAGCTGTCGACCGACCCGGTGCCGCTCGACCACGGCGCCTGCCCGGATGGGCGGATCGTCGAGGCGGCCTGCCACGCCTGGGATCGCGCGCTCGAACTGGGCGAAGAGCATGGCTACCGCAACGCCCAGGTCTCGGTGATCGCCCCGACCGGCACCATCGGCCTGGTGATGGATTGCGACACCACTGGCATCGAACCGGACTTCGCGCTGGTGAAGTTCAAGAAGCTCGCCGGCGGCGGCTACTTCAAGATCATCAACCGCGCGGTTCCCGAGGCTCTCGGCTCGCTCGGCTATGATGAAGCCCAGATCCGCGCCATCGTCGACTACGCGGTCGGCCGCGGCACGCTGAAGGACGCCCCCGGCATCAACCACCAGACGCTGACGGCGAAAGGCTTCACCGGCGACGCGCTCGACAAGGTCGAGAAGGCGCTCGGCTCGGCCTTCGACATCAAGTTCGTCTTCAACAAGTGGACGCTCGGCGAGGAGTTCTGCACCAAGACGCTGGAAGTCCCGGCCGAAAAGATGACGGATCCGGGCTTCGACATCCTCAGCCATCTCGGCTTCTCAAAGAGCGAGATCGACGCTGCGAACGTCTATTGCTGCGGAGCCATGACGCTTGAGGGCGCGCCTCAGCTCAAGGACGAGCATCTCCCCGTCTTCGACTGCGCCAACCCGTGCGGCCGTATCGGCAAGCGCTACCTCTCGGTGGAAAGCCACATCCGCATGATGGCCGCGGCACAGCCGTTCATCTCGGGCGCCATTTCCAAGACCATCAACATGGCCAACGACGCCACGGTCGAGGATTGCATGAACGCCTACGAGCTGTCCTGGCGGCTCGCGCTGAAGGCCAACGCACTCTACCGCGACGGCTCCAAGCTCTCGCAGCCGCTCAACTCGCAGTTGCTGGCCGACGACGAGGACGATGCGGAAGACGCGGCCGAAGCGTTGCTCGCCGAATCCGCCAATGGCCGCGCAGCAGCCGTTGCCGAACGCATCGTCGAGCGCATCATCGAACGTCACGTGCGCGATCGCGAAAAGCTGCCCGACCGCCGCAAGGGCTACACCCAGAAGGCCATCGTTGGCGGCCACAAGGTCTACCTGCGCACCGGCGAATACAATGACGGCCGCCTCGGCGAGATCTTCATCGACATGCACAAGGAAGGCGCGGCCTTCCGCTCGCTGATGAACAACTTCGCCATCGCCGTCTCGCTCGGCCTGCAGTACGGCGTGCCGCTCGACGAATATGTCGATGCCTTCACCTTCACCCGCTTCGAGCCGGCGGGTCTGGTTCAGGGCAACGAGGCGATCAAGAACGCGACGTCGATCCTCGACTATGTGTTCCGCGAACTGGCCGTCTCCTACCTCGCCCGCCACGACCTCGCCCATGTCGACCCCAACGACATCGGCAACACCGCGATGGGCTCCGGCGTCATCGAGGGCAAGCCCGCCGAACACGTCGTCTCGAAGGGTCTGGTGCGCGGCCGCACCGAGCGCTTCCGCGTGCTCACCGGCGAGCCGAAGGGTGAAGCCGGCGCCGGCGCCAAGGCCTCCGGCAACACGGTGACGACGCTTGCCAAGGGAACCGTCGTGTCCGCCACCGGCGGCAACACGGCAACCGCCTTCAAGCGCGACATCGATGCCGACGAAGCGCTTGATCCGGCACCGGCGATCGACACCCCGCCCGAGGGTGAAACCAGGGTATCGCCGGATGTCGCCGACCGCGTCGCGCTGGCCCGCCTGAAGGGCTACGAGGGCGAGGCCTGCGGCGAATGCGGCAACTTCACCATGGTGCGCAACGGGACCTGCCTGAAGTGCGACACCTGCGGTTCGACGAGCGGCTGCTCCTGATCGTGGAAGGTGGACGGGGGTACCCTTTCCCCCGTTGCAGGAAAGCAGCAAACTCTGTCCGGGCGCTTCGGCGCCCGGATTCGTTTTTGGCGCCAGGCGGATAGTTGCCTCAACTTCTCCCGACACCGGGGCCGCGCGCCTGACGCGCTTTTAGCGAGCACAATGCGCCAAACGCCGGTGGCGAACTGGACCATCCCCAACGGTTGACCTAAGCTGAGCCGTATCGACCGGCGATTGCCGATGCCGACGCCGGCGAGCATGGGGAGTTTGTTCGAATGCAACCGTTTCACCATTGGCGGACCGCACTGTCCATCGCCGCATGCCTCGCCTTCACGGCACCGGCCGCGGCGGCCGACATCGTCGTCGGCGTCCCTTCCTGGCCGTCCGCGCAGGTAACGGCAAACGTGATAGCCTCCGTCATCAAAACCGATCTCGGCGTCGAGACGGAACTCGTCGACCGCGGCACCATGGGCATTCTCTCAGGGATGGCGACCGGCGAGACCCATATCCATCCCGAAGTCTGGTTCCCCAACCACAAGCAGGCGGTCGAGCGGTTCAACGCCAAGTCCAATTCTATCCGGGTCAGCCCGCAGGGCGTCGCCGCGACTCAGAACCTGTGCGTCACCGAAGCGACCGCACAAAACACCGGCATCACAAACGTCGCCGATCTTGCCAACCCGAAGATCGCAGCACAATTCGACACCGACGGCGACGGCAAGGGCGAAATGTGGATTGGCGATCAGGGCTGGTCATCGACCAATATCGAGCGGGTTCGCGCCAGGAGCTACGGCTACGACAAGACGATGACGCTGCTGGTCGAGAAGGAAGAGGTGGCGATGGCGGCCGTCGATGTCGCCGTGTCGCTCGAGCAGCCGATCGTCTTCTACTGCTACAGCCCGCATCACGTCTTTGACCTGCACAAGATCCGCAAGCTCGCCGAACCGGCGCACGATCCGGCGACATGGACCATCGTCGCGCCGGCAGCGGACAGCGACTGGCTGGCCAAATCGAAAGCCGAAACCGCGTGGGATCTCTCCCATTTCCACATTGCCTACGCAGCTTTGCTCGACGCCGAGCACCCCAAGGTCGCGGGTTTCCTGCGCCGCATCACTCTGGAGCCCGAGGACGCCGCAGCGATGAGCTATGCCGTTCAGGTCGAACGCAAGACACCCGCCGACGCAGCCGCAGAATGGATCGCTGCCAACCGGAACCGCATCGAGGAGTGGGTACGATGAACCTCTTCCGCCGCAATCGGCCGCAAAACGACAATCGGACCACACAAACGGCTGCACGGCACGGCACCACGGCGCGCCGCGGTATCGCCTGGGCGCTGGTCGCACTGACCATTGTTGCCGGCACAGGCGTCGCCTTTGCACAGGCCTTCCGCTCCGAGATCTTCGACCCGCAGACGCGCAAATGGGTCAAGTACGACGTCCGCAAGGCCAAGTCCTATTACAAGATGAACGGCGGCGTTCCCGAGGATTTCAAGCGCCAGCTTGTGACCTTCCGTACGGCGGAGAAACCCGGCACCATCATCATCGATGGCAACCGTCATTTCCTCTATCTCGTGCAGCCCGGCTTCAAGGCGATCCGCTATGGCATCGGCGTCGGCAAGGAGGGCTTCGGCTGGGCCGGCATCGTCAAGATCGGCCGCAAGGCGGAATGGCCGACCTGGACGCCGCCCGCCGAGATGATCGAACGCAGCCCGTTCGCCGCCAAGTACAAGGACGGCATGCCGGGCGGCCCGGACAACCCGCTCGGACCCCGCGCGATGTATCTCTACGAAGGCAATACGGACACGATCTACCGCATTCACGGCACGACCGAGCCGTGGTCGATCGGCCTCAACATTTCATCCGGCTGCATCCGCTTGAACAATGACGACATCGTCGACCTGTTCGACCGGGTCGAGGTCGGCGCAAAGGTGGTGGTGCTGATGCAGGGCGCCGCGCTTTACCGGGGAATCTGATCGGGGTGCCGGACAGGCCCCACAGGGAGGACAGTGTGATGCGTTTTGGACGGGGTGGCGTTTTCTTTTCGGCGCTTGTCGGCATGAGCGTTCTGGCGTTCGGCGGGTGCTCGTCGTCGGGCGGGATTCGCGCGCCGGACAAGCCGACGGTACGCGCCAGCGGACAGACCGCGCCGGCGGACCTGCAGCTCTTGTGTGCATCCGAGGCAGCCACACGCCTTGGCGTCGACAGTACCAAGGTCCTGCCGGTCAGCTCCGGCGTCGCCGAGGCCGGCATCTACCACGTTGACCTCAATGTCGGAGACGGCCAGGCCCGCTGCCTGATCGACCAGAACGGCGCCGTGCAATCCGTCGAGCGCGTCGAAGCCAGCGCCGAGGAACAGCCGCCGGCAACACCGAGCTGATCGTCGGAGTTTTCTGCGAAAAAAATCACGGCGACGACGCTGCGTCCGCGTGGCGTCGCAGCGAGTCTATTCGTCCTCGTTGATGATCATGGCGATCAGCCACTCGCCGTGCTCATGAATGAGATGGTAGTGGCAGGTGAAGACGAAGACCGGCTCGCCCTCGCCGTCGAACTGGCGCCAGTCGAGGGTGACGAGCGCCGTCGGGCCGGAAACGTGGCTCTTCACCACGGCATATTCCGAGCTGACGACCTCTTCCTTGTCGAGCGCGGCGAGCAGGGCGTCGATATTCTCCGCCAGATCCTCTTCGTCGTCGAAGACGTAGCCCTTGTCGAACTGCCAGATGGTGGCCGGAAAGGTAAAGCAATCGATGATCGCTTCGGGATCGAAGTCATTGAACCCGGCGCAGTAGTCGTCGAACAGCGCCGTCAGCGCCTCCCCGGTGTCGCTTCCCGTGTCGCTTCCCCGCTCGGCTTTTGCGGTTTTCTTGCTGGCTTTGCTGTCAGACATCGCGCTGCTCCCTGCCCTGACATTGCCGGCCACACTTTGCGCTCTGCGCGCCGCGCCCCGACTCGGGACGACAGCATTTCCGGCAAGACATATTGGGCGAGCGACCGCCCGACGTCCACGGACAAAGTTCTTACGCGACACAACATTTCGTCGACAGCCCGGCTCGAGGACAATCGCGGCTCGCGCACCACCCTGACGTCCACTAGGCTCACACAGTATTTCGCAGAATCACCCCGGAGCAGCGCCCGTGCCGCAATCCCGTTCCAATCTGCATCTCTGGCTGTTCGGCGCAGCGCTGATCGCCGCGACCGCGCTGACGCTCTACGCCATGGGGCGCACCCCGATCTGCACCTGCGGCACGATCAAGCTGTGGCATGGCGAGGTGTTCAGTTCGGAAAACTCCCAGCACCTGACCGACTGGTACACGCCCTCCCATGTCATCCACGGGATGCTGTTCTATTTCGGCCTCTGGCTGGTCGCCCGCCGTGTACCGGTCGGCTACCGGGCGCTCGCGGCAATCGTCATCGAGGCGGCCTGGGAGATCTTCGAAAACACCGATTTCATCATCAACCGCTACCGCGAAGCGACGATTGCGCTCGACTATTTCGGCGACAGCGTCATCAATTCGGTCAGCGACGTGATCGCCATGCTGGTCGGCTTTGCCATTGCCTGGCGCGCGCCCGTCTGGCTGACGGTGACGCTCGCAATCGCCGCCGAACTGATTGTCGGCGCCGTCATCCGCGACAACCTCACCCTCAATGTGCTGATGCTGTTGTGGCCGATCGAGGCGGTGAAGGCCTGGCAGACCGGCGGTTAGCTCTTGGCCGCCTCGTCATCGTCGTCGGTATCGTCGGCCCCATCATCGATATCATCGACCAGAGTGCCGTCCGCCATCGCCGCGGCCTTCTTGTGCCAGGAGCGCCAGGCAAAGGGCAGCGTCGCCAGATAGCCAAAGACGACAAGCGCAAGCGAAGCGAACGGGTAGCTGATCACCACGCCGACCACCACCACGATGGCGACGAGGATCGGCAACACATGCTCGCGCTGGATCCGCGCGCCGATGCGCTTGCCGGAAAAGGTCGGCAGGCGGCTGACCATCATGAAGGCCACAAAAAGAATGTAACCGATCACCGGCGGAATGATCGCGACAGACTGCGGCAGCAGATCGAGGAAGTAGAGATAAACCGGCAAAAGCACGGTCAGCGCACCGGCCGGCGCCGGCATGCCGACGAAGAAATCCGCGTGCCAGGACGGTTTGCCCGGATCGTCGCGCATGACGTTGAAGCGCGCCAGCCGAAGACCGGTCGAAATCGCAAAGACGAGCACGGCGATCCAGCCGAGCGAGCCAGCTTCCTGCAGACCCCAGGTGTAGAGAATGATCGCTGGCGCAACGCCGAAATTGACGAAGTCGGCGAGCGAATCCAGTTCCGCGCCGAACTCCGAGGTGCCCTTCAACATCCGTGCGAGCCGCCCGTCGACGCCGTCGAGGACGCCGGCGACGAGAATGGCGACGATCGCCAGCTCGAACCGGGTTTCCAGCGCCAGCCGGATCGCCGTCAGCCCCGAGCAGAGCGCCAGCAGCGTCACCAGATTGGGCAGGATGATGCGCAACGGGAGCCGGTTGAACCGGCGCTGGCGCCGGCTGGTGCCGCTCTTGCGCTCGCCCGGTTCAAAGGGGGGAAATAACGGCTCCACGGCAGCGCCCTCAGCTTTCGCGCGTCGCCGCAGGCGCAGCGCGGGCACCGCTGAGGTCGGCGATTTCGGTCTCGCCGGCAAGCGCCCGCTGGCCTTCCGCGACCAGCGCCGTCGCACCTTCGGGCAGATAAATGTCGAGCCGTGAGCCGAACCGGATCAGGCCGAAGCGCTGGCCGATCTCGACGTTCTCGCCCTCGCGCACGAAGGAAACGATGCGGCGCGCGACGAGCCCCGCAATTTGCACCACGCCGATGCGCGCGCCCTCATCCGTCTCGATGATCAGGCTGTTGCGCTCGTTGTCCTCACTCGCCTTGTCGAGGTCGGCATTGAGGAAAATGCCCGGCTTGTAGGCGATCCGCGCCAGCCGGCCCGAGATCGGCGCGCGGTTCACATGCACGTCGAACACGCTCATGAAGATCGAGATGCGCTGCATCGGCTCGTCCGAAAGGCCGAGCTCCGGCGGCGGCGTGAACTGCCCGATCTTCGATACGCGGCCATCGGCCGGACTGACCAGTATGCCCGGATGCACCGCCGTCACGCGCCGCGGATCGCGGAAGAAGAAGGCGATGAAGCCGGTCAGGAACAGGAAGATCCAGAACAGCGGGGTGAAAAACCAGCCGAGAAACAGCGCCGCGGCCGCCGCGATCGCAATGAACGGGCGCCCTTCGCGATGAACCGGCGCGAGGGACTTGGTGATCGTGTCGTACAGAGAACTCATATCTTCCGCCTGAAACGGGGCTGCCCATTACCGAAAAGCCGGCAGTTCCAGCACCCAGTCTTTTCCATATTGGCGCACCGCGCCGTTTCGCCACCCCAGCAGCGATCATCGCCTGCCGAGGTTTGGCACAGACCACCCGCCTTGTGAAGCCGTCAAAGGAGCGCGTTGCGCCCGCTCATACGGTCTCGCCCACGCCGTCGGATTGCGGCGTGGCGATCGGAACCCCCTCGCCACCTTCCTCTTCGAGCGCGGCGCGCAGGATTTCTTCCGCCCGTGTCGCCTCGCGCTGGCGTTCCCACATCGAAGCGTAAAGCCCCGCCTTTTCGAGCAGTGCCGCATGGGTGCCGCGCTCGACGATACGACCCGCCTCGAGCACGAGAATCTCGTCCGCCGCCACCACCGTCGAAAGCCGGTGAGCGATGACCAGCGTCGTACGATTGCGCGACACTGTGTCGAGCGCGGTCTGGATTTCCTGCTCGGTGTGGGTGTCGAGCGCAGACGTCGCCTCATCGAGAATGAGGATCGGCGGCGCCTTCAGGATGGTGCGGGCAATCGCCACACGCTGCTTCTCGCCGCCCGACAGTTTCAGCCCGCGTTCGCCGACCTCGGTCTCGAACCCTTTCGGCAGGGTATCGATGAACGGCCCGATCTGCGCCATGCGGGCGGCCTCGGCCACCTCATCGTCGGTGGCATCGGCGCGGCCATAGCGGATGTTGTAGCGAATGGTGTCGTTGAACAGCACCGTATCCTGCGGAACCATACCGATCGCAGCGCGCAACGATTTCTGCGTCACATCGCGCAAATCGGCGCCGTCGATCGTGATCCGCCCGTCGGTCACGTCATAGAAACGGAACAGCAGCCGCGAAATCGTCGACTTGCCCGCCCCCGACGGACCGACGATGGCAACCGTCTTGCCGGCCGGCACCTCGAACGACACGTCCTTGAGGATCTCCCGGTCCGGATCGTAATGGAACGAGACATTCTCGAAGCGGATCACACCTGCATCCACCGTCAGGGTGTGTGCATTCGGCTTGTCGGCAACCTCGGCCGGCACGTCGAGCAGGTCGAACATCGCCTCGATGTCAGTGAGCCCCTGCTTGATCTCGCGATAGATCGTGCCGATGAAGTTGAGCGGCTGATAGAGCTGGATCAAGAGCGCATTGATCATGACGAAGTCGCCGAGCGTCTGCGTACCGTTAATGACCGCCTGGGCCGACAGCCCCATACAGGCAACCATGGCGGCGGTGAAGATCACCGTCTGGCCGAAGTTGAGCCAGGCAAGCGACGTCCAGGTCCGCACCGCCGCGTGCTCGTAGCCCTTCATCGCACCGTCGAAACGACGGGTTTCCAGTTCCTCATTGCCGAAATATTTGACCGTCTCGAAGTTCAGCAGCGAGTCGACCGCCTTCGAATTGGCATCGGTATCGGACTCGTTCATCTGCCGGCGAATCGCGATGCGCCAGTCCGAGGTCTTCACGGTGAACCAGATGTAGAGCCAGATCATCACGCCGACGATGAGCACATAGGTCCAGTCGAACTGGTAGCCGATCACGGCCGCCATCAGCGCGAATTCCAGCATCGTCGGCAGCGTGATTAGGATGGTGAAGCGAACGATCGACTCGATGCCCTTGATGCCGCGCTCGATCACCCGCGACAGGCCGCCGGTGCGCCGCTGCAGGTGGAAGCGCAGAGACAGCGTGTGCATGTGGGCAAAGGTCTTGAACGCGAGCGAGCGCACCGCATGCTGGCCGACCTTGGCAAACAGCGCGTCGCGCACCTGATTGAGGCCGATCATCAGGATCCGGCCAACGCCATAGGCGATCACCAGCATCAGCGGCACGGTCAGGAAGGCCGGTACACCGAGCCCGCCCTCGGCCTGCGGCGCCGTCAGCGCCTCCGTCGCCCATTTGTAGGTATAGGGCACCAGAACCGTCACGACCTTGGCCACGACCAGCGCGACGATGGCGACAGCCACGCGCCCTTTCAGGTCGGACCGATCCGCCGGCCAGATATATGGCCAGAGATTGCCGATGGTGGAAAACAGCTCCCCCTCATCGGCGGAAACCCGGCGATTGGCTCCCATATGTGGGCTCATGAAATTCGCTTTCAGCTATTCTGTTTCGAAGCGGCAGGGACAGATCCCTCATCCGCTGCGGCAAGGAGGGCGGGATCGTTACAACACGCATCGGCTCCGGCCCCGCCGGAGAATGCGCCATGGCAGGAATCGAGGTCGCCCCGGATACGGTCAAGGATCACGGCAAGCTCGTCGAACGCCTGCCGCTCGATGCGGTAGCAGGATTTCACGCCTTCCGCCTTGCCCGAGATCAGCCCCGCCTCGCGAAGCACCTTGAGATGCTGCGATACGGTCGACTGTGCAAGTGCGAGCGGCCGCACCAGTTCGCCGCAACAGCAATGATCCTGCCGGGCGAGCGCACGCACAATGGCAACCCGCACCGGATGGCTCAGCGCCTTTAGCCGGAGCGCAATCGTTTCGTCATCCGGCAACAGCGGCAGGGTTTCAAGATTCATGATTTCGACTCTTCATCGTTTATCGTCGATCAACGATGAAAGCCATATGGACCAGAGTGAGGGCAAAGGCAAGGGCACCGATAGCACAGAAAAACCCATAAATTCGCTGATAGCTATTTTCTTGATGAGTTTTCCACGCTTAAGGCGTATATTTCCCCAATGAAGCAGGTCGCATACAGCCGATCGTCGTTGAAAGTGCTGCGCAAGATGCCGGCCAATGACGCAAGACGCATACGCGACAAGGTCAGGCAGTATGCGCAAGACCCGGCGAGTCTGGCGAACAATGTCAGGGCGCTGACCGGATCGCCCCATATCCGCCTGCGGGTCGGCGACTGGCGGGTCATCATGAACGACAAGGGCGACGTACTCGACATTCTCAAGATAGGCCCGCGCGGAGGTATCTATGACTGAGGTTCAGACCATCATCACCGAAGCAGGTGAGACCCTCGTGGTCCTCCCCAAGTCGACGTATGATGCGCTGGTGAACGCGGCAGATATCACCGCCGCGGACAGGACTCGCGCGGATATCGAGGCCGGACGTGATGAACTCGTGCCCGGTGATATCGTGGACCGCATTCTCGATGGCGAAAACCCGGTCCGGGTCTGGCGACAACACCGCAAGCTGAGCGCCAAAGCACTCGCCGCAGATGTCGGCATCAGCGCGGCCTATCTGTCCGAGATCGAGACCGGCAAGAAGGAGGGCAGCGTTTCGGTCCTCAAAACGATCGCCGAGCGCCTCGGCGTTGATCTCGACGACATCGTGTAGGCTCATCTCATGACCGACGACGATACGACAATACGCAACCGGCTGATTGCCCGGCGCGAGGAACTTCAGGCTCTCGCCGATAGCGCAGCCGAAGCGCGCGGCCCCGTGACGCTCGACCAGCAGAGCGTCGGCCGGCTGTCTCGCATGGACGCCATGCAGCAGCAGGCGATGGCGCAGGCAAACGACCGCGCCCGCACCGCTGAGCTTTCCCGCATCGACGCCGCCCTGCACCGCCTCGCCGAAGGTGAGTACGGTTATTGCCTCGACTGCGGCGACGAGATTGCCGAAAAGCGCCTGCAGATCGACCCGACCGCGGCGCTCTGTATCGCCTGCGCCGCCTCGCGGGAAAAATAATGCCGTCCGCTGTCCCTGACAAAGCGCGGCACGAGAATCCAATTCTCCACAAATCGAAGAATTGCGGCGTACGATATACGCCCGAGCCAATTCATCGCGCTCCCGACAATCAAATCCCTCTGCGCCGGTCCCTGGGACTTCTGTCCTCAAGAATTTGTGATCGCCTTGATTCGTTTTCGTAACCCCTTCATTCTAGAAGCTATTCCGGGGGTCACGGAGCAACTCTGCCGAAACGGTCGACATTGCGGAATGTCGACCAGAAATGAGCAACGTTTCGGTGGGACGGATCACGACGACTTTGGTCGTCTTCCAGAGCAGGGCTGGAGGCTTTTATGAAATCTATCGCGTTCCTGATCGCCGCATTGATGCTGGTCATCGCGGCGCCCGAACGGGCATTCGCCGGCGTCGTCGCCAAGATCGACATCTCGAGCCAGAAAATGTCGGTCATCGTCAACGGTCGCCACACCTATTCCTGGAAGGTGTCGACCGCGCGCCGCGGCTATCGCACCCCAAAGGGCACGTTCCGCCCCAAGGTGCTGCGCCGCATGCACTATTCCCGCAAGTATCACAACTCGCCGATGCCGCACTCGATCTTCTTCCTCGGCGGCTACGCGATCCACGGCACCAACGCCATCAAGTCGCTCGGACGTCCGGCCTCGCATGGCTGCATCCGACTGCATCCGGCCAACGCCAAGCAGCTCTTCAACCTCGTGAAGCGTTACGGCAAGGGCGGCACCCGCATCGTCATTCATCACTGATCGACGGCACACGATTTCAGAAACGACAACGGGCGCGGCCGGCAAGGCAGCGTCCGTTTTCTTTTGTCCCGCGCGAAGGAAACGCTCAGGCCTTTTTCAGGCCGAGCTCCTCCAGCGCATCGCAGACGAAGTCGACCCGGTCGTTGCCCCAGAAGATTTCCTCGCCGATGAGGAAGGACGGCACACCGAACACATTGGCCTCTTTCGCCTGCGCGGAATGTTCATCGAGGATCGCCAGGTAGGCCGGATCGTCGACCACCGCGGCAAGTTCGTCCGGGTCGAGGCCGATCTTGACCGCGACCGCCTTCAGCACGTCGGTCTCACCGATGTCCTGCCCCTCGGCCCATTCGGCATGCATCACTTCCATGATGTAGGGCCGCAGCAGGCCCTTCTTTTCGGCCAGCAGCGAACCGGCACCTGCCCGCGTCGGATCCGTCGTCACAGGCGGCGGGTTGAACGCAATGCCGAGCTTCTTGGCAAACCGCCGCACATCCTGGCGCACCGCCTTGACCTTGATCTTGAATCGCTCCGGGTCGGACCGCCCGGTCCAGCCGCCAAACGGCCGCCAGACGAGCCGCGCCTCGTAGTCGTCGAAGATGCGCCACAGCGTCTTGCTGGCAAGGTAGCAGTACGGGCTGCGGAAATTGAAAAACAGGATGACGTCCTGCGGTTCGGCCATGACAAACCTCAGTTTCTAGCGGCGGAAGAGCCACGGGCGCAGCAGCCGGGTGACGCGTGGCATCACCAGATAGGTGAGCAGCCCAACCTGCAACACGACGATGATGAAGGTGCGCACCAGCGACGGCAGATCGGAGATCAGCGGAGCAAGCGCCCAGTTGAGCCCGACCAGAATGAGATAGACGACGACGACGAGAACGAGCGCCATCTTGTGCTGAGAGGGCGCGGCCGCCGCCGGCACTTCCGGCAGGTCGAACCAGAATTCGAGCCCCGTCACCCGCTTGACCGAGCTGTCGCCCTCGACGATATCGGCAAGCCGCTCGACCCATTCGGCCCGCTCGCGGGATTCTTCCCAGACCCGGCAATGCTCGTAGCTGTCGAAGCGGTAGATGATGACATAGTCGCCGCGCGTTGCCGCGCTCGGCCGCAACACGGCAACCGAGAGGTGGCCAGGAAACTGCGCCGCCGTCTGCGAAATCCCCGACACCCAGGCTTCGTACTCGGCCTCGTGCCCGGCCTGGACACGACGCGCGATCGACACCGTGACGGGACCGTCCGCCTGCCCGGCATCGCCGTTCAGCACTTCCGTTTCCGTGTTGCTGCCATCGCTCATGTTCGTGCCCGAGTCCTGGGAGGACGCCGCTTGGGAGGATGCGACGACGCTGTTTCGCATTGGCCGCGGACGTTACTCCGCGACCGTGATGGACACCTTGCCAAGGGTCTGGAACGTGGCATCAACGGTGGCCCCGACGCTGAGCGGATGGGCCGCCGTGGCGCCGCCCGCGAGCACGATCATGCCAGGCTCGAGCACCAGCCCGTCGCGCGCGACGAGTTTGGCGGCTGCCACCAGCGAACGCACCGGATTGCCGAGGATCGCGGCCGTCGAGCCGATCTGAACCGGCATACCGTTCTCGCTCAGCACGATGCCGAGATTGTCGATGCGGGTTTCCCGCGGGAACCAGTCGCCGACGATAACGCCCGACGACGAGGAATTGTCCGCGACGACGTCCGGCAGCGTGAACTTGAAGTTCTGATAGCGGGAATCGATGATCTCGATCGCCGGAGCAACCGCTTCGACCGCCGCCATCGCTTCCATCGCCGTGACCAGACCCGAAAGCGGCTTGCCGATCAGGAAGGCGATCTCCGGTTCAGCGCGCGGATGGACGTAGGAACCACGGCTCAGCGTGGCGCCCTCTTCCAGCAGCATACGGTCGGTCAGCCGGCCCCAGATCACCTCGTCGACGCCGACCTGCACCATCTTGGCGCGGCTGGTCAGCCCCATCTTGACGCCGATCAGCTTTTCGCCGCGGGCAAGCCGACGGTCGATCGACGCCTTCTGGATGCGATAGGCATCATGGACGAACATGTCCGGATGTTTTTCGGTGATCTGCGGAATGGCGGTTGCCGACATCGCCGCGTCGTCGACGAATTTCCCGAGTTCTGCAACGTCGATCATTGGGCTGCCTCCCCGGCACGCTGGTTCTGAATGTCGAGCGCCACGTCGACGATCATGTCTTCCTGACCGCCGACCATCTTGCGCTTGCCGAGCTCGACGAGAATGTCACGCACGTCTATGCCATAATCGGCCGCGGCCTTTTCCGAATGGCGCAGGAACGACGAGTAGACACCGGCATAGCCAAGCGTCAGCGTCTCGCGGTCGACCCGAACCGGACGATCCTGCAGCGGACGGATCAGCTCTTCGGCCGCATCCATCAGCTTGTAGAGATCGCAGCCGTGTTCCCAGCCATAGGTGTCGCAGGTGGCAATGAACACTTCGAGCGGGCAGTTGCCGGCGCCGGCGCCCATGCCGGCGAGCGAGGCATCGACCCGGATCGCGCCGTTCTGCACCGCGACGATGGAGTTGGCGACGCCAAGCGACAGATTGTGGTGGGCGTGAATGCCGCGCTCGGTTTCCGGCCGCAGCACCGCGTCATAGGCGGCGAAGCGGTCGGCAACGCCGTCCATGGTCAGCGCGCCGCCGGAGTCGGTGACGTAGACGCAATGGGCGCCATAGTCTTCCATCATCTTCGCCTGCTCAGCGAGCTTTTCCGGCGTCGTCATGTGGCTCATCATCAGGAAGCCGGCGACATCCATACCGAGGTCGCGGGCAGCCTGGATGTGCTGCTTCGAAACATCCGCCTCGGTGCAATGCGTCGCAACGCGCACCGAGGACACGCCGAGCCCGTGCGCCCGCTTCAGGTCTTCCACCGTGCCGATCCCCGGCAAGAGCAGCGTCGCGACCTTGGCGTTCTTCACCGTCGTCGCCACCGCCTCGATCCACTTCCAGTCGGTGGTCGCGCCGAAGCCGTAGTTGAAGGTCGACCCGGTCAGGCCGTCGCCATGGGCGATTTCGATCGAGTCCACATGGGCCTCGTCGAGCGCCTTGGCGATCGCCCGCACATGGTCGAGCGAGTACTGATGGCGGATCGCATGCATGCCGTCACGCAGCGTGACGTCCTGCAGAAAGAGCTTGCGAGCCGGTTGAAAATGTTCGCCGCCGGTCATGCCGCGTCCCTCCAGTTACGCTTCTCGACCAGCCGTTCGGCGGTCTTCATCGCCGCGCTGGTCATGATGTCGAGATTGCCGGCATAGGCCGGCAGGTAATGCGCCGCGCCCTCGACCTCGAGGAACACGGTGGTTTTCAGGCCGGTGAACTCACGGTCCATTTCCGGGATGAACAGCGGCTTGTTGTTGCCGAAACGCTCGAACTGCACCGCCTGCTTCAGCCGGTAGCCCGGCACGTAGCTCTGCACTTCCGCCACCATCTCCTCGATCGACTTGCGGATCGCGTCCTGGTCGGCGTCGTCGGTCAGGCAATAGACCGTGTCGCGCATGATCAGCGGCGGCTCCGCCGGGTTGAGGATGATGATCGCCTTGCCGCGCGTTGCGCCGCCGACCGCCTCGATGGCGTGGCTGGTCGTCTCGGTGAACTCATCGATATTGGCGCGTGTGCCCGGCCCCGCCGAGCGCGACGAGATCGAGGCGACGATCTCGCCGTAATGCACCTTGGAGACGCGGTTGATCGCGGCAACCATCGGGATGGTCGCCTGACCACCGCAGGTCACCATGTTGACGTTGGCTTCGCTGAGATTGGCGTCGAGATTGACCGGCGGCACGGTGAACGGGCCGATCGCGGCCGGCGTCAGATCGATGACCTGCTTGCCGTCGGCCTGCAGCACCTCGTTGTGCTTGTGATGAGCACCGGCGCTCGTCGCGTCGAAGACGATGCGGATATCCTTGTAGCAATCGAGCTTGGTCAGCCCGTCGATGCCTTCATGGGTGGTGGCAACGCCGAGACGGGCGGCGCGCGCCAGACCATCGGAGGCCGGATCGATACCGACCATCGCCGCCATTTCGAGCGACTTCGACAGGCGCATGATCTTGATCATCAGATCGGTGCCGATATTGCCGGAACCGATGATCGCGCATTTGATCTTGGACATAGAGGTCTTTCCAGTCGTGTCGGGGCGTTCAGACAAGAACGGCCCCAAATCTTGGGAGGAGAAATCACTCGGCGGCGAAGATCGCCCGGACCGAGCCGAGCCCTTCGATGCGCGCCTCGAACACGTCGCCGGGGGCAGCCGCGACCATCGGGCCGAGTGCGCCCGACAGCACCACGTCGCCGGCCATCAGCGGCCGACCGGCCTTGACCATCGCGCGGGCGAGCCACAGCGTCGAGGAGATCGGCGAGCCGAGGCAGGCAGCGCCCGCACCGACCGACACCGGTTCGCCGCGCCGTTCCATCACCATGCCGCACAGCCGCGGATCGAACTCGCCGAGCGCGCGCGGCTCATGGCCGAGCACGAACAGACCGGACGAGCCGTTGTCGGCGATGGTATCGGTGATGCGGATATCCCAGTTGGCGATACGCGAGCCGACCACCTCGATCGCCGCCACCGCGTAGTCAATGGACGACAGGACATCGGCGATAGTGAGCTGATCGTCGTCGAGATCGGCACCGATGACGAAGGCGATCTCGGCCTCCGCCTTCGGCTGCATGATGCCGGCGAGCGGGATCGCCTCGCCTTCCGGCACATCCATGTCGGCAAACAGCATGCCGTAATCCGGCTGGCTGACGCCGAGCTGCTTCTGCACGGCGCGGCTGGTCAGGCCGATCTTGCGGCCGACGAGACGGGTCCCGCCTTCGATCCGTGCCGCCGTGTTGAGTTCCTGCACCGCATAGGCCGCGTCGAGATCGGTCTCGCCGATCAGGTCGCGCACCGGATCGCAGGGTGTGCCGGAGGCTTCCGCGTTACGCAGACGCAATGCGGCCTGCTCGATAGTGGACGTATCGATAGACATAGTTGGCCCCTAGAGCTTGATGCAGACGTTCGACGTCTCGGTGTAGAATTCGAGGCTGTGGACGCCACCCTCGCGGCCGATGCCGGAATGGCCGGAACCGCCGAACGGCGTGCGCAGGTCGCGCAGGAACCACGAGTTGATCCACAGGATGCCGACATTGAGCTTCGGCGCGATGCGGTGGGCGCGGGTCAGGTTTTCCGTCCAAAGCGCACCGGCAAGGCCGTAGACCGTGTCATTGGCGAGATTGACCGCCTCTTCCTCGGTGTCGAACGGCATGACGTGGCAGCACGGGCCGAAGATTTCCTCGCGCAGGATCGGCGTATCCTGGGTGAGGCCCGTCCAGATGGTCGGCTCGATCCATGCACCGTTGTTGAGTTCGTCGCTGCCCATATCCGGCACGCCGCCGCCGATAACGACATTGGCGCCGAGTTCGGCCGCGAGCTTGTAGTAGCCGCGCACCTTCTCGCGATGCTCCATGCTGATCAGCGGACCCATATTGGTCTCGGGATCCTCCGGCACGCCGAGCTTCATGACCTCGACGCCCTCTTTCAGCTTGGCGACGAATTCATCGAAGATCGGCCGCTGCACGTAGACGCGCTCGGTGCCGAGGCAAACCTGGCCGCAATTGGCGAATGCCGAGCGCAGCGTGCCCTCGATCGCCTTTTCCATGTCGCAGTCGGCAAACACGATCGCCGGGTTCTTGCCGCCCAGTTCGAACGACACATCGCGCACGCCCTTGGCGGCTTCGCGCATGATCGCCTCGCCGGTGCGCGTCTCACCGGTGAAGGTGATCGCGTCAACGAGCGGATGCTGGGTAAGGAACTGGCCGGCGGAATCCGGTCCGAAGCCGTGGATGACGTTGTAGACGCCCTGCGGGATGCCGACCTCGTTCATGACTTCACCCAAGAGCGTCGCCGTCGACGGGGTCTCTTCCGACGGCTTGACGACAACCGTGTTGCCGCAGGCAAGCGCCGGGCCGACCTTCCAGGTCATCAGCAGAAGCGGCAGGTTCCACGGGCAGATGACGCCGATGACGCCCTTCGGGCGGCGCAGCGCGTAGTTGATCGCGCCGGTGCCGTCCGGCGTCGGCATGGTGAAGAATTCCGAGCCGACATTCTTGATGATGTCGGCGAAGATCTTGAAGTTCGCGGCGCCACGCGGAATGTCGATATGCGACGCCAGCGAGCGCGGCTTGCCGGTGTCGGCGCATTCGGCTTCGAGGAAGTCCTCGAACCGTTTGTTGATGCCGTCAACAAGCCCGTAGAGCAGATCGACCCGCTCCTGGATGTTGATGCGGCCCCACGGACCCGACAGCGCATCGTGCGCGGCACGCACCGCGGCATCGACATCCGCCTTGCCGGCTTCATGCACGAGGCCGAGCAGCCGGCCATCGGTCGGCGAGCGGTTTTCAAAGGTCTTGCCGGACGAGCCGACGGTGAATTCACCGCCGATGAAGTTGAGACGATCGACGGTAGCCGTACCGCTCGATGCCTTGACGACCTGCAGGGTCATATTGGATCTCCTCCAAACGGAATTGTCTGGCCGGCTCGTCACCGGTCGCCGCGGATGCCCCGCACCCGCGTTGTCGAAAGGTCTGGCCGCGCGGCAGGCGCGGCCCGTTGTCGTGTTCAGTTCGCGTCGATGCCGACCGCCGCGAGGCCTGCCAGCGCCGCGCGCTTGTCCTCGTCGGCACTGCCGCCGGAAACGCCGATGCCGCCGACGAGCACGCCGTCGACACGGATCGGAAGGCCGCCGCCGAAGGCGGAAACGCCCGAGCGCAGCGCGATTCCGTCGCGACGTCAGATCCCATTCCGCTCAATGCTTCGCCGAGCGTATCGGTCGCCAGCCCGAAACCGGCCGCCGTGCGGGCCTTGTCCTGAGCGATGTTGGCCGACTCCAGGAACGCGCCCGGCGCTCTCAGAAAAGCGAGCAGATTGCCGCCCTGATCGGCGACGGCGACATTCAACTTGCAGCCGTCATCGAGCCCGGCCCGGATCGCTGCGGAGACGATCGCCTCCGCAGCCTCGAGGGTCAGCGTCAGTGAGGGTTCGGTGAGGCGCATGGCCCTGCCCTCTCCTTCGATCAGGTGTAGACCGAGGTGAACGCGCCGGCTTCCTCGCCGGTGTGATAGAAGATGCCGCGCCACAGCTGATCCTCGGACCAGGTGATCACCGGCATGTCCGGCTGGGCCAGATAGCCAAGGCCGGCGAAGGTCTCGATGCGATTGCCCGACGGGTCGAAGCAGTAGATCGTGTAGCCGCGGGTGATGCCGTGGCGCTGCGGGGTGACGTCCATCTTGACGTTGTTCATCGCCATGACGTCGGCCGCCTTCAGCACGTCGTTCCATTCGTCGAGGAAGAACGCGACGTGGTGCAGACCCATCACCGGACCGCCGACGAAGGCGAGATCGTGCGGGGTCGAGGTGCGGAACAGCCAGACGGCGGCGTTGATTTCCTGATTGGGGCCGACCGCAACGCGCTCGCTCATGTGGAAATCGAGCACCTTCATCATGAAGTCGGTCGATTCCTTGACCTTGTCGATGCCCTTTTCCGGGTCGAGTTCGCACATCAGCAGCGCATGGTCGAGCCAGTGCGCGCCGGCACCCTTCTTGTCCGTCGGCCACGGCGCCGGATTGGTCGTGCCAACCGACTTACCGACGACTTCCTTCTTGGCATAAAGGTAGAACTCATGGCCGCTCGGCAGGTTGAACTTCAGCGCGCGGCCGGTGTCGCGCAGGGTGCCCGCCGGCACTTCCTCAACGGCAACGCCATAGTCGGCGATGCGCTGCTTGAACTCATCGAGGTCGGAGTCCTTCTCGACCTTGTAGGCGATGTGGTTCATGCCGGCGCGATCGGACTGCGTCAGGATGACGGAGTACTTGTCCCATTCATCCCAGCCCTTGAGGTAGTAGTTGCCCGCATCGTCAACGTCGGTGCGGATCAGTCCGAGCACGTTCTCGTAGTAGTTCAGGGCCTCATCCATGTCCAAGACACGGAGATTGATATGCCCGATGCGCATCACTCCCATGGGTGTTTCTCCTTTACGAGGGCGGTTTTTGTCTCGTCGTTCCTGCTATCAGACCAGGCCGTATTTCTTTGGTTTGGTCAGTGCCTTTTTCAGCTTGCCGATCACCGAGACCTCGAGATCCGAGGTCGGCAGCGCCCGGCAGGCGAGAATGATTCCGTCGCGTTCTTCGGCTTCGCTGATATGGGCGCGGCTCATCGGCAACGTCGTGTAGGTGCCGCGCGTCACCTTGACCTTGCACACGCCGCAACCGCCGCCGTGGCACCCTGAAGGGATGCCCTTGCGGCCAAGCGAAACCATCGCGCCGAGAAGATGCTGGGAAGCCGAGCAACGATATTGTTCGCCGGTCTCAAGGATGGTGACCTCGAAATGCGGACCGACGGCGAACATCGTCCCTCTCCTCACCCGTGGCAGGCCGCGACAAGCCGCAGGCCGAAAGGCCGCGCTTGAACATACGGATGCCAATTCGTGGAAGTGCCGGGGATGACGCGCGCGGAGCCAGGCATTTCTGCCATTGCCGCTTCGAACTGGAGCGAACCTTGCTGCATCGCGCTGGCTCCGTTTCATCCCTGTTTCTGCCGCTTCTTGTTGTGTCGGCTAGTGACCGACCTCGCATGCGGCTGTGGTTGGCAGTGTGATACGGCGTAAAATTTCGGCGGTCAATCAAAATCTCGAGATTTTATATTTTTCCCAAAACATATTCACTTTATCGAAATTCACATCGGGTAGGCTTTCTGTTATGAAAGCACACGGACACCGTGCATCGCGAAACCTCGATTCCGGTGAAAAACCTAGGCAACGCGGACATTTGGCCGCGAACGGCTTTTGCGAGACGACAGAAACGGCATGGCACAGAGCATCACCATCGACGCGACGGCGGCACGCCAGGACGACCTGGAAGAAGAGCGTCGCTCAGCGCGAACCCTGGTCGACTTTGCCTACAAAAGGCTGCGCCGGGACATTCTCTGCGGTGCGCTGAAGCCGGGCGCCAAGCTGCGCGTCGAGCATCTGAAAAACGACTATGGCGTCGGCGCCGGCACGCTGCGCGAAGCGCTCTCGCTGCTGTTGTCGGATGCCTTGGTGACCTCGGAAGGCCAGCGCGGATTCCGCGTCGCCCCGATCTCCATGGACGATCTGCGCGACGTCACGCGCGTGCGCACGCTGATGGAAGTGACCGCCCTTCGCGAGTCTATCGAGAATGGCGATGACGACTGGGAAGCCGAGCTTGTCGCCGCCTATCATCGTCTGTCGAAGGTGGAAGAGCGGATGGACGAACACCGCCGCGCGCTCTCCGACGACTGGGAGGAGCGCAACCGCGGCTTCCACGAAGCGCTCGTCGCGGCCTCGAAGTCGAACTGGCTGTTCCGCCTGCGCGAGATGCTCTACCAGCAGTCCGAGCGCTACCGCCGGCTTGCGCTGGTCGAAAACCCGGTGCCGCGCGATGTCCACGCCGAGCACAAGGCGATCTTCGAAGCCGCCCTTGCCCGCGATGCCGACGAGGCGTGCCGGCTGATGACCGACCACATCGAGCGCACCTTCGAAGCGGTGTCATCGCTCGACACGGGCGAAACCGGCGACGCCTGAAATTCCCGAGTTTTATGAAGTATGTGGCGCGGGCGGAAAGACTGCCGCCCGCCTCTGACCTACTTGCCGAAGATCTCGGCGTAGCGCTCGGGCTTGAAGCCGAGCTCGATGGTGCCGCCCGTTTCGACAATCGGCCGCTTGATCATCGACGGCTTGTCGAGCATCAGCGCAATCGCCTTGGCCTCATCGAGATCGGCCTTCGCCTCGTCCGGCAACTTGCGGAACGTCATGCCGGCACGGTTGATCACCTTCTCCCAACCGGCAGAAGCGCACCAGCGCTCCAGGTCAGCCTTCTCGGCTCCGGCCTTCTTGTAGTCGTGGAAGAGGTAGTCGACGCCGTTGGCCTCAAGCCAGTCGAACGCCTTCTTCATCGTGCCGCAATTCTTGATGCCGTAGATCGTGACCGTCACGGTTCCGCTCCCGCAAAACGCCCCCAAGCCGCGCCGATCAAAACACTGCGTGTCCCGGCCGCTTTCCCATTCGATTGTTTCTTAGGCTGCGGGACCGCAGGAAATCAATCGCCTTGAATAACGGACACCCCGCTTCGCCGCGCTGCAATCAGACGGCATCGCCCGTGGCCAGAGCGTTTCGCGCGATGGTGACTTCTTCGTCCGCGGGCACGATCCATGCCGTCACCGGCGACAGCCGGATATGAAGCTGGAGATCCCCGCGGATATTCGCAGCCCTGTCGAGATACACACCCGCCCATCCGAGCGCGTCTACGATCCGGGCGCGGATCTTCACGTCGTTCTCACCAATACCGCCAGTGAACGCCACAGCGTCGAGACCGCCCATAGCTGAAATCATCGAGCCGGCGTGCCGCACGCCCCAATAACAGAAATGTTCGACCGCGAAGCAGCACTCGGCGCTGACATTTCTCTGCAGGGCAAGCATGTCCGCCGTCCCGCCGAGCGCCTTGAGGCCGCTTTCATGGTTGAGGAGCCGGGCAGCGCCTTCGATTCCGTGCTCTTCCACCAGACGCAGCACGGCGTTTCCGTCAATCCCACCGCACCGGGTTCCCATGGTCAACCCGTCCAGCGGGGAATAGCCCATGGTGGTTGCAACCGACATTCCGTCTTTGATCGCGCACAGGCTCGCACCATTTCCGAGGTGCATCGCCAGCAGCCGCCGCGGCAGAGGTTGCCCGCTGAGTTTGGGCAGACGTTCGACGAGCCCCGAATAGGAAATGCCATGGAACCCATAGCGGCGAATGCCCTTGGCGTCTTCGCTGGCCGGAATTGCATAGCGCAACGCCACATCCGGGTTGGTCGCATGAAATGCCGTATCGAAGGTCGCGAATTGCGGCAGGTCCGGTGCGATCGCCGCGATCGCGCGTATCAGCGCCAGATTGTGGGGATTGTGCAGCGGTGCGAGCGGTACGCAGGCCTCGATGGCCGCGATGACATCGGGCGTCACCCTGCAGGGTGCCACCAGATCGCGCCCGCCATGAACGACACGATGTGCGGCGCCGGCAATGGCATCAAAGCGGACGCCATTGCGCAAAAGCCCGGCGAGCAACGCTTTCACAGCGCTGGCATGATCGGGAACATCGCATTCCGCGCGCTCTTCTCCGATCGTCAGCAGGCCCCCGCTGCCAATACCGGACACCGAGCCCGACAATATGCGCTCAAGCTGCTGCGAGAACAGCGCGAACTTGATCGACGAAGCGCCCGCATTGAAAACCAGTATGCCACCGTGTTCCGTCATCGCCTGCTTCGACCGTTCTCGAGATCGGGACGGGGCCACTGCCCACGCACGGGCCCCTGTCCGGTTCAATCGACCATATCAGCGATGTCGATTCCGGCCACGCGGACCGGCTTTTTCATCGCATCGCGGCGGAACGGATCGCCCAGCTCCTGGTTGATCATCGCCTCGATCAACGTCGTCTTGCCGTGCTTCATCTGGTCTTCGATGGCCTTGTGAAGCGCCGCCGTCAGTTCGTCCATCGTGAAGACCTGGACGCCCTGCAGCCCGCACGCATTGGCGATGCCGGCATAGGAGACCTGTTCGTCCAGCTCGGTACCGACGAAATTGTCGTCAAACCAGAGCGTCGAATTGCGCTTTTCCGCACCCCACTGATAGTTGCGGAAGACGATCTGCGTGATCGGCGGCCACTCACTGCGTCCAATCGCCGTGAGTTCGTTGACGGCAATGCCGAACGCGCCATCACCCGCGAAACCGACGACCGGCACGTCGGGATGGCCGATCTTGGCGCCGACGATCGCCGGAAGGCCGTAACCGCACGGGCCGAACAGACCAGGCGCCAGATAACGCCGCCCGCCTTCGAAAGACGGATAGGCGTTGCCGATGGCGCAGTTGTTGCCGATGTCGGAGGAAATGATCGCCTCATTCGGCAGTGCCTGCTGGATCGCCCGCCACGCCATGCGCGGGCTCATCCAGTCCGGCTTGGCCTTGCGCGCGCGCTCGTTCCAGGTGGTGCCGGGATCGTCTTCCTCGTGATCCATCGACGACAATTGCTGTGCCCAGCGCGACCGGGTTTCGGAGATCCGAACCTTGCGCTCCGCGCGGCCCGCATCGCCCGCCGTCGCTGAAAGCTGGGCAAGGATACCGCGCGCCACCTTGGCCGCATCGCCGACGATGCTGACCGAGACCTTCTTGGTCAGGCCGATACGGTCGGGGTTGATGTCGACCTGGATGATCTTCGCGTTGGCCGGCCAGTATTCGATCCCGTATCCCGGCAGCGTAGAAAACGGGTTGAGGCGCGTGCCGAGGCACAGCACCACATCGGCGTCGCGGATCAGTTCCATCGCCGCCTTCGAACCGTTGTAGCCGAGCGGACCGGCATAAAGCGGATGCGAACCCGGGAAAGCATCATTGTGCTGATAGCCGACGCACACCGGCGCATCGAGGCGCTCGGCGAGCTCCCGGCTGGCGTCGATACCGCCTTCCGACAACACCGTACCCGCGCCGTTCAGGATGACCGGATTGCTTGCTTCCGAGATCAACTTTGCGGCTTCGGCAATTGAGTTCTCGCCGCCCGGCGAGCGTTCGAACGCAATCGGATCGGGCAGATCGATGTCGACCACATGGGTCCACATATCACGCGGAATGTTGAGCTGCGCCGGCGCCGAGGCGAGATGCGCCTTGGAGATCACCCGCGTCAGCACTTCGGCGACGCGCGTCGGATCGCGAACCTCTTCCTGATAGGCCACCATGTCCTCGAACAGCTTCATCTGTTCGACTTCCTGGAAGCCGCCCTGCCCGATCGTCTTGTTGGCCGCCTGCGGCGTGACCAGAAGCAGCGGCGTGTGGTTCCAGTACGCCGTCTTGACGGCGGTGACGAAGTTGGTGATGCCCGGACCGTTCTGCGCGATCATCATCGACATCTTGCCGGTGACCCGCGTGTAGCCGTCCGCCATCATTCCGGCACTGCCTTCGTGCGCACAATCCCAGAAGTGGATACCGGCCGCCGGAAACAAGTCGGAAATGGGCATCATGGCCGAGCCGATAATGCCGAACGCATGGCGGATACCGTGCCGCTGGAGAACCTTCACGAAGGCCTCTTCGGTTGTCATCTTCATAGCAATAGTCCTCTCGTTTTCCGTGTCTCCGGCCTTTCGACCGGCGTATGAAGTCCCGTGCCGGAACAGCACTGCCGTTCAGGTCGTGGGGTATTCCTGAAATGCTCAGGCGACTGCGGTTGCGGTTTTGATCAGGCTGGCGCTTCGCGCATCCGCGCTCGGCTCTTGAGCTGCGAGACGGCGAGCGCTGCAAAGCTCATGCACCCTATGGCGAGCATCGGGTATTCGATCGGCAGGGAGTCGATGTGCCTGAACACCGAATAGCCGAGCAGCATGACTGCGCTGAAACCCGCCATCAGCCGTTCCGTCGAGGAAAAGATCGTGATGCCGCAGCCGTAGATGACCGCCGTAAGCGCCGTCATGCCGAGCGGAACCGCAATGATCGTCCCCGCCGCATGCACCCAATTGTCCGGATGCAGCGTGAGCAGCGGATTGAAGATGATCAGATAGGGAATGATGAACCCCGAGATCGCCAGTTTCGCCGCCGACAGCGACGTCTTGAAATATGGCGCCCCGGCAAGCCCCGCACCGGCGAGTGCGGCAAGCGCAACCGGCGGCGTCAGCGAAGAGATCACCGCGAAATAGAAGGCGAAGAAGTGCGCCGCAATCGGTTCGACCCCCATGCGCACGACGATCGGGATAACGACGATCGCCACCAGCGTATAGGCAGCACTTGTCGGCACGCCGCAGCCCAGAACGATCGATACGATCATGGTGATCAACAGGCCGATCACGAGATTGCCCGCGCTGAGGATTTCGACCAGTCCGGCGATCTTGTTGCCAAGGCCGGTAGTAATCAGCGTCTGGGCAACGAGGCCGACGATGGCCAGCGAGATACCGATCTGCGCACCGACCAGCGCGCCATCGGCGATGCAGCGCATCAGCTTGCCGAAATCCGGCCGCGTCTCACTGCCGACATAGGACAACCCAATGGCGATGACGATTGCCCAGAATGCAGCCACGGCAGGGCTGTACTGCATGATCAGCATGGTGACCAACGTCGCCAGCGGGATGCCGAAAAGAGGCATTCGGCGCAGCAGCATCTTGTAGTCGACCGGTTCACGCGGCGCGTTGATATTGGTGCGCACGGCAAGGAACTGAACGCCGAGCATCACGCCCCAGAAATAGAGCACCGCCGGCAGCAGCCCCGCCAGCATGACCGTGTCATAGGAGACGCCGAGAAACGACGCCATCAGGAAGGCTGCGGCGCCCATGACCGGCGGCATCAGCTGCCCGCCCGTCGAGGCGGTCGCCTCGATCGCACCGGCATGGTGCGGCTTGTAGCCAACCTGTTTCATATACGGGATGGTGAAGGCACCGGTGATCGCCACATTGGCCACCGCAGCACCGGAAATCATGCCGATGAAGCCGCTTGAGACGACCGCGGTCTGACCGGGACCGCCACGGAACGCCCGCCCTGCGATCTTGCCGGCTTCAAGGAAGAAGTCGTTGACGCGGATGACGCCCAGCAGCGCACCGAACACCACGAACAGGAATATCTGGTTGGCGGAGATGCCAAGAAAGGTCCCGAATATCCCCGACAGGCCAATGCTCAGATAGGACACCACGTAGTCGACATTGAACTCACGATGGTAGAGCTGCCCCGGCAACAGATGGCCCCACACGAAATAGGCCACGAACAACCCCGCCACGATCGGCAGCGTGATGCCCCAGGCAACCCGCGTCCCCTCCACGACCAGGAAGATGAGAAGCAATCCGATGAAGAAATCCATCGGTTCGGGGAAACCGAAGGCTTCCTCAAGATGAACCACGTTGGCGAACACATAGACGGCACAGGCGACGCCGATCACCGCGAAGGCGGTGTTGAGGATCATCGAAAATCGTCCGCCTCGACCACGCGCATGGTTGAGGAACAGCAGAGCGAACGTGAAGCCGAGATGGATGGCCTGGTGTTCGTAGGAACTGAAGAACAGGTACTGCGTCGACACCATGTGGTAGGCGAACATCGCCAATCCCAACACAACGATCAGACCATCCAGCACCTTGAGCCTGATATCGGTCATGGCTCTGGTTCCTTTCGAGGAACAGACGGAAAATGGGCGTTTGCGAAGTTCATGGCGAGCGGCGGCGAACGAAACCGCCACCGCCCGCAATCATGAGCTTACTTGATCACGCCAGCTTCCTTGTAGGCGCGCAGCGCACCGGGATGAATGTCCTCCGGATCCCAGCCATAGACCATGCCCTCACGCGACATCAGCTTGCCGGTCGCGTGGTAGTCGGCGAACTTGTCGAGGTTTTCCAGCAGCATCTTGGTCACTTTGTAGGCTGCATCCTCGGAAAACTCCGGCGAAACCATCCAGGCAACGCTATCCGCGAAACCTTCCATCGGCTTGTCCATGCCATCGGCAATGCCGGCCGGCACGACGATATTGGCCATCGACATGCCCGCGGCACGCGCCTTGTCGACGTTCTCCTTGCCCCATTCCAGATGGCTGACCTTGCGCCCGGACGCCAGGAATTCCGTCGTCTGCGGGCTCAGCACCATTTTCTTGCTGACCGGATCGATATAGCCACCGATCACGCCGGCATCGGCCGTGCCATCAAGCAGCGCAGCAACAGATTCCTTGGTACCGACATAGGCGATGTCGACATCGGACTCCGTCATACCATAGCCGTCATGCAGGATGGCGGCCGGCTGCAGCGCCCAGTTGATCTGCGCGCGCCGTCCAAGCGCGACCTTCTTGCCTTTCAGATCCTCGACCTTGGTGATGCCTGCATCGAGTGATGCCAGCCAGATCGTGTTCAGATTGTAGTTGGCGATCAGCTTGAGGCCTTCGTACTTCTTGTCGAACGGCCCCGTGCCGGACTTGGCCAGACCCTGCACACCGCCGCCCGAGCCGACGATCATGCTTTTCTTGAGCTCCGGCTCCTTGTCGAGCTTCTTGATGTTGAAGACAAAACCCGGGCTCTCGGTATGCGTGATGACAAAGCCGGCATTGGCCTTCTTGGAAATGTCCTCAAGCGCCGAACCAAGGACGTAGGAGCCCGATCCGAACGGAGCGCTCATCAGGCTGATGTTCAGCACGTCGTCGGCTTTCGCGGTAGTCGGCGCAAAAGCCATTCCGGCAACCACGAGCGCGCCGAAGCCGACCGCGCCGGACAGTGCAAAATTCTTGAGTTTGTTGAAGTTCTTCATTTCTTTCCTCCCCTAAGAGTTTTCCGTCCGTTGTGCCGTTTTCCGGTCTTAGACAGGACGGAATTTCGGAATGCTGTAGTCGTCGCTGATGGGATCGAAATAGGCTGTCACCCGCAAACCCACCTGCATTGCCTCCGGCTCGATTCCGGTCACTTGCGCGTACATCCGTGCGCCGCCGTCGATATCGACGAGACACATGATGACGGGCAGTTCTTCCTTCCAACCGGGATAGTTCATCGCGACTGCGCGAGAGATCGTGTAGGAGTAGACTGTCCCCTCGGGGCGCATCTCGGTCCACGGAATGTCGCGCGACCCGCACTCGATGCACCACGGCTTCGGATGGAAATTCACCGTGCCGCATTTGCTGCATTTCTGCATCATCAGCCGCCCCTCATGGGCGCCTTTCCAGAACGGTTCCGTCAGTTCGTAGATTTCGGGAAGCGGCTTGGCTGGAAGTTCGCTCATGGCTCAGGCCCCCGATCCGAGAATAATGGAAATACAGCTACGTCCGGGCCGGCCATAAGGGATGCCGCCGAAGCCGCAGACGGCGCCGATCGACGCGTTCTGCACCTGACGGTCGCCGCCCTCGCCGCGAAGCTGTGCAACACCTTCGACCAGCGGCATGAAACCACCATTGGCGCCGCCGGGTTGCCCGCCCGAAAGTTGCCCGCCGTCGGTCGACAACGGGAAATCACCATCGAAACTGAGATTGCGTTCCTCGACGAAGCGCCCGCCGTGCCCCTTTTTGCAGAACCCCCAATCCTCGATCGTCATCATCGAAATGAACGGGTAGTCGTCGTAGGGCTGGAAGAAATCGATGTTGTCATGGGTGACACCGGCCATGTTCATCGCGACCGGAGCAGATTTGGCGAAGCCCGTTTCCGTTACGTCGGGGAACACCCGCGAACCCGGATAGTGATTGTTCTGTTCGCCAAAACCCAGCAAATAAACCGGCCGGTCGGTAATCTTTTTCGCCGTTTCCGCTGACGTGACGATATAGGCCAGCCCGCCGTTCACGATCGGCACGCAATCGAACAGCCGGATCGGATCGGAAAGAATAGGCGACGCCAGATAGGCGTCGAGATCGTAGCGCTCGCGATAAATCGCACCGGGATGCAGGGACGCGTGATAGCGGTTCGAAACCGCGATCTTGCCGAGCTGCTCAGGGCTGACGTCATACTGGTGCATGTAGCGGCGCAGAACGAGCGCAAACTGCGCGGTCGCACCCATGACACCGAACGGGCCCTGGAAATCCCAGTAGACACCGCGCGTACGTTCCGGCGAAAGCGGCAACCCCGGCGCGATGGACGGCATACCGAGCGGTGTATCGGCGCCGACGATCAGTGCCCGGTCGATGACACCGGCATTGATCAGCGCGGCGGCCCGGATGAGCATGGATGTCGCCGAGGAGCCGCCCTGGTCGCCACGGATCACCGCCCGCGGCGAGATGCCAAGATTTTCCGCCGTCGCAGCCGACCAGTTGACGGTATGCGCCACTTCGGCATGGGAAACGCCCAGGCCTTGATCGTCGAAGTCGTTCTTCGACATTCCCGCCCGTTCAAGCGCGAGTTCCGCCGCCCAAGCGATGTACTCGTCGACATTCAGAACGGGTTGTCCGGGTTTCAACCGGCTATATGGAGTTCGTCCATAGCCAACGATGGCGACCTTGCCCCGCATTTGCATGCCTCCCTGAACACAAGCGGCCTTACGGCTCTTGAAAAAGCATGCGAACCCGAAGATTATTTGTCTACTTTCTATGCAGAATAGACTTTATTGATGATCTGAATAATTCAAACCGGGGAGCGGCGATGAAACTGCGCAATATGGATCTCAACCTGCTCATCATCTTCGATGCGATCTATTCCGAGCGCAGCATCTCCAAAGCCGCAATTCGCCTCAATCTGTCCCAGCCCGCCGTCTCCAACGCACTCGCCCGCCTGCGCGATACGCTGGGTGACCAGCTCTTCAAGCGCGAGGGAAGCGGCATGTCACCGACGCCGCGCGCCAAGGCCCTGCGCGAGCCCGTGCGTCACGCGCTCGACACGCTGGAACAGGGAATGCGCGGCGACGACAATTTCGACTACGCCAATTCCAAGCGGGAATTCGTGATCGCCGCAGAGGACTACGGCGAAACCGTCATTCTCCCACGCTTCCTGGACTGGCTCAGCGAGGCGGCGCCCGACATCCATATCCGCATCCGCCCGGAACCAAGCGCCGAATTGCGCAATGAGTTGATGGAGGGCACGGTCGACCTCGCGCTCGACTATTTCTCCCTCAGCGGACAGGGTTTCAAAAGCGCTTGCGCCCTGACCGAGGGACTGGTCACGCTGGCCCGCCGCGACAATCCGCTGATCGGTGATCAACTGAGCCTCGACACGTTCATGAAGCTGCATCATGTCGTAATCGCACCACGCCGCAGGTCGATGCCGATGATCGACCTCGCCCTGGCCAAGCGCGGACTCGAACGGCACATCACCCTGACCGTCCCGCATTTCATGTCGATGCCGAGCGTGGTGCAAAGCTCGAACCTGATCTGCAGCCTGCCGCGCCGCATGGCGCATATCTACGCCGACCATTTCCGGCTGCGGACATACACCGTCCCGATACACACGCCGGAATTCCCGATCTACATGATCTGGCACGAGTCCCTCGATACCGATCCGGGCCACATCTGGCTGCGTGAGCAGCTATTGGCTTTGTGCAACACGGTCTAGAGACCGGCCACCATAATTATTCACATCAGTGATATTGAACCTAATGAAAATAAATTGGACCGGGGGAAAGCTTCCTTCCTAGTCTGCTTTCGAGACAGCTCGAGAGCATGCAATGTCAGATTACCAGACCATTCTCTATGAACAGGACGGGCCCCGCGCCCGGATCACCTTCAACCGCCCTTCGGTGCTGAACGCGCTGAACAATCAGGTGTTTGAGGAAGCCCTTTCGGTATTCGACAGGCTGCCGGCGGAAACCCGTGTTCTGGTTCTTACCGGGACGGGCGACAAAGCCTTCGCAGCCGGCGCCGACCTTGAGGAGATGCAGCGGCGTACGCCCTGGGGTGACATGGATTTCGGCATTCGCCGCGAACTGGCGAAACGCCTCGAAGACTCACCCTTTCCGACCGTTGCCGCGATCAACGGTTTTGCGCTCGGCGGCGGCCTCGAACTGGCGCTGGCCTGCCACCTCCGCTTCGCGTCGTCGAACGCGATCCTCGGCCTGCCCGAGAGCCGCCTCGGCATTCTGCCGGCAAATGGCGGCACGGCGCGCCTGACGCGCCTGATCGGCCGCGGCCGCGCGCTGAAGATGATCATGCTCGGCGAACGCATCGATGCCGAGGAAGCCGCCCGGATCGGCATCGTCGACTGGGTTGTCCCGCAGGCCGAATTCACCGCAAGCATCGACGCCCTGGTGGAACGCCTGTGCGCCCTCGCCCCCATTGCCACGCGCGCCGTGATCGACACCGTTTCTCGTTCGGCCGACATGACCTGCGAACACGCAATCGACTACGAGCACCGCTGGTTCCAGATCTGCCTCGCCAGCGCCGACAAGCAGGAAGGCGTCAGCGCCTTTCTCGAAAAACGGAAGCCTGAATTCGGCAAGACCGGCTATGCCGGCGAAAGCGAGGGCAAGTGAGCGCCGAAACATCACCGCCGACGCAAGAAACGCTGCGCGCCGCTGGCATGCGCGGCATTCCCTTCGACTGGGAAGACCCATTCCTGATCGACAGTCACCTGAACTCGGAAGAAATCCTGATCCGCGACACCGCGCGCGATTTCGCCCAGTCGCAGCTGCTGCCCCGCATCCTTGAGGCCAATCGCCACGAGTCCTTCGATCTCTCACTGATGAAGGAGCTGGCGGAGCTAGGCTTCCTCGGGGCAACGATCGACGGCTATGGCTGCGCCGGCATCAACTACGTGTCCTACGGGCTGATCGCCCGCGAGTTCGAGCGCGTCGACACCAGCTTCCGCTCCGCGCTCGGCGTTCAGAGCACGCTGGCCATGATGCCGATCTATCTCTACGGCTCGGAACAGCAGCGGCAGAACTACCTGCCGGCACTCGGCGCCGCCGAACGGCTCGGCTGCTTCGGGCTGACCGAGCCCGATCACGGCTCGGACCCCTCGGGCATGAAATCGCGAGCCCGCTCCGTCGAGGGCGGTTACCGGCTGAGCGGCAGCAAGACCTGGATCACCCACGCCCCGATTGCCGACGTCATGATCGTCTGGGCAAAGAACGACGAAGGCGTCGTCAACGGCTTCATCCTCGAACGTGGCATGAAGGGTCTGTCGACCGGCAAGATCGAGGGCAAGTTTTCCGTCCGCGCCTCCCCGACCGGCCAGATCCACATGGACGATGTGTTCGTGCCCGAGGAAAACCGCCTGCCGGGCGCGCGCGGCATCAGCGCCCCCTTCGGCTGCCTCAACAATGCCCGGTTCGGCATCTGCTGGGGCGCGATCGGATCCGCCGAGGCCTGCTGGCATGCCTCGCGGCAATACGCGCTCGATCGTCTGCAATTCGGCAAGCCGTTGGCCGCGAACCAGCTTATCCAGAAAAAGCTCGCCGACATGCAGACCGATATTACCCTCGGGCTGCTCGCCTGCCTGCATGTCAGCCGGCTGCGCGACGAAGGCAAGGCGTCGTCCGAAATGGTCTCTCTGCTCAAGCGCAACAATGCCGGAAAGGCGCTCGATATCGCCCGGCAGGCCCGCGATATCCACGGCGGCAACGGCATATCCGACGAATATCCCATCATCCGGCACCTAATGAATATGGAAACGGTCAACACGCTGGAAGGCACGCATGATATCCACGCGCTCGTACTGGGGCGCGCACAAACCGGCATTTCAGCATTCTAGGACAAGAACAAAATGACGCTTGCGGCAACCGACCGAAACGAAATCATCAAGAAACTGATCTCTCCGGAATCCGTGGCGATCATTGGCGCGTCCGCCGACTTCGCCAAAGTCAACGGACGGCCGCTGAAGCACCTGATCGAAAAGGGCTACAAGGGGCGCATCCTTCCGATCAATCCGAAGTATGACGAGATTGCCGGACTGCGCTGCTACCCCGATGTCGCTTCGCTGCCGGAAGCCGCCGACCTGGCAATCGTTGCCGTTCCCGCCGCCGGCGTCATCGCCGCGATCGAACAGCTCGGCCAGCGCGGCATTCGCGCCGCCGTCATTTTCAGCTCCGGCTTCGGTGAAATGGGCGCCGAGGGCAAGTCCCTCGAGGCCCGCCTTGCACAGACTGCGCGCGATGCCGGCGTGTGCCTGCTCGGCCCCAATTGCCTCGGCTTCATCAACGCGTTCGACAATCTCTACGCCACCTTCAGCCAGTACGCGGACGGCGAGACCAATGCGGGCCCGATTGCGTTCGTCACCCAGTCCGGCGCGTTCGGCACCGCCATCGCCGCCCTCGTGCGCCAGCGCGGCCTCGGCCTCGGTTATTTCATCAACACCGGCAACCAGGCCGATCTCGACTTCAGCGAATTGATGATGGCGGTCATTGAGGACCCACGCATCAAGGTCGCGGCCGGCTATCTTGAAGGCATCACCGACGGTGCCGCGCTGATCCGGCTCGCCGAAAAATGCCGGGCGCTCGGCAAGCCGCTCGTTCTTACCAAGGTCGGGCGGCTCGCCTCGGGCGCCAAGGCAGCAGCCTCCCATACCGGCGCGCTGGCCGTGGCTGATACCGTGTTCGACGCGGTCGCACGCCAATACGGCATCATCCGCGCCCGCAACGAAGAGCAGATGCTCGATATCCTCGAAGCCTTCTGCCAGGAACGGCGGGCGCACGGAAACGGCCTCGGCATTCTGACCCAATCGGGCGGCGCCGGCGTCATGATGGCCGACCGGGCCGAGGAAGTCGGCCTGACCGTGCCGGAACCGGAGCCGGAAACCCAGAAGCGGATGAGCGCCGTCATGCCGGCATTCGGCGCGGCCGGAAATCCGGTCGACGTCACCGGACAATTCGTTGCCCGTCCCGAATTGCTGACCGAAACGGCGGTCGCCCTGCTCGACGATCCCAACATCTCGGTCGCCATCATCTGGCTGCAGCTGATGCACAGCCATGTCGACACGCTGATCGACATATTCGCCGACATCCAGTCGCGGTCCACGAAACCGTTCCTGGTGTGCTGGGTGGCGGCCCCGAAAGCCGCCCTCGACCGGCTGCGGGAAATGGAAATCCCGGTATTCGGCGCCGGCGAACGCGCCGTCGAGGCCGCGGCCGCAATGGCCCGTTATGGCGCCGCCTCGCAACGCATTGCAGGCACCGCAGCCCTGCCTTCTCTGCCGGCCGGAAGCCTGCCGAACGCACCTGTTTCATGGGGCGCGCAGCCCTCGGTGGATGCCCTCGGCTGGTTGACGCAGGCGGGCATTCCGCTGGCGGGCGTTGCCCTGGCACGCGCCGCGGACGAAGCCGTCAGCGCCTGGCGCTCGTTCGCCGGGCCGGTCGCGCTCAAGGTCGAATCCCCCGACATCCTGCACAAATCGGACTTCGGCGGCGTGCTGCTCAATCTGAACAGCGAAAGCGAGATCCGTGACGGCTACAACAAGCTGACCGCACTGGTCGCCGATTGCCAGCCTGACGCGAAACTGGACGGCATTCTCGTCCAGGCGATGTCCGGCGGGCATGTCGAACTGGTCGTCGGCGTGCAGCGCGATCCGGTGTTCGGCATGATGGTCATGGTCGGGTTCGGCGGTATTTTCGTTGAGATCCTGAAGGACGCCTCATTCCGCCGGGCGCCATTCGATGAGACCGAAGCCGCCAGCATGCTCGACGAACTGCGCATGGGCCCGCTGCTCGACGGCGCACGCGGCAAACCGCCCGTCGACCGCAAGGAGATCGCGGGGCTGCTTTCGCGGTTGTCCGTCTGGGCAGATGCCATGCAAGACACGCTCGCCGAACTCGACCTCAATCCGGTCCTTGTCGGAGCAGACGGCCCCGTCGCCGTCGACTGCGTGATGATCTTCCAGAAAAACGACGGCAGCGCCTGATTGGGCCTGCCGTCCTCAAAATCACTGACATTTCATGTCGAGGGAGCGTGCCGGGGTGCGGCTCACTCCCACTCGATACTGTTATAGGCTTTCTCGACTGTCTATCCTTTACACAAGACATTGTTTTAATTTGCTTTTCCAGACAGACCTCTGAGGTCGCCCGACCAGATACCGGGCTAGTTTGTAGAACTCTGAAGATCGCCAGATTCGCAAAACTCCTTGTTTCACGGGGGATGAACGGCGTTTCACGAGGACTATTGCGCATCAATATCACCCTCCACCATTCACGGTCGAATGCCGACCAGCGTAAATTCTCCGTTTTACTAAATATATATAGATATACCAGAGCAACATGCAAAGGAGATATAGCCAATGAGACAGCTACCAAGAAGTATACTATTCAGATGCGACGATACATTAAACGACGCATTATCGATATTTACGGGACTACAACATGACCGGTCGTCACGATCTGACGTAATCCGGAATGCAATAAAGCATTACATAGCAAAGGAACTTATCAGAATGGAGAGAGGAGAATGACAATGCAATTAATAGATGAAGGCAAAAGGCACTTCCCCGGAGCGCTCGTATTTTTCCGACAGGACATTATGCGAGAACCAAAAAGCAAAGATTATGTTTGCGTATACATGGACAAGAAGAGCGGGATTAAACTATACTTCAGAGAGGATGAGTTGAGATGAAGGGCAAAACAAACAAATTATCTAATATTAGCACAGAAGAACTTTCGTTAGAAAGAGATTTACTACTAAACATTCTCGAAGAAGAACAAAGCATCGAGATCGCAAATCGCGCCCTGAGGATCATTTATGAGCTCAGAGAGCGCAACGACAATTCAAATTAGTCTTATTATGAATGCCTTGAAGTGTGAGGCACCACCTTATTGTCGATCATAATATCGTTTTAAGACACCCACACAGACTAATTTAAACGCCATTCAATAATCTCCGGGACATTTTCCGGCGGAATGGATTTCTATTGTCTAATTACATGTTTTACTTAATAAAGGAGAGTAACATGAACTATAAAAACATCAAAGAACAAAAACAATCATTTTTGGATTATCTATCAGGACCAAGGCTTCACAACGATGATCTATACCTTGTAACAATAACTCCAAATTTCAATACAAATAAGGATGAACCATTATTTAAATTGGCAAATGATGTTATCAGAAGTATTTATCATTATATGCATCCAAATAATAAAAGGAACTGGCATCGGAAGAAGAACATCTTCCCCATTATGTGGGGATTCGTTGAGAGACGGGCAAAATTCAAAGTCCATTCAAAGACACCTGTAAGTCAATATTCGAACAACGTACTTCTCCCACACATCCACGGGATACTCGTTGTCAACAAAGACATTTCTGAACAATTCAATATCGGAGAATGCCTTGATGATCCTTGGAACAATCTGTCATTAGCAAGCATTCCAAACCTCAAGAGCATAGATATCCAGCTGATCACCGAGACTCCGGAGAAGGCTATCGACTATGCCGTCCAGATTGATTGGAATGGCGACAATTGGGACGTTATAGGCTTCGGCAATTCGGATGCAGCTTACGTGCACAAGAAGACTGCCGCTTAGACGGAACCGTCCCGACCAAACAAGCCTCGAAGGACCCTCTCCTTTTCAGCATGGTAGTAGGTGTTCTGGATATGCTTCAGCGACGTCCCGACGTTTTCCGAGAGAAGGAATGCATCAGCGCCGTTCAAGATGGCTTCACTGATGTGAGAATGCCGGAGAGAGTAAAAGGTCAGCTTCTTCCCCGACGCCTTGAAGCCGCAATCGACCATGATCTCTTTCCACAGATCATAAATCACACGACGCGACAGAGGCTCACCCGAAGCGCTGGCAAAAACGTAGTCAGATTTTCCGGTCCATTTGGCATAACGGGCTAGCCGTTCAAAAAGCTCTGCCTCACGGGCATAGACGACCCTAGAGCCGGTTTTCGTGTCCTTCGGCACCTTGATCTCGACCATCCTCTCTTCACCGCTTTGGAAGGTCGAGATCATATTCCAGCGCAGCTTTCTCAACTCGCCTAACCGGCAACCGGTCGCCAATGCGATCAGAACGAGATCGCGAACCATTTTTCGGTGATAACGCTCTTCAGCATCACCGACAGGCAAATGCCAGCGCTCAACAAAGCTCTTGAGAGTTTCCAGCTCTTCCCGGCTGAAGGCATCTCGCCTTTCAACGTCCTTCGCCCTTGACCGTATTTTCGGGAACCTAGGGCGACCGAATGATGCCGGCAGATATCCACGTTCAATGGCGAACTTGAAGACAGAGCCAATAAAGCCCCGTTCGTTTCTTAAAGTGCACCACCGAACTTTAGGTGCCTTCTGCCGTCGCCATTCAAAATAGCCCTCGAAGTCCGTCGCCTTAATTTCCGACAACCGACGGTTTCCGACGTAAGTTTGTAGCCATTTGGAGAAGCTTTTTAGGGTCCCTATTCGCCCCTCTGTGATCACGCCAAGCCGAGCTTCGGACTCCTTGACAGCAAGGTATTCACTAATGACTTCAGAGAGATATTTTGAGAAGACAGATTCACCAATGCGCACACGAGCAAGGATATCCAGATAGATATCCTTCGCAGCTTCTTTGGCATCATCAAGATTTTTTCTCTTTGTTGTTCTGGTAATATACTTTTTCTCTTGTGGTATCCAAGCAACAAAAGAGAAGTATTCACCAGACTTTCGAGTCTTTACTACTTTTACTCTACCATCAAGGATTTCATGAACTTCAGTATAGTAGGACTCTTTTGCGCCCTTCCTGAGCTTCCTCGCAGGCTTTTCAATGCCACGATCTTCATGCGGCGCAATGTTTCCGTCAGTTTGGAGATTGCCGGTATCCGTCATTAGGATTCCCCTTGAATCCCAACAACGACATTCCCGGCAACGCCAACCCTATGGAAATGGCAGAAAAAAGATAACTTATTGAAATAGCTTACACTATCAATGGAAATGCGAGCCGCTGATCGCCGGGCATTATTCCCACTCGATGGTGCCGGGCGGCTTCGAGGTGACGTCATAGACGACGCGGTTGATGCCGCGCACCTCGTTGATGATGCGGGTCGCCGCGCGCGACAGGAATTCCATGTCGTAGTGGTAGAAATCCGCCGTCATGCCGTCGACCGAGGTCACGGCGCGCAGCGCGCAGACATATTCATACGTCCGTCCGTCGCCCATCACACCGACGGTCTGCACCGGCAACAGCACCGCGAAGGCCTGCCAGATGGCGTCGTAGAGCCCCGCCTTGCGGATCTCATCGAGATAGATCGCATCCGCCTGGCGCAGGATATCGAGCTTGTCGCGCGTAACACCGCCCGGACAGCGAATCGCCAGACCCGGCCCCGGGAACGGATGGCGGCCGACGAACGGCTCCGGCAGGCCAAGTTCGCGGCCAAGCGCCCGCACCTCGTCCTTGAACAGTTCGCGCAGCGGCTCGACGAGCTTCATGTTCATGCGCTCGGGCAGACCGCCCACATTGTGGTGTGACTTGATCGTCACCGACGGACCGCCGGTGAACGACACCGACTCGATGACGTCGGGATAGAGCGTGCCCTGGGCGAGGAATTCCGCCCCGCCGATCTTCTTCGCCTCATCCTCGAACACGTCGATGAACAGCTTGCCGATCGTCTTGCGTTTCTTTTCCGGGTCGGACTCGCCCTCAAGCTGGCCGACGAAAAGGTCTTCTGCATCAACATGAACGAGAGGAATGTTGAAGTGCCCCCTGAAGAGGGAAACGACCTCTTCGGCCTCGTTCTTCCGCATCAGGCCGTGATCGACGAAAATGCAGGTGAGCTGATCGCCGATCGCCTCATGCAAGAGCACCGCGGCAACCGAGGAATCGACGCCGCCCGACAGGCCGCAGATCACCTTGCCGGTGCCGACCTGGGCGCGGATCTTCTCGATCGCCTCGGCCTTGAAATGCGCCATCGTCCAGTCGCCGGACAGGCCGGCGATCTTGTGGACGAAATTGGACAGGAGCTTCGCCCCATCCGGCGTGTGCACCACTTCCGGGTGGAACATCAGGCCGTAGTAATTGCTTTCCGGCCGACCGAACACGGCGAACGGTGCGCCGGCGGAACGGGCGAACACCTCGAAGCCTTCCGGCATCTCGATGACGCGGTCGCCATGGCTCATCCAGACCTGATGCTGCTCGCCGGCGTTCCACACGCCCTCGAACAGCGGGCAGTCCTTCTCGACCGTGATGTAGGCACGGCCGAATTCGCGGTGGTCGGAGCTTTCCGCCTTGCCGTCGAGCTGGGTGCACATGGCCATCTGACCGTAGCAGATGCCGAGCACCGGTACGCCGGAGTCGAACACTGCCTGCGGCGCCCGTGGCGAGCCGATATCCGTCGTGCTCGCCGGCCCGCCGGAAAGGATGACAGCCTTTGGCTGCATGGCATGGAAGGCGGCTTCGGCGTTCTGGAAGGGAACGATCTCCGAATAGACGCCGGTTTCGCGCACCCGTCGCGCAATGAGCTGCGTTACCTGGGAGCCGAAGTCGATTACGAGAACGGTGTCAGTCATGTCTTTCGCATAGGCGAGACGGCGCGACTCGGCAAGTGCGATTTACGCGAGGAGAGCGCATATCCCCGCACGATTCGCCGCAATGCACCCATTCAGGCCGCACGGCGCAGGAGCGCGACGAAAAACCCGTCCGTTCCGGCACGCGCCGGCGTCAGACGCAACGCATCGCCGAAGCCCTCCACCGGCGCCCGCAAACCATCGGGCATCGCCCCGCCGAGCGTCGTCAGCCATTGCTCGCCCGGATCGGCAAGCCGGAACTCCGGCCGTTCCGAAAGGAAGGCCACGATCTGCTCCTCGTTTTCCTGCGGCAGCAGCGAACAGGTCACGTAGACAAGCATTCCGCCCGGTGCGACGAAGTCGGCGCCCTCCCCAAGAACCGCCTTCTGCTCGCCGATGCGCAGATCGAGCGCGCCCGGCGCGAGCCGCCATTTGGCATCCGGACGGCGACGCCACGTCCCGGTCCCCGTGCAAGGGGCGTCGACCAGCACCACATCCATGCGTCCGGCTAGATCGGCCAGCGCATCCGGCTCGCTTGGCAGGCGGAGCTGGACGTTGCGCGCGCCGGCGCGCTTCAGCCGCTCACGAATGTCGCCGAAACGCCGCGCGTCGCTGTCATAGGCAAAGATTTGGCCGCTATTGCCCATCTCGGCCGCCATGGCGAGCGTCTTGCCGCCACCGCCGGCACACAGATCGAGCACCTGCGCGCCGCCGCGCGCACCCGACAGGATCGCCGCCAGTTGCGAGGCCTCGTCCTGCACCTCGAACCAGCCCTTGAGAAAACCCGCCTCGGACGCGAGATGCGGCGTCCGCCCCGGCCCATGCGGGGCAGCGATCCGCACCCCGACCGGCGACAGGGGTGTCGGCTGCGGCGAAAACCGCGACAGCGCGGAAAGAACCTTGTCGCGCTCCGCCTTAAGCCGGTTCGCCCGAAGATCGACCGGCGCCCGGCCGGCAAGCGCCCGTCCCTCAGCCACCGCATCCTCGCCGAACAGAGCCGCAAAGGACGGCCACAGCCATTCCGGAACATCCGCCGCGATGTGCCCCGGAGCATCGGCAAGCGCATCGGCAAGCGACGCATCAACCTGCCCGCGCGAAAGCGCTGCACGTTCCTCGTCGCTCAACGGCTCAGGCGCGTGGCGGTCTTCGGCAAACAGCGCGTCGATCTCGTCGACGCCCTTGCCCCAGACGAGGCCGTAGACCCCGAGCACCTGGGCGCGCGGCGTATCCGCTCCCATCCGCCACGACAGCGACGCACGCTGACGCAACGCATCGAACACCAGGCTGGAGATCGCCCCGCGGTCGCCCGATCCGGCAAAACGGTGCGACAGACCCCAGTCCTTCAGCGCATCCGCCGCCGGGCGACGCCGTTCGGCGATATCGCTCAACACCTCGATTGCCGCTTGAATTCGTCCGCCGTCGCGCATATCTGATCCTGACCTGCCGTTACGTTATTCGCTGGTGCCGGTGAACTCGGGACAGCCGGAAACCACACGACGGCGCCACTCATACGCCGCATTGCGCCGCGATTCGAGCCACCAATCGCGTTAAAAGCCGCTGATTTTAATTAAGCCGGCATTTTTTCCGTGTTCGGGTCTTGAGTTATTCAAGAACGCTTTTAAAATTTATTCTGAACTGTCTTTCGCTTTGGTACATGACATGACGCAACAATCGCTTGAACGCCTTCTCCGCCGCGCCGGCCTCCGCCCGACCCAGAAGCGGCTCGATATCGCGCGCCTGCTGTTCGAGGATGGCGACAAACACGTCACCGCCGAAGACGTCATGGAATTCGCTCGCCGCAACAAGGTTCGGGTGTCGCAGGCTACCGTCTACAACACGCTCAACCAGCTTTGCGCCGCCGGCCTGCTGAAGCGCATCGTACTCGACGGGTCGCGCACCTTCTTCGACACCAACACCAACGACCATCACCACCTTTTCCATGAAGACGACGCCAGTCTTCAGGATATCCCCGCCGACGCGATCAGCATTCTTGGTCTGCCCGAACTGAACCAGGACGAAACGCTGCGCTCGGTCGAGATCATGGTCCGCGTGGGGCGCGCCGACGGCGCCGCCTGAGGCAAATCCGACCTCCCTCCTTACGGTGAGATCCGCCGCGCCCGACCGCAGAGCAGCCCCGGGAAAGGCCTGTCATGCGCCGAGGTTCGACGCCCGCTCCGGCCGTATTGCGAACCCCTCGCAAGTTATGCGTACATTTGCATAGAAAAATATTAGAACGGTTCTGAATTGCGTTGACGGCGGCAATGGGACGGCTATTGTAGGGAGCGTCGCAGGGCTTTCGGCAGACGGCGCCACCGTTCGGCTGTCGGAATTTTCACCCCACCCTGCTCCCAATCTTCAGGAGGACACTATGGATCTTGCAAGCAGCAAAACCCTTGACAATTTGAAGGAAGCCTTCGCCGGTGAAAGCCAGGCCAACCGTCGCTATCTGTATTTCGCACAGAAGGCCGACGTTGAAGGCTACAACGACGTTGCCGCCGTTTTCCGCTCGACCGCTGAAGGCGAAACCGGCCACGCCCACGGCCACCTCGAATTCATGGAAGAAGTCGGCGACCCGGCGACCGGCCTGCCGATCGGCTCGACCGCCGACAACCTGAAGGCCTCGATCGAAGGCGAAACCCACGAGTACACGGATATGTACCCGGGTATGGCCAAGACCGCTCGCGACGAAGGCTTCGACGAGATCGCCGACTGGTTCGAAACCCTGGCGAAGGCTGAAAAGTCCCACGCCGGCCGTTTCACCAAGGCTCTGGAGCAGATGGACTAATCCAGTCCTGCACCATCGGGGTGGCGCCACCGGCGCCCCCCACCCTTGTCCGCCGTTTCGAAAATCGCATTTGAACGAGGGCGGCCTTGCGGCCGCGACAACGATGACGAACACCACTCCCCGCGAAGGGTCGACAGAGGCCCCCACCCGCCATCCCATCGACTGGCAGAGCGAGTCGTTCTACGACGAAGCCGCCATCGAAGCGGAGCTGACGCGCGTCTTCGACATTTGTCACGGCTGTCGCCGTTGCTTCAATCTGTGCGAATCCTTCCCGCGCCTGTTCGACATGGTCGACGAATCCTCGACCGGCGAACTCGACGGCCTCGACCCGAAGCGCGACTATCCCAAGATCATCGAAGCCTGCACGCTGTGCGACATGTGCTTCATGACGAAATGCCCCTACGTGCCGCCGCACGAATTCGACCTCGATCTGCCGCATCTCATCCTGCGCTATCGCGCCGCCGAGTTCCGCAAGAAAGGCGCGCCGTTCACCGTCAAGCAGCTGTCCGAAACCGACCGTAACGGCAAGCTCGCAGGCTCCGTTGCCGGCCTCGCCAACTGGGGCTCGAAGCGCGGCAACAGCCTGACCCGCCCGCTACTCGAATCGACGCTCGGCATCGACCGCGACGTCGAACTGCCGAAGTTCCACAGCAAGACCTTCTCCAAGCAGGCCGCCTCGGGTGCGCCGACCGTCAACACCGACGCACCGGCGCATGGCCGCAAGGTCGCGCTCTATGCCACCTGCTTCGTCGATTACAACGAGCCGGGCACCGGTGTCGCCGCGCAGGCGGTGCTCGCCAGGAACGGCGTCGAGAGCGAAGTCGTCTATCCCGCCTGCTGCGGCATGCCGCATCTCGAGCATGGCGACATCGAGAAGGTTGCCAACCAGGCGAAGATCGTCTCCACCGAACTGGTGAAGTGGATCGACAAGGGCTACGACATCGTCACGCTGACCGCGAGCTGCGGCCTGATGCTGAAGTTCGAGTGGCCGCTGATCCTGCCCGACGATGAAAACATCAAGAAGCTGTCCGGCGCCGTCCGCGACATCTCCGAATACATGGTCGATATCGCCAAGAACGAGGGCCTCGCCCCCGGCCTGCAGCCGGTCGAAGGCGGCATCACCGTGCACATGGCCTGCCATGCGCGCGCCCAGAACATGGGTTCGAAGGCGGCCGAGATGCTGCGCAACATCCCCGACACCAAGGTCGAGGTCGTCGAGCGCTGCTCCGGTCACGGCGGAACCTTCGGCGTGCTGAAGGAGACCCACGACTGCGCCGTCAAGGTGGCCAAGCCGGCCGTCGGCCAGATCAAGCGCAAGAAGTCCAAGACGCTGTGTTCGGAATGTCCGCTCGCCTGCAAGCACCTCATCCAGGTCATGCAGGATGGCGGCGACGAGGTCCCCGAGTCGGGTCACCCGATCGGCATCCTCGCCCGTGCCTACGGCATTCCGTACTGATTGCATGCCGCCCAAAAGTGGGCACCGGTTTTGGGACCACGACATGCAAATGAAAACCGGCTTGAAGCACGGCGCATAGAACCCGTTTCTGCGGCATGCGTTGAGCCGAGCCAACTGAAACAACTGACGTTTTCCGCACCCGACCGGAACGCCCATCGCCGGTGACCGGGTAAGGTGCGACCAGACGATTGGAGGATTTTCCATGCCTGCTGCAGACCGCTGCATCACCCGTGAAGACATCATTTCCGACGACGAGTTCGGCAAGGTCCGCGCCGAACGCCGCAAGGCCATGCTGCCGACCAAGAAGCTGCGCCGCATCCATGTCGGCCCCTTCGCGACCTTCTACTTCGAGAACTTCGAGACCATGCTCTTCCAGATCCAGGAAATGCTCTACATCGAGCGTGGCGGCGAAGAGCAGATCAAGGACGAGCTGAACGCCTACAACCCGCTCGTGCCGCAGGGCAGCGAGCTGGTCGCGACCGTGATGCTCGAAATCGAGGACGGCAAGCGCCGCACCGAAACGCTCAAGACGCTGACCCACATCGAACAGCATATGTTCGTGCAGGTCGGCGACGAGAAGGTCTATTGCGTGCCCGAGGAAGACGCCGAGCGCACCTCGCCGGATGGCAAGACCTCCTCGGTCCACTTCGTCCGCTTCCCGTTCAGTGACGCGCAGAAGGCCGCCTTCGCCGGCGCGCAGGTCATCGTCGGCATCGACCACGAGAACTACGCCCACATGGCCATGCTCTCGGCCGACAGCAAGGCGGAACTGGCGCGCGACTTCGCCTGAACGATCAGCTCTGTTTGGACATGATGAAAGCCGGGCTCACGCCCGGCTTTTTGTTTGGCTCACCAACTCCACGCGCAACCACTTCTGTCTGAAGCCTCTGTCATTGGATGCCGGATCAAGTCCGGCATGACGACGGAGAGGACTCCACCAAGCGGCTACTCTCTGCCGTTTTCCGGCACGGCGCCCAATCCACGCACTCCCCGTCACCCCGGGCTCGACCCGGGGCCTATTGCCCATCTCGGAACGGTACGCCTGCGGAGGTTCTTGCAGGGCGCCTGCCCCACCCTCACACGTCATCCTCCGGCTTGACCGGAGGATCGCTCACCCTACGCACGATAGCTGGCTGGAAATCCCAAGGTGAGTTTGCAGCACCCATTGTGCGAGCTCACGAAAACCATGCCACTCGTACCCGATCCTCCGGTCAAGCCGGAGGATGACGTGGGAAAGATAGACCACTGTCATGGTCTGAGGACCGGCCGGGGTATTGAACCCGACGCACCAACAGCCCCGACAACGCCCTATAGCCCGCCGTTGCCGAACTTGTTTGAGCGCGGGAAGCCCGGAGGCGCGAGGCGGCCGGCCTGCGCCCGGTCGCCACGCCATTCGGCTAGATCGGCCAGTGAGCGCATATGTTCGCGGCCCGCCGCATCGAGCCAGGTGAGCCCGTCGGCGGCGGCAAAGACCTTCACGTCCGCGGGCCCGCCGTCCTTGTAGCGCTGCAGGCGCACACCGCGCCCGCGCACCATCTCGGCGACCTGATCGAGCGGGAACAGCAGCAGCTTGCGGTTTTCGCCGATGATCGCGACCGTGTCGCCATTCACCGGCACGCAGTATTTCGCCTCGTCGGTGCCCGACACGTTGAGCACCTGCTTGCCCTTGCGCGTGTTGGCAACGATATCGCTTTCGGGGACAACGAAGCCGCGCCCATCTGTCGCCACCATCAACAGCTTGCGGTCGCCTTTGTGGACGAAGGCCGTGACGATGTCGTGGCTCTGCTCCATATCGACCATCAGCCGGATCGGTTCGCCGTGACCGCGCCCGCCGGGCAGCTTGTCGGCGCCAAGCGTATAGAACCGCCCTGCGGTGGACAGCACCATCAGCTTGTCGGTGGTCTCCGCATGCAGCGCCAGTTTCAGCGCGTCGCCTTCCTTGAAGGTGAGCGAAGCCACGTCGGCGATATGGCCCTTCAGCGACCGCACCCAGCCCTTTTCCGACAGTACGACCGTGATCGGCTCGCGCTCGACCATCGCAACCATGATGTCGTCATCGGCATGGGCCGGCGCTTCGGCGAAGGTGGTGCGGCGTTTGCCGAGCTCAGTCTTCGGACCGAAGCTCTTGGCCACCTGATCGAGCTGCCACTTGATCACGCCCCACTGCTGCTCTTCGCTCGCCAATAGCGACTCGATCTCGGCCTTCTCAGCCGACAGCTCGTCGAACTCCTTGCGGATCTCGAGTTCCTCGAGCTTGCGCAGCGAGCGCAGCCGCATATTGAGGATCGCTTCGGCCTGAACGTCGGTCAGCTCGAAGGTCCGCATCAGCTCCTTCTTCGGCTCGTCTTCCTCGCGAATGATGCGGATCACTTCGTCGAGGTTGAGATAGGCGACGAGATAGCCGCCAAGCACTTCGAGCCGGTGCTCGATCTTGCCGAGCCGGTAGCGCGAGCGGCGCAGCAGCACCTCGCGCCGGTGATCGAGCCACTCGGTAAGGACATCGCGCAGCCCGAGCACATTCGGGATCTGGCCGCGCGACAGCACGTTCATGTTGAGCGAGATGCGGCTTTCCAGATCCGTCAACCGGAACAGCGATTCCATCATCAGGACCGGATCGACAGTGCGCGATTTCGGTTCGATGACGACGCGCACGTCTTCCGCCGACTCGTCGCGGATATCGCCGACCAGCGGCAGCTTGCGCGCAATCAGCAGCTCGGCGATCTTCTCGATCAGCCGCGCCTTCTGCACCTGGTACGGGATCTCGGTGATCGCCACCACCCAGGTGCCGCGCCCCTGCTCTTCCTTCTCCCAGCGCGCCCGCACGCGGAAACCGCCACGGCCGGTACGATAGGCTTCGAGGATGGAATCCCGACCCTCGACGATGACGCCGCCGGTCGGGAAATCCGGCCCCGGCACGAACTCGACAAGCTTCTCGATGCCCGCATTCGGATGCTTGATGAGATAGGCCGCGGCGGCGCAGAGCTCGGCCGCATTGTGCGGCGGGATCGAGGTCGCCATGCCGACAGCGATGCCGGTGGCGCCATTGGCCAGCAGATTCGGGAACCCGCCCGGCAGAACGATCGGCTCGGCATCTTCGCCGTCATAGGTGTCGCGGAAATCGACCGCGTCTTCGTCGATGCCGTCGAGAATGAGCTGCGCGACATCGGTCAGCCGCGCTTCGGTGTAACGCATCGCGGCCGCGTTATCGCCGTCGATATTGCCGAAATTCCCCTGCCCGTCGACCAGCGGATAGCGCTGTGCGAAATCCTGCGCGAGCCGAACCAGCGCGTCATAGACCGCCTGGTCACCATGCGGGTGGTACTTACCGATGACGTCACCGACGACGCGGGCGCATTTCTTGAAGCCGGCATTGGGGTCGAGCTTGAGCATGCGCATGGCGTAGAGCAGCCGCCGGTGCACCGGCTTCAGCCCGTCGCGCACATCGGGCAGCGCACGATGCATGATCGTCGACAGCGCATAGGCGAGATAACGCTCTTCAAGCGCCTCGCGCAGCTCGATCGATTCAACGTCGTCACCAGGAATCAGCTCATTTCCCATGATTTCTTGGCTAGAGCAAAGCCGGGAATCGCGCAAGCAGCACTCACGAAACGATCACGCACCGTCCACGACTTGCGTGAGAATCCGTGTCCAAATGTTCCGCACCATGTGTTTTGAAGGTGATCGGGACAGCTCCTATTTCGGTTCTGTCGGCAGCGACGCCGACGACAGACAAACCAACCGAAAGGAACTGACCAATGAAACGTATCGTTCTCGCCACCCTGCTCGCCACCGCCGCCACGCTGAGCGGCGCCGCCGTTGCCTCCGCCGATACCGTGCTGCTGCGCGGCACTGATGGCAACGACAAGCCGACCGTGCAGCTCTTCGACACGAACACCGCGCCGGCCGCCGGCAGCATCGCCACCCACGACGGCGCCCTCGACGGCGACTATGTCAGCATCGCCTCGTCGGGCGGCAGCCAGCTCCTGATCGTGCCGAACGAGAAGAACGACAGCAGCAAGCGCGTCTTCATCCGGTAACCGCGACGACACTCGTTCGCCCGGCAACCTTCGTTGGGCGGATAAGCAGGAGGGCCCCTTCGCGGGGCCCTTTTCTGTTTGGGAACCCCGGCCCTACATAGGTGCCGCCCATTAGTGGTTGAATCCAGCATTATACGACTTTATCTTGCATGCTAAATTTTTCTGCTCCGGTCTCAATGAGATACTCGATGTCCAGACCAAATATTTCTGATTTATCAGCAGCCGCGACTGGCCTCGCTACAATAACGTCCGAATTACGAATGTATTTTTCTATCGATGAAAAAAGCGGCACGCTGTACTATGATATTAGAAAGCCAATAATCGATCGAGATATAACATTTCTTGACTGTGAGACACGAATAATACAAGTCGCAGATATGTTGAGCAAACCCGCCAAAACAAGTGGTACAATTCTGGCTCCGCTGCCACGTCTTAATGCTTTCAAGAACTCCGTCGAAACCGCAAAATCGCATATTCAATCAATTGAAAAATTATTTCGGACCAATGTTAAACAACAAAATGGATTCAAAGAGTTTGACTACTCCAACTTTCAAATCGTATGTAACAATGGATCTCGACTCGACGCTAGAAGCCAGCTCCTAAAATTTGCAGATTCCACAGAAGTGCTTCTGGATGCATTTTTTAATCTTGAGCTGGCCTTGAGACCCTATACAGGGCGAAATAGTTATGCATCGGCAACAAAAGCACTCACAACACTTATTTCAAAGGCAAATGATGAACTCCAAGCGCTAAAAAAGGACATTACATCAGCACGAAGTATCCTAAAAACCTCCAATGTCAACGCTGAGACAATTAAGATAAATGCTGAGGAAACGGGTAGAATTAAAGAAGAAATCGAAAAAGATCGAAAAACGGTTAGCGAATACCTCGCCGAAGCTACGGAAAGAAACAAGGCTATAGAATCAGTTCACTCCGCAGCATCTTCTCTCGAATCTGCGATATCCAACTACCATACAAAGTTCGAAAACTTCGATCGCCAAATAGACACTCGCGAGGAAAAATACATAGAGGGAACAATTCAATTAAATAAATTAAATTCGGAATACGAAGCCGAAATCAACAATGCGGGAAAACTAATCGAACAAAGCGAGAAGATGCTCAAAGGCGCTACGGTAGCTGGCCTTGCAAGTAGTTTCGCTGAAGCACAAAAGAAACTAGATTCGCAGCTTTTTTGGGCCAGATCCGCATTTTACCTTGGAATTGTATTACTATTTATATCTTCAATACCTCTGATAGCACACGTATTTCTACCAATAATATACCCATTTATCTATTCAGAAGTGCCAAACATTGAAAAATATTCGGGCATATTCCAGATCCAATCCAATTCGACCGGATGGCAGTATCTAGGCCAGGTTGTCGCCCGCCTAATTGTGTTACTTCCAGCGGCTTGGCTCGTATCGTTTTCGGCAATGCGCCATTCATCTCTTTTTCGGCTCAGAGAACATTACGCTTACAAATACTCAATGGCCGTTTCAGTCGAGGGCTTTCGAAAGCAAGCAAAAGGCTACGAGAACGAAATTGCTGCACTTGTTTTGGAGCAACTGGCATTTAATCCAGCTGACAAACTGGCAAGCGCAAAAGATTCAAAGGAAGGAAAGGTTCCCCACCCTCTGTTGGATATTTTGATAAATAAACTGCGCACCAAAATTGCTCCAACGGACGAAGTTAAATAGCTGGCGGACAAGCAGGAGGGCCCCTTCACGGGGCCCTTTTCTGTTTGGGGAAAGCCTATTGCAGGAGCGAGCGCACCAGGAGAGGCACGCTGGCCGGATTCTCGCCGATCCGGCGGATCGCATAGGGCCACCAATCGCGGCCGAACGGCGTATAGAGACGGACGCGATAACCGTCTTTCGCCAACGCCTCGGCAACGTCGGTGCGCACGCCGAGCAGCATCTCGAATTCGAACGACGACTTGTCCCAGCCGTTCTCTTCCGCCCGCGTCATCGCATGTTCGTGCAGCCGGTGGTCGTGGGTCGCGACAACCGGGTAGAAGCCGGCGTTCAACGCCTGGCGCGAGAACATCATGTCGATGAGGCGCCGATAATTCGCCTTGATCTCGGTGTTGCGGGTGAAGGCGATGTCCACATCGCCGGCAAACGCGCCCTTCACCAGCCGCACCATGCCACCGCGCGCAATAAGCCGGCGCAGGTCCTGCTCGGTGCGCCGCAGATAGGCCTGCAGGGTTTGCGCGACCGGCAGTTCTGCGTCGTCAACCGCCGCCGACAGGGCAAGCGTGGTGTCCACCGTCGTCGCATCTTCCATATCGAACATCAGGCAGACCGGCTCGCCGCCATTGTCGCCGAAACTGCCCGCAACGTCGGCCAGTTCCTGCGCGATCCGGAAGGCATTCCGGCGCATCATCGCCTCGTCGACACCAAGGCCGATCTGGGTCGGGTCAACGGAGACATGAAGACCGAGCCCGGTGCTGCCCAGCCCGCGCGCCGCCTCCTTTTTCAGTTCGACCGTGCGCGCGATCTCCTTGCGATCGGTGACATATTCCCCGAGATAGAACAACGACACCAGGATGCCCTTCTCACGCAGGGCGCGGGCCCGCTCGATCGCGGCGGGAACGTCGCTGCCGGCAACGTAGCGGCTGGCCAGCTGGCTCGTCGCCCGCCCGTTCTGCATCGCCGCGGTGATGCGTTCGGAGCGCGCAAGCGCAATCATCGATTTCTGCCAGACACGCCGCAACATGGGTCCTGCTTGAATTTTTGAGATAGGAAAATACGGCGCAGGAGGTGCGCCGAATAGGAACGTTATACGCCCTGTCCGAGCCGTTCGACAATCCATTGCCGCTCACGCGGCGGCTGAATGCCGCGCGGCACGAATACGTCACGCGACAGGAAGTATTCGGTCAATGCCAGACCATTGGCGAGTGCCGATGGTTCGGGTACCTCGCCGGCGTCGGAACCGAGCAGAAATGGTGGCAGCGCCAGCATGCGATCGGCATAGGGTTGCCCTGCCTCACGGCTGACGGCGCGGCCCGATTTCGGCGAAACATAGACCAGATCGGCCGTCGCCCCCGTCGCCACGCAACAACTCAGATCGAGACCGAAGCCAAGCTCTTCCAGCAGCGCCAGTTCGAAACGGACAAGGAGAGCGGCCGCCAGCCCCAGCGCCTCACCATGATCGAGGATCGCCTCGGCCATGCGGAACAGCCGCTCGTGAGGATCGCGCTCCGGCAGCAGCCGCAAATGACCGGCCAGCGCCTGCACCAGATGGATACCGAGCGGCGTTTCCATCAGTCGCGCCGCGCGTTCCGTCTTCGATTCAACCGTGAAGGTGCCAAGATGTTCGTCGAGCCGCGCTCGCCAGCTCAGCAAGAGGCTGTTGCCGGGCTGCAATGTCGGCTGATGGCGGCGCGAACGGCCACCGCGCACGAGGCCGAGATGGCGGCCATGGGAAACCGTCATCACTTCGAGAATGACGCTCGTTTCGCCATGCCTGCGGGTCGCCAGCACGACGCCCTCGTCGCTCCATTCCATGACCGGCGGACCTCTGTCTCAGCCGCGTAAACCACACGTCAGCGCGGAAAGTCGAGCCCCATCTCACGATAGCGCTCGGGATCGTCGACCCAGTTCTCGCGCACCTTGACGAACAGGAACAGATGCACCTTCTGCTCCACCGCCTCGGCGATCTCCTCGCGGGCGGCCTGCGAGATTGCTTTCACGGTGTGGCCGTTCTTGCCGAGAATGATCTTCTTGTGGCTGTCGCGCGCGACGTAAATGGTCTGCTCGATGCGCACCGACCCGTCGCGCAGCTCCTTCCACTGTTCCGTCTCGACGGTCAGCGCATAGGGCAATTCGTCATGCAGGCGCAGTGTCAGCTTCTCACGGGTGATCTCGGCCGCCAGCATGCGCATCGGCAGATCGGAGATCTGGTCTTCCGGATAAAGCCACGGCCCCTCCGGCATGACCGTACCGAGATAGGCCAGCACATCTTCGACGCCATTGCCGGTCAGCGCGGAAATCATGAAGGTGCGTGAGAAGTTGACCCGCTCATTCAGCTTTTCCGCCAGCGCCAGCAGGGAGTCGCGTTTGACCAGGTCCACCTTGTTGAGCAGCAGAACCTTTTCGCCGCCGACATCGGCCAGCTTTTCGACAATCGACTCGACCTCGTCGTCGACACCCTTGCGGGCATCCACCACAAGCGCGATCAGGTCGGCATCCTTCGCGCCGCCCCAGGCGGTCGTCACCATCGCCCGGTCGAGCCGGCGTTTGGGACGGAAAATGCCCGGCGTGTCGACAAAAACGAGCTGCGAGGAGCCCGACAGCGCGATGCCGCGGATCATCGCCCGCGTCGTCTGCACCTTGTGGGTGACGATCGACACCTTGGTGCCGACAAACTGATTGAGCAGCGTCGACTTGCCCGCATTCGGCGCACCGATCAGCGCGACGAAGCCGCAGCGTGTCGGTTCGGCTCCCGCGCCGGTTTCGTCACCGGTTTTCGGGCTCACATCTTCAGTCATTTTCGTTTTCGCTCCATACGCCTTCCCGCACCAGGAAGGCTGCCGCCGCGGCTTGCTCGCCCTGGCGTCGCGACCGCCCCTTGGCGGTCATACCCTCGAACCCGGCGACCGACACCTCTACCAGAAAAACCGGTTCGTGATCCGGGCCGCTGCGATCGGCGATTGCGTAGGTCGGCGGCTCGAGGCCGCGCCCCTGCGCCCATTCCTGCAGCATCGTCTTGGCGTCGCGCCGCGGCGCATCTTTCGAATGCAGTCGCTCGCGCCAGTGCTTCTCGATGAAGCGGCGCGCGACGTCAAACCCGCCGTCGAGATAAAGCGCCGCGATCACCGCTTCGCAGACATCGGCCAGCAGCGGCCGCTTCTTGCGCCCGCCGCTCTGCGCCTCGCCCTCGCCGATTAGCATCGCCTTGCCGAGATCGGCTTCGAGCGCCACCGCCGCGCAGGTCTCCTGTCGCACCAGATGGTTCAGACGCCGCGCCAGTTCGCCTTCCGCCGCATCGGGAAACGCCGCAAACAGCATCTCCGCGATGGTCAGACCGAGCACCCGGTCGCCAACGAATTCGAGCCGCTGATAAGTCTGGCGATGGTCGCCATCATTGTCGAGCGCGCTCGCATGGGTCAGAGCCCGCCGAAGAAGTTCGCGATCCTGAAACCGGTAGCCGAGGCGTTCCTCGACCACGTCGAGCGCAAGAGGTTTCGCCATGCCTACAACGAGTTGAACACCCGGTCCCAACGGACCGTCCACGGCCACTTCCAGAACATCCAGGCTTGCTCGCCCGGCTCGATCGAGAAGAAGATCACTTCGGCCCGACCGACAAGGTTTTGCAGCGGCACATAGCCGACGGTCGCGCGGCTATCGCTGGAATTGTCGCGATTGTCGCCCATCATGAAGTAATGGCCCGCCGGCACTTCATAGACCGGCGTATTGTCCCACACCGAGGTATCGGTCTCTTCCAGCACCGTATAGGACACCCCGTTCGGCAGCGTCTCTCGGAAGCGCGGCACCCGAACCTGCTGCCCGTTGCGCCCCTCGCCGACGAACTCGCCGTCGCGTACCCGCGGCACGGCCTTGCCGTTGATGTAAAGGACGCTGTTGAGGACCTGGATCTTGTCGCCCGGCAGGCCGATCACCCGCTTGATGTAATCGGTGGAATTGTCGCGCGGCAGCTTGAAGACAACGATGTCGCCACGCTCCGGCTCCGAGCCCATGACGCGGCCCGAGAACGGCACCATGCCGAACGGGAACGAGTAACGGCTGTATCCGTAGCTGAATTTCGACACGAAAAGATAGTCGCCGATGAGGAGGTTCTCCATCATCGAGCCGGACGGAATGTTGAAGGGCTGATACAGGAATGTCCGCACCAGAAGCGCGAGGATCAGCGCCTGAACGATGATCTTCATCGCCTCGCCGAACCCACCCCCCTCGTTGGCCTTATCCTTGTCGTCCTGCGGGCGGTCGCTGCCATTCGTCATGAAAACATCCTGTTGAAGACGCCGGTTCGGCCGGGAAGAGAGTTTCAACCACCTAAAGCCCGCTAATGGGGCAGCGGAAGGGCACGAACGCCTATGAGTTTGTCCCGCGCAGCTTCGCCGTGCCGGACGGTTCCGTTTTAGATAGCCGCTCGATCCGGCCTGCGCAACGGAGCAGGCGTATCAAAGCGGAAAGGTTTTGCGTCACAAGGAGGTTACGGCGCCGGCCAGTCGGCGGGTACGGCCGATATCACCACGAAGGCCTGCGCCAGCGGGAAGTCATCCGTGATGGTCAGGTCGATGCGCGCGACGAACCCCTCGGGCGTCATTCCGGCCAGCCGTTCGGCCGCACTGCCAATCAACTGCATGGTCGGCCGGCCGCTCTCCTGGTTGACCACGCCCATCTCGCGCCACGCGACCCCCATCCGGATACCGGTCCCGAGCGCCTTGGAACACGCTTCCTTGGCCGCGAAGCGCTTGGCATAGGACGCCGCCCGCTCGGCCCGTTTGTCCGACTTCGCCTGTTCGATCTCCGTGAAGACACGCTGGACGAACCGGTCGCCGAAACGCTCGAGCGTCTTCTCGATGCGGCGGATGTCGATGAGGTCGCTGCCGATCCCGAGAATCACCCCGAGGCCTCCTTGCGCTCGTCGGAGGCGACTTTGAGGATATCGCGTGACGCGTCCTCAGCGTTCGCAACCGTCGCGTCGCCATCATCCTCGCCGTCAGCCCCCTCGTGTTTCTTCTCGCCATCCCCGATATGCATCGCGGCCTTGGCGAGTTCTGCCAGTCGCCGCCGCTCGAAGAAGCGGGCATGGCGTGCTGCCTGATAGGCTTTCACCAGCTTGAGAATGACGAAATAGAAGATGACGCCGACGATAAACCCGATCGGCACCGCCCCGACAATCATCGGTTTGACGATTGGCCACAGGATGTCGAACGAGCCTTCCATCAGGCCGTGCCTGAAGTTCTCGCCGTCGAACGACTTGCCGCCATTGCCGAGGATCAGCGAGCCGACCTCGAAGGTGGACGCCCAGATGAACGGAAAGGTCAGCGGGTTGCCGAACGACGTGCCGAGCATCGCCGCCAGCGCATTGCCGCCGACGAACAGCGAGAGAAAGACGCTGATGATAAAATGAAAGCCCATGAAGGGCGTGCACGAGGTGAAGGCTCCGACGGCGAAACCGGCCGCCACCGCATGTGGCGACGCCGACAACCGCAGGACCCGCTTGAAGAAATACTTCGCCGATCGCGAAAAGGAATGACGCGGCCACATGGCAACGCGAAGGCGCTCGACCCAATGCGGCGGATGGCGACGACGAAACAGCACTGATCACCCTCGAATCGGCGGCCGCTTCCCCCTTGCGCGGCACGCCCTGCGTCCTTGTTCTTGTTATGCCGCATTTCTCACCGCAAGGGGGAAAAACCGACACCTGTTTTTCGCGTCCGCCGGTTCTTGGCTAGCCGTTGATACGCGTCACATTCGATACCACCGATTTCGACCGCAGTTGATTGATGATGCGGTTGAGGTGTTTCAGGTTCCATACCTCGAGATCGATTTCCATCTCGTGAAAATCCGAAGCCCGTTTGGTCATTTTGATGGAATCGATATTCCCGTCATTGTCGGCGATCACCTGGGCGATCTGCGCCAGTGTGCCGGGCTCGTTGATGACCGACAGCGCGATCTGCGCGGGAAAGCGTTCCGGATTGTCGGGATCGATATCCCAGCGCACGTCAAGCCAGCGGTCGGTCTGATCGTCGAATTCGGTCAGCGCCGGCGACTGGATCGGATAGATGGTGATGCCCTCGCCCGGCGTCATGATGCCGACGATACGATCTCCGGGCACCGCGCCTCCGTCGGGCGCGAAGCGCACAGGCGCACCGGCACCGCCCAAACCCCGAACGGGCAACGACAAGCGGCCAGGCTTCTTCGCGCTCTTGCCCTTCTCGGGAACGCGGAACTTGAGACTCGCGGCGCGCGCCAGCCCGAACCAGCCTTCGTCGCTGCCGGCCCCATTGTCCTTCGCCGCGCGCTCGTCCTGATAGTCGGGATAGACCGCCTTCAGGACATCCTCGGAAGCGACTTCGCCACGCCCCACCGCGGCCAGAAGATCGGCTTCGTTCGTCTGCGCCAGCCGCGGCAGCACCTCGGTCAGCATCGCTTCCTGGAAAACCTTGCCGACCCGCTCGAACGCGCGTTCCAGGATGTGAGTGCCGAGCCCGCAATACTGTTTGCGCACAGCCTCGCGGGTTGCCCTGCGGATCGCCGCACGCGCCTTGCCGGTCACCGCGATCGACTCCCAAGCCGCCGGCGGAACCTGCCCCTTGGCTCGGATGATCTCGACCTCGTCGCCGTTTTCGAGTTCCGTCACCAGCGGCGCAATGCGGCCGTTGATCTTGCAGCCGACGCAGGTGTTGCCGACATCGGTGTGCACCGCATAGCCGAAATCGATCGCCGTCGCGCCACGCGGCAGCGCAATCAGCCGACCCTTGGGCGTAAAGCAGAACACCTGGTCGTGAAACATCTCCAGCTTGGTGTTCTCGAGGAACTCTTCGGGGGAATCCCCTTCCGACAAGAGCTCGATCGTGTGCCGCAGCCAGGCATAGGAACCGCTGTCCTCGCCGGTCTTGACGATGTTGCGGCCGCCGGTCTCACCGTCCTTGTAAAGCGCGTGCGCGGCAATGCCGTACTCCGCCAGGCGATCCATCGCGGCGGTGCGGATCTGCAATTCGACGCGCTGGCGGCTCGGCCCGACCACCGTGGTGTGGATCGAGCTGTAGTCGTTCTGCTTCGGCGTCGAGATGTAGTCCTTGAACCGGCCCGGAACCATCGCCCAGGTCGAGTGAACGATGCCGAGCACACGATAGCAGTCTTCCAGCGTATCGACGATGATGCGGAAGCCGTAAATGTCCGACAACTGCTCGAAGGCGAGCGAATTGTCCTGCATCTTGCGAAAGATCGAATAGGGCCGCTTCTCGCGCCCGCGCACCCTGGCCGAAATGCCGTTCTCACGCAGCTTTTCCGCCAGCATCTTTTCGATGTCGGCGATAAGGCTCTGATTTTTCTCTCGAAGATGAACAAGTCTCTGGGAAATCGACTCCCATGCTTCCGCGTTGATGTAGCGGAACGCAAGTTCTTCCAACTCGTCGCGAACGTCCTGGATGCCCATGCGCCCGGCAAGCGGCGCGTAGATTTCCATCGTCTCCTCGGCAATCCGGAAGCGCTTGTGCGGCGGCACGAAATGCAGCGTGCGCATGTTGTGCAGCCGGTCGGCGAGCTTGACGAGCAGCACGCGCACGTCGTCGGCGATCGCCAGCAGCAGCTTGCGGAAATTCTCCGCCTGCTTCGCCCGTTTGGTGACCAGATCGAGCTTGTCGATCTTGGTCAGAGCGTCAACCAGCTTGCCGATTTCCTCGCCGAAGATCGTATCGATCTCCTGCCGGGTCGCGTCGGTATCCTCGATGGTGTCATGCAACAGCGCGACGGCGATCGTCGCGTCGTCGAGGCGCAGATCGGTGAGGATCGCGGCCACCTCCAGAGGATGGGAAAAATAGGGGTCGCCCGAGGCGCGCGTCTGCGTGCCGTGCTTGCGCATGGCGTAGACATAGGCCTTGTTGAGCAAGGCCTCATCCGCATTGGGATTGTAGCGGGTAACCCGTTCGACGAGTTCGTACTGACGCATCATGGCCGAACCACTATGCAGCCTGGACAGACGGCCGCGCCAGTCCGCGGCCCCGCCGTGCCGTCATGCCGACGCCGGTTTCGACGCGCCCTCACGCCGCCCGGCCCCGTCTTAAAGGTCGTCCGTCTTCTCGGGCGGGACCAGACCTTCCAGCCCGCGCAGCAGATCTTCTTCCGACATACGATCGTAGCTGATTTCGTCATCGCTACCGCCGTCGGCCGACTGCTCCGCGCCGCTATCAGGCGCCGGAATCATCGGAACCGTCTCCGGCTCCGGCTCATCGACTTCAACGAACTTCTGCAGCGAATGGATCATCTCTTCCTTGAGATCCTCCGCGCTAATGGTCGTCTCGGCGATTTCGCGCAGCGCAACGACCGGGTTCTTGTCGTTGTCGCGATCGATCGTCAGCGGCGAACCGCTGGAAATCGTACGAGCGCGATGGCTGGCGAGAAGAACCAGTTCGAACCGGTTTTCCACCTTGTCGATGCAATCCTCGACGGTGACGCGCGCCATCTACAGTCTCCTTCCGGGAAATTTGAGGGGTTTATCTAGGCCGAAATTGTTCCCAACGCAAGATTTTCCCCACCAAAACACTCCCCTTTGACGCCGTTGATGAAAAATGCGGCAGCCAGGGGGTGCAAAACCATTCTAAAATCGCTATTGTTAATCCCGTTTCAAGAGCGAACGGGCCGATTTGAAAATGGCCCAAAGGGTTGCCGGCGATAATGCGGAACCCGTCAGAACGGCAGGACAAACACAAATCCGCGGCTCTGAAGTCGCTACTCACCCTCTCCGGGATATTTTATCGCCGGATGGGAGGGTGAGGCACCTTGATTCACAAGAAGAAAACAAGCTCAACGTGCAGAAAGACAATAAGAATGTTTGACCCGAGAGAAAAAATTGCCCTGTTTATCGATGGGGCCAACCTCTACGCCACCGCCAAGGCCCTTGGACTCGACATCGATTACAAACGTTTGCTTAAAGAGTTTCAAGGAAAAGGCTATCTCCTGCGCGCATACTACTACACCGCGCTCGTCGAAGATCAGGAATATTCGTCGATTCGCCCGCTGATCGACTGGCTCGACTACAACGGCTACAAGGTCGTCACCAAGCCGGTGAAGGAATTCGTCGATTCGAGCGGCCGTCGCAAGATCAAGGGCAACATGGACATCGAACTTGCCGTCGATGCCATGGAGATTGCCGAACACATCGACCACATGGTACTGTTCTCCGGCGATGGCGACTTCCGTTCGCTCGTCGAAGCCGTGCAGCGCCGCGGCCGCAAGGTGTCGATCGTTTCAACGCTGGCGACCCAGCCGCCGATGATCGCCGACGACCTGCGTCGTCAGGCCGATCACTTCATCGAGCTGGCAACGCTGGCCGAAAAGGTTGGCCGCGACCCGTCCGAGCGCCCGCAGCGCCAGAACGATCGCTACAATCGCGACGAAGACGACTACGAAGACGATTATTGATCGTCACTGGGGCGAAACAAACAGCCGGCGGCTTTGGCAGTATCTGCCATTCCGCCGGCTTTTTTGTTGTCCGCACCTCACGATCGGGATTTTGACCCGACCGTCCCTGCATGATCTATTGCCGGGCGTGCACGCACCAACCTGCGTGCAGCAACTCACCATCCCTCGCGGAAGGCCATCCGGCGTTCCCAGTTTCTCCGGCGTATCCGATGTCTCTTGATCCTGCCCGCGATTGTCCGCTCTGCCCGCGTCTCGTCGCCTTTCGCGAAAAGTGGCGGGCCGCCGAACCCGAATGGCTCAACGCCCCCGTGCCGACCTTTCGCGGCGACAATGCCCGTCTGCTGATCATCGGACTGGCACCCGGGCTGCGCGGCGCCAACAAGACCGGCCGGCCCTTCACCGGCGACTATGCCGGCGACCTGCTCTACGAAACGCTTTCGCGCTATGGCTTCGCCAATGGCCGCTACGCGGCCTCGCCCGACGATGGGCTGAAACTCACCGGCGCGGCGATCACCAATGCGGTGCGCTGTGTTCCGCCGGAGAACAAACCGGTCGGCGCCGAAATCGCCGCCTGCCGGCCGTTCCTCATCGAAACCATGGACAGTTTTCCGCAGCTGAGCGCGATTCTCGCACTTGGCCGGATCGCCCACGACACGCTGCTGACCACCTTCGGCCTGCGCAAGGCGTCCTACCCGTTCAGCCATGGCGGCGAGCACCAGATCAGCGACAAGCTGCGCCTTTTCGACAGCTACCACTGCTCCCGTTACAACACGAACACCGGCCGCCTGACCCCGGAAATGTTCCATTCCGTGTTCGACCAGATCAGCGATTTTCTGAAGGATTGAAGACACCGTTTTGCGTCTGAGACGGTTCGAACCTTCACCCAGGACAGTTCGAGCCTTCGCCCCACGCACTCCCCGTCACCCCGGACTTGATCCGGGGTCCATTGCCCCTCGCGGCGCGGTATGCCGCCGAAAGTTGGCACCGGCTCAACCACTCTCTCCCGTCATCCTCCGGCTTGACCGGAGGATCGCTTTCCATATGGAAAACAATGTATTGGAGCGCCGAGTGGCGCCCGAGACCGCTCTTCGCGCAAACAAACGCGAGCGCTGCGTCTGTCGCCGGACGATCCTCCGGTCAAGCCGGAGGATGACGAAGAGAGAGGCTGGAGAATGACGAGTCGGAAGGCCCCAGGATGGCGAATCGAGAGGCCGTGGAATGACCAAGCAAGGGCACGCAGCGTGACGATGGCCGTAACAGAGGGCGACGAAGAACACAGCCCAAAGAGCACGACAGGGATGAGGAAAAGCGGGATCAGCCCCGATCACGCATGAGACGTGCTTTTTCGCGCTGCCAGTCGCGCTTCTTCTCGGTCTCGCGCTTGTCGTGGACCTTCTTGCCGCGCGCAAGACCAAGCTCCAGCTTCGCCCGTCCCCGATCGTTGAAATAGAGCTTCAACGGAACGAGTGTCATGCCTTCCTTCTGGATGGCGGCGAGAAGGCGGGCAATCTGCCGCTTGTGCAGCAGCAGTTTGCGCGGCCGCCGGGTCTCGTGATTGAACCGGTTGGCCTGCAGGTATTCCGGAATATAGGCGTTGAACAGAAACAGCTCGAGGCCCGAAGGCCCGGCATAGGCCTCGGCGATATTCGCCTTTCCCTCGCGCAGGGATTTCACCTCGGTGCCGGACAGCATGATGCCCGCCTCAACCGTATCGAGGATCTCGTAGTTGAAGCGGGCCTTGCGATTGTCGGCAACGACCTTGCGCTTGCCTGCCTGGTTTGCAGGCGATGCCATCGCCTAGTCCTTCCTCAGTTCAGGAGGCCGGCGTGGCGCATCGCATCCTCGACAGCCGCCTCGGCCGTCTTGGAGATCGAAACCAGCGGCAGTCGCAGCTCGTTGCTGCACTTGCCAAGCAGCGACAGCGCATATTTCGCGCCGCCCGGGCTCGGCTCGAGGAATAGCGCCTGATGCAGCGGCACCAGCTTGTCCTGGATCGCGAGCGCCGCGGCGAAATCGCCGGCCAGGCACGCCTCCTGGAACTCCGAGCACAGCCGCGGCGCCACATTCGACGTCACCGAAATGCAGCCATGGCCGCCATGCGCCATGAAGCCGAGCGCGGTGATATCCTCGCCGGAAAGCTGGTTGAAATCCGGCCCGATCACGCCGCGCTGCTGGCTGACACGCGCCAGATTCGCCGTCGCATCTTTCACACCCGTGATGTTGCGCCCATCCTTGTAGAGACGCGCCATCGTCTCCACCGACATGTCGATCACCGACCGCGGCGGGATGTTGTAGATGATGATCGGAATGCCGACCTTGTTGTCGACCGCCATGAAGTGCTGGTAGAGCGCTTCCTGGTTCGGCTTGTTGTAATACGGCGTGACGACCAGAAGCGCGTCGGCGCCGGCCTGCTCCGCCGAAACCGCGAGATCGATCGCTTCGGCCGTGTTGTTCGAGCCGGCACCGGCGATCACCGGCACACGGCCGCCGGCCGCCTCGATGCAGAGCTCCACGACGCGCTTGTGTTCGGCATGGCTGAGCGTCGGCGATTCACCCGTGGTGCCGACCGGAACGAGCCCCTTGGTGCCCTCTTTGATCTGCCAGTCCACGAAGTCCTGAAAAGCTTTTTCGTCGACCGCTCCGTCACGGAACGGAGTGACGAGTGCGGTAAAAGACCCCTTGAACATTACGGTACGCCCTTCTGATTTTGCCGTTTTGCCGCCGTTATCGTGGACTTGAATGGCGAGCGACAATAGACGCCGGGTCTTCGCCCGGCAAGCTATGGTGCGAGGAGATCGCATAGAAGACGGTCCCTCGACAAGTGTTCGTTCACCATGTTCCGGCAAGGTGTTGCGAATTCGCCGCTTCGCGGCCGGCAATCGATGCCTCGACAGGGGCAAAAAGGGGAGATCATCATGCCTGCACCCGCGGGATCGGGTAATCGACGTTCTGTTTTCGCAACGCCGTCCTCGGCTCTGTGCGGCGCCGGAATGGTGCTGTTTTCCGTTGCGCCCTCACCCGCAGCCCCACTCGGGACAGGTCTTGGAACAGAGTTCGCCCCGCATCGTGCACCGCTGATGCATGAAGTCAGCACGGTGCCAAAGCCGAAGCCGGGCGGCGGCGACGCCATCAACCTCTTGATCTCCGCCCAGCAGACGATCCCCGCCGATCATCCCCTGCCGAGCGCCAAGCCGGACGTTCCCGCCGGCGCCGCATCCGCCGCACCCGCGCGCATGCCTGCGCCCTCGTCCGCAAGCTCCGACCAGATCGCCGCGCAGAAAGGCAGCCTGAAAAACGCGCTCGATGCGCTGCGCAAGGACGACTACACGACCACTTTCGCGATCCGGAACGGCATGAAGCCGACGCTTGAGCGCCGCGTGCTTGACTGGCAGCTTTCCCGTTCCGGCCACAAATCCGTGTCATCGGCCTTCATCACCCGCTTCGTCGCCGAGGCCGGAGACTGGCCTGACGGCTCTTTTCTCCGCAGCCGTGCGGAGCAGGCGATGTTGCGCGAAAACCCGCGCGCCCGCGACGTCGTTGCAGCCTTCGGCAATTCACAGCCCCGCTCGGTCGACGGTGCGATCCTCCTGACCCGCGCGCTGGTCGCGACCGGCAACACCCGTCAGGCCCGCGCCGTGATTTCCGCGGCCTGGCGCGAGATGCGCATGTCGAAAGAGGACGCCGGAACGGTCCTGAAGGAGTTCTCGAAACTGCTGTCACGCAGCGACCACAAGGCGCGCGCCGACAAGATGCTCTATGACGAGCGCACCAACGATGCCCTCATCGCCGCCCGTTATTTGCCGGCCGGCGAACGGGCACTGGTCAACGCCCGCGTCGCCGTCATCCGCAATCAGAAGAATGCCGGGTCGAAACTCGAGGCCGTGCCGGCCGCCAATCGCCGCGACCCCGGCTACATGCTGAGCCGCGCGCAATATCTGCGCCGCGCAGGTCGCATCAGCGAAGCCGCCGCGGTGATCAATGCGGCCCCCCGTGACCAGGAACACCTTGTCGACCCGGACGAATGGTGGGTCGAGCGCCGGGTTCTGTCACGCGAACTGCTCGACATTGGCAAGCCAAGCCTCGCCTACGAGGTCGCCGTCCACCACGCAGCCGAAAGCAACGCCGTCTTCGCCGAAGCCGAGTTCCATGCCGGCTGGTACTCGCTGCGCTTCCTGAAAAACCCGCGCCGCGCAAAAGGCCATTTCGAGGAAATCGCCAAGATCGGCCGCACACCGATCACGCTTGCCCGCGCCAACTACTGGATCGGCCGCGCGGCAGCAGCCGGCGGCGGCGGGAACGCCAACAGCTACTACAAGAAGGCCGCTGCCTATCCCGGCACCTATTACGGCCAGCTTGCCCGAGCCGAACTCGGCTATCGCACCGTTGGCATCGGCTCTCTGCCCTCGGTCTCGGGCGCAGACAAGGCCGCCTTCGCGCGCAATCCCCTTGTCCAGGCGATCAAACTGCTCGGCGATGCCGGCCACAGCTATCGCACGCTGCCGCTCTTCATGCACCTGTCCGAGAACGTCCCGACGGCCGGACAGGCGCGGCTTCTGGTCGAGCTTGCACAGCGCTACGACCAGCATCGTTTCGCCCTGATCGCCGGCAAGACCGTCGCGAACCGATGGTCCGAGGCCGCACCGCTTGCATTCCCGACGGCGGCCATTCCCCGCAATGCCAAAATCGACAAGGGCGTCGGCAAGCACGTCGTCTATGCGATCGCGCGCCAGGAAAGCGCCTTCGATCCGCGCGCGGTCAGCCACGCCGGCGCCCGCGGACTGCTGCAACTGCTGCCCTCGACCGCCAAGATCACCGCCCGCAAGGCCGGCCTGCCCTATTCGAAAAGCCGGCTGACCAGCGATGCGGCCTACAACGCCGCCGTCGGCTCGGCCCATCTCAGCCATCTGATCGACGATTTCGGCGGCTCCTACGTGATGACCTTCGCCGGCTACAACGCCGGGCCGCGCCGGGCGCGCGAATGGGCCGAACGCTACGGCGATCCGCGCTCGTCACGGACCGACACAATCGACTGGGTGGAGCGGATCCCGTACACCGAAACCCGCAACTACGTTCAGCGGGTGATGGAGAACATGCAGGTCTACAATGCACGCCTGAACGGCGGCAAGCTGACCATCAAGCAGGATCTGAAGCGGGGCGGATGACGACCAGCCGCGACATTTGACGGAACGCCATGACCGAACGCCGCCCATTCACCTGGAAGAGCAATGACGGGCTCTCCATCGCCGCCGCCGACTACCCTGCGATCAGCGGCGACGCCCTCCCCCTCGTCTGCCTGCCCGGCCTGACCCGCAGCGCGCGCGATTTCGAGGCACTGGCGCGCCGGATTTCGCAGGGCCCGATCGCACCGCGTCGGGTGTTCGCCATCAGTTTCCGCGGCCGTGGCGCATCGGATTACGACCCCGACTGGAACCACTATTCGCCGCTCGTCGAAATGGAGGACGTCCGTATCGGCCTCGAGGCAGCCGGCATTGAGCGGTGCCACATCCTCGGCACGTCGCGCGGCGGAATGGTCGCCACAATGCTCGCCTCCGGCAATCCGGGGCGGGTGGCATCGCTCATTTTCAATGATATCGGCCCGGTGATCGAGGCGCGCGGCCTCGAATTCATCCGCGACTACATGGGCAAACCTGTCGTGCCGGCGAGCTGGGACGAAGCCGCCGCGACGCTCAAGGAACGGCACAGCGCACGCTTCACCGCGCTGAGCGACGCCGACTGGATGCACTTCGCCCGCCAGACCTACCGCGATGAAAATGGCGCGCCTGCTCTCGACTTCGATGAAAACCTCGGCAGAACCATGGACGGCGTCGATTTCGGCAAGGACCTGCCGGATTTGTGGCCGGTTTACGACGCCCTGCCGGCGATCCCGATCCTGGTCATTCGCGGCGAAAACTCGAACATTTTGTCAGAGAAAACCGTCGCCGAGATGATCGCGCGCCGCCCAACGACGGAACTCATGACCGTCGCCAACGAGGGCCACGCCCCCCTTCTGTGGAAGACGGAAGAAGCCGACCACATCGCCGAGTTCCTGCAGCGCGCGGACGAACGCGCCGCGACCGCCGGAACTGCGTAGGCACCGGCAGCGCTCGCTACGTTTTCAGAAAAGCTCGGCACACATCGGCTGCGGGCAGCGCCATGCCGCCCGCAGAATTCGTTTGACCGGAAGAGCCGTCACGCCTTGCTGCTCGGCACGTCGCCCTTGTCAACGCGCTTGGCAAACTCCGTCTCGCCACCAGCGGCCAGCACTTTCGCCTGACCGATCCAGTCTTCGCGTTCGATGCGCCCGGCGAACGCCAGGAACGTGCCGACCCATCGGGCTTCCGACGGCGTCCACGCCGCGATCTGGTCGAAGTGATAGACGCCGAGCCCGGCGAGCTTGCCTTCGTTGACCTTACCGATGCCGCGAATACGCTTGAGGTCGTCGGCCTTGCCGCCACGAGCAGCAGCGAGACCCGTCGGGCGCGCGCCGACCGCATCGGCCTTCTGCTCCGACGTCGCATCCGCCGGTAGCGCGGCCAACCGCGCTGCGGCCTCTTCGTCGCCAATATCAACCGACGATGCCTCGGCTTTGGCCGCTTCCGCTTTGGCTTTGGCCTTCGCGGCAGCATCGGCTTTGGCTTTGGCCGCCTTTTTCGCCTTCGCCTCGTCCTCAGCCGCCTTGGCAGCCACCGCATCGGCGTCCGCCTTGGCTTTGGCAGCGGCAACGTCGGCTTCCGCCTTGGCTTTGGCTTCTGCTTCGGCCTTGCGCTTTTCTTCTTCCGCTGCAGTCTTCGCAGCCTCGGCCTCAGCCTTTGCTTTCGCTGCAGCAGCGTCGGCGTCAGCCTTCGCCTTGGCCTCGGCTTCTGCCTTGGCCGTTGCCTCGGCCTCGGCCTTGCGACGCGCATCGTCTTCCGCCGTCTTGGCGACAAACGCCGCCGATGTGCCCGCTGCCGCCGACCCACCGGCCACGGCCGCGCTGTCGCTGCGCCAGCGGCGGATCAGGCAACCGATCACCCAACCAATGAAAAGCGCCGCCAGAACGAGCAGGAACAAATGAACCAGATACCAGACCATAGCTAATCCTCCTGTTCCCACGTCAGCGCTTGTCAGGCGCGCACGCCCACCAGCCAAGAGCAATCCCCACAAGGACTGCCAGAAGAAGCAGCCACCAATGCTGAACAATCATGTACCACATGCGTCGGCCTCCCTATTCTTCCACAACCCGGAACTCGATCCGCCGGTTCTGTGCCTTGCCTTCGTCCGTATCGTTGCTGGCAACCGGCCGGCTCTCACCGTAGCCAATCGCCGACAGCCGGTCCCCGGCAACGCCAGCACCGCCGAGATAGTCGGCAACGGCCCGCGCGCGCGCTTCCGAGAGCGCCTGATTGGCTTCGTCGGAACCGTCGGCATCCGTGTGACCCTCGATTTCGATCCCGGCCATGGGACAACGCTGCGCCATATAGACGAGATTGTCGAGAAGGCCGAAGCTGTGCTCCTGGATCGAGGCTTTGCCGGAATCGAACAGAATGCGGCTAGACGCCATGCGGCCCGTCAGCAGATCCTGACATTCAAGCGCGCTGACAGCCGCACCCGGCGCCTGCACCGCGAGACTGTCGGATTGGGCCGCAAAACCCGCAGGCAGATGCCCCGACAAGGCTGCTCGAACCGCCTGAAGAGCGCCCTGATGATAGGTCGCCCCGCTGGCCACAAGAGATTGATCCGACAGGGAAACCTGTCCCTCGCCGAGGCGGCTCGCGGCCTGCAACGCAGCCGAAGCCGCATTGAGGAAGCCGTCCGGCGCGCCGTCACCGATCGCCATCTGGTCATCCACCGAGAAGCCGCCGAACTTGGTGCGCGCAAGGTCAATCAGCTTACCGCGCGTGTCATCATCCGGCACGTAACCGTTCAGCGTCACCGTCGAACCCGAAACTGCGGCGCCCCAGACATAGGGCGAAACGACAGGCTGCGTCACATTGGCCCGGATACTTGCCCCGCCAAGTCCCGGCGCGTCGGCGCCTTCACGGAGCGCGGCATAGGCCTCGCGAGAGAGCGCTTCGCCGCTCAGCGTCAGCACATTGTCGGAAATCGACGCCGTCGCGCCGGGCGCCAGCAGCGCCAGCCGCGACAGGCCATAGCTAGCAAGCGTCGGAAAATTCGCCGCGTTGCCCCGCGACAGCAGCATCTGATCGTTGACCGCACCGGCATTGAGCCCTGCGGCCGCATCGACCAGAACGCGGCGCGACATCGCATCGGGAACAGCGCCGTCGAGGACAACACCATCCGCGGACTTCATTGCCGACCATTCGAACGGCGACACTACCGGCCCGGCTATCTCACCGGCTGCAACCGGAATTCCTGCGACATTTCCCACGGACAGGGCCTCGGCGAACGCCGCCTGACCTTCCCGGCTTGCGAGCGCGCCGCTGATCGAAAGCGTCTTGCCGTCAAACCGCGCCGACCCGTCGTCGAAATTGCCAAGTTGCGTGAGCGCGAACGTCGTCATGTCGGAAAACCCGTGCGGCGCACCCGAGCCATAGGCCATGTCATCCGACACAGCACCGAGCGCCCCCGCACGCTCATAAAGTGCCGCGCGCCCCGCTTGGTCGCCGACGAAACCCGCGAGGCGAACACCGCTTCCACTCTTGTCGGCAGACCAGAGATAGGGTTCAACCACCGGCGCCTTGATGTCGACCGTTCCGAATTGGAAACCGGACGGGGCACCGCCTTCAACCTTCTCTAACGCTGAAACGTAGCTCATCGCATCACGCGCAACACCGGAGACCGCGATTGTCGACCCGGTCCAGGTCGCAATACCTGCGCCCAGTTCTCCAACGATTTCCGCCACATAGCCAAAACCCTCGGCGAGACCAGCCGGCGCACCCCGCGACAACGTCATTTCTTCCGAAACGACACTACCGCCCGCGACTTCACCGGCCTTTTCCACAAGCGCCTGTTTCACGGACTCCCGCGGTGCGCTGCCCGACAGCGTGAATGCATCCCGCTCCCGGGAGAGTGACACCACATAGGGATCGGCCACCGGGATCACCTCGGTGTTGTCGACCACCTTGCGGACACCCCAGACCCTCTCAACCGCTTTGCGGGCAAGGTTCTGCTCTTCCGGTGTCGGCGCCTGACCGGTCAGAACCGCATCGCGTCCATCGAACGTGGTGGAAGCCCACGGCTGGGCGTCCTCGACCAAACCGGCCGCGCTCCGTTCCGAAAGATCGCCTTCCACCGGCGACAGTTTCATCAGACTGCCGCCGCCAGTCAGTATCCCCACAGCCGCCAGACCGGCGAGCCCGTGTGTCCAACGCATCCCCATTCCCAATTCCCCTTCTGAACAGGGCCCCTGCTCAGTTGAATTCACCCCCGGCACCCGCCGGAATCCGTCGCTAATTGATTAAAGCATATTCGGGATGAGTCGACCGGCATTCACCGAAATCACGCCAGTTGCGCACGGGAAATGCTGTCGCAGACAACGTGACAGGCACCAGGCACGGCAGTTCGGGCCAACTCATGGCACCCACGCAGCCCAAAACTGAACCTCGCCGCTGACAGACCGGCGACAGAGAACTTCAGAGCGGAGAACCCGCGAACGCCTTTTCTTACGATATTACAGAACGTTCGACGGATTTTTTGATTCACCGGGATATCCCGTTTCGCAGCCAGCCCCGTTGCTGCGCACAGCTCCTGGAACCAAACAGCGCTCGACCGGAAACAAACGACAAGCCCCGTCGAAACGCAGCACGCGGACCGAAAAATTGCGGAGTGGGATTTCGGTCGACCCGAGCCGGCAATCCGGCCGTCGCCGATCGCTCGCGACAGGCACGCCGCTGATGAAATGGGTTTGGACCGTTGGCCCGAAATGAATTCAAAAAACAAACAAAAAAGAACCCGGCGAGAAAGCTCGCCGGGTTCCCTTCAAATCCGATCAGATGATCAGATTAGAACATGCGCTGGATACGGAAGAGACCAACCCAACGGTCGCTATCCGGACCGACGGCGAAGTTGGTGTCTTCGTATTCGATTTCCGCGCCGATGGTCAGGCCCGAAACCGGCATCCACTTGATGTTCGCCTGGATGTCCCACTGATCGAAATCAGACGCGCCGATCGCCGGGTTGTCGATGTCGACATACGAAGCGGTGAACGACGAGGCAACTTCCGGGGTCCAGAAGTGGGTGAAACCACCGCTGGCCGACCAACCGGTGACGGTCGCGATCGTACCGTTGCCGCGGTAGTAGCCGTCGAGGCCAACATCCGGAGCGAGGTAGTCGGTGGCGCCGTCAGCATAGGCCACCTGGAACGAAACCGAGTCGCCCGGGGCGATCATCGGCAGGTTGAACGTGGCGCCGGCGCCGATCGCGAAACCGACTTCCGAGTCATCACCACCGAAGGCATAGGCGTCACGGACGTCGTGCAGAGCACCCATCACCTGAGCCGAACCCCAACCCTGGTCAACGCGGAGGTTGGCGACCAGATCCGGGAAGCGGTGCCAGCCGTAGCCGTTGCCGACGACCGGGACGAGAGCCGGGACGCCGATGCCGTGCGCACGGAAGGTGCCGTCTTCAAGCGAAACGCTCGCCGAGAAGCCGTTGCCGAAAGCAGCGGTGTAAGCCAACAGGTTGGTCTTACGGTCGGACTGCGCCAGGTCGATAACCGACTCAAAGGTGTCGCCCGTGTAGAAGTCGAAGAACGACGTCGCACGACCAGCGGTCAGACCGCCGAGCTGGATGAAGGCGTTCCACAGAGTGACGGTGGTGCCAGAGGTGCCGCCGTAGGAGTCACCGGTGAACCAGACGTCCAGGTAGGTGCGGAGCAGGCCGAACTCGGTGTTGGTGCGCGAGTCGAGACGGACATACGCACGAGCGCGGGTCGACGTGGTCGGGCCCTGGTTAACCGCGGCGCCGAAGCGACGGTTGAAGCGGTAGTTGGTGTCGTAGTCCCACACGCGATATTCAGCGCGGATACCGCCGCCAACGCGCAGGCAGGTCTCGGTGCCCGGGATGTAGTAGAAACCCGAACCGTAAGCGTCGCAGACGCGGACGTAGTCAACCGGCTCCGGAGCAACCGGCAGATCGGCGGCCTGAGCGCCGGTCGCTGCCATGATGCCCGCTGCGCCGAGGATAAGGCTTTTCATCTTCATTTCCTGACCTCCAAAAGAGTCATCTTATTCCAGGGAAGGCACTTCAGTCTCAGTTGCCCGACTAGTAACCTACCCAGTTCCCCGCGAAACTGCCGTCCCGCGCTTCGCCTACCTCGGCCTTAGCGTTACGGCACGCAATCGCTGCATGAGCGTTGCTCGCATCGCCACATTATCCATCTGCCCTTTCCGATCAACCAACAAACGCCCAATTCCGGCCTCCAAACGGCCTTTTGGTTTCCGGTGTTGCAGAATTGTCACCATACTGGCGACCACCAGCGACTTTCCATTAAGGCCTTGTTAATAAACGGGATCATTTCGCTGCATCAACAACAATTCCGGGGGCCGGGAGTGCGGAGAAAAGGGTTTGTCGGACAAGCCGAACCGCCCCCGAGGCCGGATTCGCCAAGGGTTGCACGCGGACCGACTCGATCACGGTCTTGTTGCGCTGCAAACTGCGCGAAACGGCGCCAGGTTCCCCGCAAGCGCCGAATTCCGCGGAAAACGGGCATCCGGGAACTCGGGGCGAGCCGCGCGCGCAAAGCCGGCATGATCGGGACAAGGCCGGATTCGGCCGACGTTTCCGACTCCAATCACCGCCGAACCGGATGTCGCGTGCACTTATATATAGGGGACGGCCCCGACGGGGCCTGAATGGGCGCGCGGTTGCGCCGGACTTTTCCGGGAAAGGACCTGCGCCCTCCACCCTCAGAAACCGATGTATGAGGCGCGCGGCACCCAGAGCCGACACGACTCGCCGCCCTACCGCCGAATCTCGACAACCCGTCGAATCGCGAAAAACGACTCGCGTTGATCCGGCGGACGGCGCCGGCAATACGGCGTGCCGCAAGTATCGGTCAGGCGACCAGCATCTGATCAAGGAACTTGTCGACGGCGCCGCGCAGTTGCGCAACGTGAGTCGACACATCGTGCGACGCCTGCCGCACCTGCGACGAGGATTGACCAACCTCAGCGATCGCACTGCTCATCGACCGCATGTTTGACCCGACCTGCTCGGTCCGATCCGCGGTTTGCGAGATGTTGTGGGTAATTTCGGTCGTCGCTCCGCCCTGCTGCTGCACTGACGCGGCAATCGAATTGGTATGCGTATCGACGTCCCGCATGATTTCCGCGATCTGGTGGATCGCCTTCACGGCCTCACCGGTCGACGCCTGGATCGCGGCGATCTGGCCGCCGATTTCTTCGGTTGCCTTGGCCGTTTGCGTCGCAAGTTCCTTCACTTCCGCGGCAACGACGGCAAAACCCTTGCCGGCGTCCCCTGCCCGGGCCGCTTCGATGGTCGCATTGAGCGCCAGCAGATTCGTCTGTTCGGCAATCGACTGGATGAGCACGATGACTTCGCCGATTTTCTCCGCCGCACCGGCCAGACCGACGATTTTCTCATTTGTCGCCTCGGCCTTACGCGTCGCATCACTGACAATGCCGGACGTGGTGTCGACCTGCCTGTTGATCTCGCCGATCGAGGCGCTGAGTTCCTCCGAGGCCGTTGCCACCGTCTGAACGTTCGACGAAGCCGACTCGGAAGCCTCGACCGTCCCGCGAACCACGTCCTCCGATGACTGGGCCGCGCCCTCGAGAATCTCCACCGAGTCGGAAAGCATGCGCGAAGCCGAATCGAGCTCGGAGAAATACTCGCTGACGTGCTCGCGGAAGGAATTGGCCAACTCGACCATCATCGCGCGCTGTTCTTCCTGGCGCCGTACCTGTTCGGCGGACACCTGATCGGAAAGCTCCTTTTGGCGAAGCAGAGCTTCACGGAAGGACCCGAGCGCGGATGACAGGTCGCCCAGTTCGTCGCCCGAACGCCACGACGGCATGGCCGCATCGGTGTTCCCGGATCCGAGCTCGCCGGCGAGCGCGGCAAGTTCCGCAGCCCGTTTGGCGATATTACGATGGAAGAAGACCAGCCCGGAAAATGCCAGCAGCAGGACGATCGACGCGCCGATAGTGATGAAATAGCCGGACTTGTCCGTTTCGGCATAGAGCGCGTTCAGCCGTTCATCCATGAAATCGTGGATGAGTTCCTCGGCTTCATCCGCTTCCTGAATGAATTTCTCAAAGGTTGCATCGAACGCCTCATCAGCACCGGAGCCGGCGCTGGCGACCGACTTCGACTTTTCGTATCGAACTTGCGCCAGAGAAATGAGCTAGGCGATGCCGGTCTCGACCTCGGCAAGGGACGCATCGTCTCCGCCCTTGCCCTTCAGGCTGGAAACGGCCTTCCCCGCGGCTTCGAAACTGCCGATCGCGGCGTTGAAGTCCTCGCCTTCGTCGCCCCCGAGGATCTCGGCGACCAGCAGATGGCCGTTGGCAAGCGCATAACGCGCAGTTCCGGCGTCTTCCTGCGCAGACGCATCATTCTTCAGGGATGCAGAACCGGCAACACCGGCGATCCGCTCGACAAGTGATTCATAAAGAGAGTCGAACTGTTCGTCGGCACCTGTCCCCACACCCTGCTTTTGCGACAGCGACGCGTAGCGCGTCTCGGCCGCCCTGCGGAACTCGGCGACATCTTCCTGCACCGAGGTGATCTTCTCGCGAATTGCCGGAGAGGTCGTCGCATGGAAGACGCCTTCGTCGTTCTCCCCGCCCTCCAGGATCGCATTGGCGTAGAACTGTGCCTCGCCGATCAGCTTCCAGACTTCCTCGATGCTCTCGCCTTCATCGCCCGACATGATCTCCTCGAACAGAAGGTGCGCGTGCGTGGCGGTCAGCTTGATTTCCATCGCAGCATCCGCGAGCGGCGCGAGCTTCTGGCCGACCTCGATCCCGTTGGATCCGATCTTCATCGCCGACTGGTACGCGAGAAGCCCCATTCCAGCGGACACCAGAACGAAGGTTCCAAACACCATGGACACCTTTTTGGAGATGGTCAGTTTCATTTTGGGCCCCTTTTCCCACGCCAGCCGCGCGTACGTGGAAAAGAATCCCATCAAGCAGTTAACCAATACTTTCACGAAACAAGTCGAACTATCCGGGCTCTACACTTTTATTTGATGGTGGCCGGACTATCTGTATTTAAGCGAATCCTAAAAAACAAAAACAGCCGATTAAATCATGTACTTCAATACTATATCGAAAGTGTACTGGCCCCGACCAAACGATGGGAACCACGCCAGGGAATTTCAGAGTTCGATGACTTCGATGCTCAGCGCGCGGGAAATATCCTCGGAAATGATGCTGTTGAGCGCCACGATCAATTCATAGGCTTCACGTGGTCCGGATGCGTGGCGCAGCACCGCTTTCTGGAACAAATTCATGAGAAAGAAGTAGGAGGCGATGTACTGGCTGTTCTTCAGCCCGACATTCAAATGGTAGGCATGCATGTTGCGCAGCCGGTTCTCGTAATCGTCATCGACCGGATACTCGATCAGCCGCCGCCAGTGATTGATCTGCTTGTGCTTCAGCAGCGGAACATCGGTGTTGTCGATCAGACTGCGAAATTCCGATGTCTGAATTCGCCCGTAGAACTTATCGAGAATCTGGTCGATCTCATCGGCGATGTAGGACCACAACCGATCGCGAATATCCTGCGTTATGTCGCAGGAATCGAACCAGATATTGACCATATCGCCGGATGCAACACCGCCGGGCCCAACTACACTGTCCATCGGAATCAACCGTAAGTAATTTCCGCATTTCGCGGGCGTAATCCCACACCACTCACGGGTATCTAGCGTCGAGTCACGCAGAGGCAATTGATTTCAATCAAGTCTTCACAACAATTCGATGTAATTTCATTTAGTCAACAATGCTCAACATTATCTTCTATATGGAAAGAAAGGCGATCGAAAAGGTGTTCCTGGAGATCTTCGTCAACCTTAGATCGATGCACTTTTCGAATAATATACAACACAAAACAAACGAAAGGGCCGGCGACGAAACCCCGCCACCGGCCCGGTTACACAGGAAAAAGCCTATCTACAGTAGGCGCCGGAACCGGCCTATTTCGGGAACAGGAAGCTGACGCCGAGCCGCGCGCCGATACCTTCGGGCCCGCCTGTCGGTGACACCGCCCAGTACCGCACGCCAGCGGAGAAGCTGACCGGCTGCCGCCCGATGGTGGTCATCTTCGACACATTCACCTGAATCGGGACCGACCAATCGTCGGCCTCCCAGTCATAGGTCGCCTCCGTCTGCAAACCGAACGACCAGGCGCTATGCGTCGTGTAGGACAGGAACGGCTGCACGAAGCTGCGGCTGACATCGGCGCGCTTGCTGTCGCCGGCGACCGACCAGATGTGGTTGGCAAGAACGCCGACCGTCCACGGCCCCTTCTGGACGAGCGCCACACCGGTCGGACCAACCCCCCACTTTTCCGAGCCCAGCAACGGGTCCGACGCCGTCGGCAGCACGAAAACCGGGCCGAGACCCCAGGTCAGACCGCCGGCGGTCGCCTGTGCCGGGGAAACGAAGAAACTCTGCATGACGTCGCCGACGCCGGTCTGCGTTCCCGCCCCTGGAAAGATGTTTTCCTGATGGACGAACGGAATGATCGTGCGGGAAATCAGGTTCCAGTCTTCGTTGATCGAGAATGGAATGACGGGCTGAACATTGGTCGTCACGCGAAAGCCGTCGTCGAGCGGGCCAATGCCTCGATCATAGTTGACCTGGATCGGAACGCTGATGAGCGACGCAACCGGGTTCGCCGCCTTTTTGGCAAGGTCTTCCGCCTCATCCGCACGTGCCGGCGCCAAACCCAGACAGAGCGCAGCAGCTCCGCCCACAGCAGCTACACGCCAAGCTCGCGATACCATTTCAATGCCGACCATCATCCCCTCCTGACAAATGTCGGACCGCGCGCCACCGGACCCGGAAACCGGAACCGGGGACACGCGATACAAAAACTGAAAAATGCTGTGACGACGGCAGCGGAAACCCCACCCGCACGCAACGTGCAAAACGACACAGCCGTCGCGAAATGATCACGAGCGCAACGAGTTGCCGACTACGCTTCACAATGAGACTCTGGACCGACACCCGCGACGAACAGCAATGGGTCTTTGCACCACAAGGGGAAAGACCGCGTGAGAGGAAGGAATTGATCCGACCGGGCAGGATCACTAACGTTGAAAAAAATCTGTGATCAAAAAGCCGCCGCACTGCAGGAATACCCCGAGGAAACTAACGGCGCCGCCTGCCAGGGCCGCGCCATTTCCATCCTCAACGGCAATTTCTGTCGTGAAAGGGTCTCCCGCAGGAAAAACGGGATAACAGCGAATGCCCTTTGACAGTTTCCGCACCAGGCCAACCCGAAAGGCACCTTCGAGCATGTTTTCTTCACGCCCTTTCCTTGCAATCGCCATGGCGGCCCCGATCCTTGCGCTCGCATTCATGGTTCAGCCTGCCGAAGCCGCTTCGAAGTTCAAGCAACAGAACTATGGCAAGGTGAAAGCCTGGCGCGTCCACTCAGCATGGCGCGGCGACAGGTTCCTTTACTGCACGGCGACGCGCGGCCAGCGCGACGAGCGCATTCGGATCGCCTTTGACGGCTTCGACTGGTTCGCCGGCGGCCGCAACAAGGGCAAGAGCGCGCGCGGCTATATTCGCGTCGACAACACCGGCAAGAGCGTCGTTTTCAAACGCAACGGACCCGGCTGGCAGTTCGTGCGTTTGTCGTTCCGCGGCCAAGATCTGCTTCGCCGCGGCCGCGAAATAGGTATCACCTTCAACGGCGCCGAAATCACGGGCTCGCTGAATGGCTCGTCGAGCGCGATGCTGATGGTGGAGGAATGCGCCGCGAACTATGCCCGCGCACGCGGCGGCCAGATGGGTGAGATGCCTCGCGACGGCGCCGCCATGTCGAACGCCCCCATGCCGAACGCCCCCATGTCAGGCGAGCCCCGCGAGTTCGGCGGGCCCGCCCCCGACGCGTCCGGATATCGCGACGAACCGGGCGACTATCAGGACGAACCGGGCGACTACCGGGACGACGAGGCCGACGATCCGCAGGATGGATTCGGCGAGGAACAGCCGGACCGTGGCGGACAGGACAGCTTCGGTGACGAGGAAAACTTCGGCGACCAGCCGCAGAACGAACCCCGCATGCAGCGGGACGGGAACAACTCCGGTCGGGACAAACCGACGGCAGCGCGCAACAAACCGCGCAAGGAGGCGCAGCCGCGACCTGAAACTGCCGCGGCGGCGAACACGGCGCCAACCGCTGGCAGCGCTTGCGAGGGTGGAGAGCAGCCGCTTCCGGTCACCGGCCTTTGCCCGTCTGAAGCACAGGAAGGATTCCTCAGTGCCGGCGACAATCGCTACCTGCCGATGCCGGGCTGCAAATGGGTGGTCAATGAAACCGAGATGCACGGCGGCGAGGTACTGATCTATCTGGCGTCGAGCTGCAAGACCGGGACCGCGAAGCTCGAATTCGCCCCGGGCGCGAAAACCTTCAGCGTGAAATCAAGCGACGGCGACGTCGACATCACCGGCATCACGGTTGATTCTGCCGACGGACTCGGCTCGATCGAAAGCTTCGCCCGCGACGCGCTGGGCGCATCAATCAAGGCGGACGCCTGCGGCCTGCGCGACCAGGACGACGGCTATATTTTCGACCTGTCGAAAGAGGAAGTGGAACGCATCGCCAAGGCCGAGGAGTACTACGGCGGCGGCAATTGCGGCCCCTACGGCTACAATGGCGACGGCAGCCACTGGCGCGATTTCGGCGGCTACGGCTGGTACATCCGCCTCGGCCAGGACGCCTATTTCTCGATCGAGCCGAGCTCCCTGCGGGTGATCCAGTACAAGGACGACGGCAATTCGGACAGCCTGAAAGGCTGGCGCATCAAGTACTAAGCAGCAATGCGCGGCGGGTCTCCCGCGAGGCCCGCCGCCAATCCACGGCAAATCAATCCGGCGCGCCGGCAAGCAGGCTCGCGTTGCCACCGGCCGCTGTCGTGTCGACGCACAAATGCCGCTCGAACAAAGCATGCGCCGCATCCGGCTGGCCGGTAATCAGCGGCACGATCGGCCCTTCGCGATCGACAAGCGCTTCAGCGAGCCGACGCGCCGTATCGCTGTAGCCCCACCACAGCACACCGCCGAAAGCCGGTAGCGTGACGAGATCCGCCGGTGCCAGCGCCCCGTCGACCGCGACCGCGCACCCGCCGAGCGCCTCGACGGCAGCAACCTGCGCAGCAGCAGCGTCTTCGCCGGGACCAAGGCAAAGGAGCGGCGGACGGGCGACCGTCGACAGTCGGTTCAGTTCGCCGGTTGGTCCGGGGAGGATCGCCGGCGCGTGCTCGATCTTCGGCGCCCTCGCCTCACCCAGCGCCTTCGCAATCTTCGAAACACCGGCGTCATCAAGGTCGAGAATGTTGTGGCGCGGGGCGTCACTGCGCGTGAACCGGGCGAGATAATGCGGCCCGCCGGCCTTCGGGCCCGTACCCGAAAGGCCTTCGCCACCGAACGGCTGACTACCGACGATCGCGCCGATCTGATTGCGGTTGGCGTAGATGTTGCCGGCGTGGATCGCATCCGCAATCGTCTGCACCCGGTCGTCGATGCGCGTGTGCAGCCCGAAGGTCAGGCCGTGGCCGGTCGCGTTGACGTCGGCGATGACCTTGTCGAGCGCCTTCGCCTTGAAGGTCGCCATATGCAGCACCGGGCCGAACACCTCATGCGTCAGATCGCCGATACCGCGAACCGAAATCAGCGACGGCGCGACGAAGGTCCCGGCGGACGGGGCGGCAAGCCGATGGATCAGCCTCCCCTCTTTCTCCGCCTGGTCGACATAGGTCGTGATTTCCTGCCGCGCCTGCTCGGTGATCACCGGGCCGACATCGGTCGAGAGTTCCCACGGGTCGCCGAGCTCGAGCTCGTCCATCGCCCCGATCAACATCTCGCGTATCGTCGCCGCGATATCTTCCTGCACATAGAGGCAGCGCAGCGCCGAACAGCGCTGGCCGGCCGACTGGAAGGCGGAGGCGACGATATCGCGGATCGCCTGTTCCGGCAGCGCGGTGGAATCGACCACCATGGCGTTGAGTCCGCCGGTTTCGGCAATGAGCGGCGTGCCGGGTTCACACCCCATCGCCATCGCGCGCTGGATACGTCGCGCCGTCGCGGTCGAGCCGGTGAAGGCAACACCGTTGACGCGCGGATCGGAGGTCAACGCAGTGCCGATCACGCGGCCATGGCCGGGCAGAAGCTGCAGGACCTCGCGCGACACACCGGCCTCGTGAAGATGCCTCACACCCCAGGCCGCGATCGCCGATGTCGTTTCGGCGGGCTTTGCAAGCACCGCATTGCCGGCAGAAAGCGCGGCTGAAATCTGCCCGGTAAAGATCGCGAGCGGGAAGTTCCACGGGCTGATGCAGGTGAACGTGCCGCGCGGCCCATTGGCAAGGCCGCTTGCCCCGGCCGCGTAATAGCGCAGGAAATCGACCGCTTCGCGCAGTTCGGCCACCGCATCGAGCAGCGTCTTGCCGGCCTCGCTGGCGAGCAGCGCGAACAGCGCACCGAAATCCGCCTCATAGAGATCGGCAGCCCGGTTCAGCACCTCGGCCCGTTCCTGCGCAGACGCATCCCAGACCCGCGCGGCCGACAACGCCGTCTCGACATCTCCGGCGCTGGAAAGCACCACCTGGCCGATGACCTCGCCGGTCGCCGGATTGTGCGCGTCCTCGACTCCGCTTCCCTCGGCAGTGCCCGCTATCATGGGGCCGACGGTGAACGGCACCGGGCGCATGCGCGCGGCATCGATTTCCTCGAGTACCGTCACGTCGGTCAGATCGAAGCCTTTCGAATTGCGCCGCTCGGGCGCGAACAACTCCGGCGGGGCACGCAGCACGGGTTCGAACGGCCCAGGTTCCTGCGCCAGAGCCTCGAACGGACAGGCCGCGACCTCAACCGCCGGCACTTCCTCATCGACAATCTGGTTGACGAAGGACGAGTTCGCGCCGTTCTCGAGCAACCGCCGCACCAGATAGGCGAGCAGGTCGCGATGCGCGCCGACCGGTGCGTAGATCCGGCAGCGCGCACCCTCCTCGCGCTGAATGATGTCGTGCAGCGCCTCGCCCATGCCGTGCAGCCGCTGGAATTCGAAGGTCTCGGGCTTCAGCCCGGCGGCCATTTCCAGAACCGCCGCAGCCGTATGGGCGTTGTGCGTGGCGAATTGCGGATAGAGCCGGTCGGTCATGCCGAGCAACCGCCGCGCATGGGCAAGGAAGCTGACATCGCTCGCCGCCTTGCGGGTAAAGAGCGGAAAATCGCTCAGCCCTTCGACCTGCGCCCGCTTGATCTCGCTGTCCCAATAGGCACCCTTGACGAGGCGCACCATGATGCGCCGGTCATAACGAACCGCCATCTCGTAGAGCCCGTCGATGACATCGCCGGCGCGCCGGCCATAGGCCTGCACCACGACGCCGAAGCCGTCCCAGCCGGCAAGCTCGGGATCGGCCAGCACCGCTTCGATGACCTTCAGCGACAGACCAAGCCGGTCGGACTCTTCCGCGTCGATATTGAGGCCCATGCCGGCACGCGCCGCCTGGCGCGCCAGACCGGAGAGAACCGGCACGAGTTCGGCCACGACCCGCTTCGTCTTGGCGACCTCGTAGCGCGGATGCAGCGCAGAGAGCTTCACCGAAATCCCCGGATTGGCGGCAATGTCCTTGTGCGTACAGGCCGCTGCGATGGCGTCGATCGCCTGCGAATAGGCCTTGGCGTAGCGCGCCGCATCACCGGCGGTGCGCGCCGCCTCGCCGAGCATGTCGTAGGAATAGGTGAAACCGGCGGCTTCCTTGCGCGAGGCCCGCGTCATCGCCGCCTTGATGTCCTGCCCGAGCACGAACTGCCGGCCCATTTCGCGCATCGCGCCGCCGACAGCGGTGCGGATCACCGGCTCGCCGAGACGCCGCACCATGCCGCGCAACGTGCCGGCAATGCCGGGCTCGGCGTCATCGAGCACCTTGCCTGTCAAGAGCAAGCCCCAGGTCGACGCATTCACCAGCGGCGAGGATGATTGGCCGATATGGCTCGACCAGTCGGACGGCGCGATCTTGTCTTCGATCAGCGCGTCGATGGTCGCCGCATCGGGCACCCGCAGCAGCGCCTCGGCAAGGCACATCAGCGCGACACCCTCTTCCGTCGACAGCCCGTATTCTGCAAGGAACACGTCCATCAAGCCCGGGCGCGACACCGTTCGGATATGCTCGACCAGACCCGCCGCACGCTGCACGATCCGCGCCCGCGTATCCGCGTCGAGATCGGCCCGGCTAACCAGTTCAGCGAGAAGCTCCGCCTCGTCGCGCCGCTTGTTGATATCCCATTTCCGGTCCAGATCGATCATGGCGAAACCCTCAATGCACCTGAGAGCCATTTTACCAAATCAAAGACAGACGATTTGCCTGAAGAAACTCATCTGATAGGCTATTCACCTACAAAATTTCGATCCAGCGGGCCAAATAAATGAACACGATCGAAAACCTGGACCAGATCGACCGTTCCATCCTGTCCATTCTGTCGCGTGATGCACGTATTTCGATGACCGAACTCGGTCAGCGCGTCGGCTTGTCGAAAACCCCGGTAACCGCCCGCGTTCGGCGGCTGGAGGCGGACGGCGTCATCGTCGGCTACCGGGCGGAGCTGTCGGCGCGCCAACTCGGCCTCGAGCACATCGCCTTTCTGGAGATCCGTCTGTCCGACACGCGCGAAAAGGCGCTGCAGGCCTTCAACAAGGCAGTGCGCGAGATCCCCGAGGTCGAGGAATGCCACATGATCGCCGGTGGCTTCGACTATCTCGTCAAGGTCCGTACGCAGGACATCCAGACCTATCGCCGGGTGCTCAGCGAGACCATATCGCAGCTGCCCTTCGTCGCCTCGACCTCGACCTATGTATCGATGGAAAGCGTGCGCGACTGGGGCGTGCAGATCCTGCAGCCGTCGACGTAGATCGCCTCAAACCCGTTATCCGCCGAACGCTCAGGCGGCTTTGCCGTTGGCGCGGCGCTTGCGGAACAGGCCGAACAGCGGCGGGATCAGCAGCAGGATAATGATCACCCACATAACCTTGGCGATCTCGCTCTGGAAGAAGATCGACGGCGAACCCTTGCCGATGATCATGCCCTGCGAGAAGCCGCCTTCGGCGATCGGCCCAAGGATCAGACCGAGGATAAGGCCCTCGAGCGAATAGCCGAGCTTCTTGAGCAGCAGCCCGAACACCGCAAAGCCGATCATCAGATAGATATCGAACACCGACTGATTGAGCGCGTAGCAGCCGAGCACCGCAAAGGCGGAGACCACCGGCACCATGATCGCCGGCGGGATCAGCGCGATGCGGGCGAGATAGGGCGCAAAGCTCAGGCCGATGATCAGGAATGTGATATTGGCCAGGAACATCGACAGGATGAACGGATAGGTACGGTCGGCATAGATCGTGAAAAGCTCCGGCCCCGGGATCATCCCGTGGATGATGAACGCGCCCATCAGCGCGGCCGCGACCGAGTTGCCGGGAATGCCGAGTGTCAGCGTCGGCACCAGAGAACCGCCGACGCAGCCATTGTTGCCGGCTTCAGCGGCCGCCACACCTTCGGGATTGCCCTTCCCGAACATCGCCTTGGCTTTCGATATCTGCTTGGCGAAATTGTAGGAAATGAAGGCCGCGATCGTCGCCCCCTCACCCGGAAGAATGCCGATCACCGTGCCGGTCGCCGAGCCGAGTGCCATGAACCGGCCGATGCCGCGCGGCAGCTTGGAACTCTTCTGCGGCCCGGAAAGCGCCGAGGTATCGATCGGAACATAGCCTCGCTGGCCGGCCAGCTCGAGCATCTGGATCATCGAGAACAGGCCGATCAGCGCCGGCATGAAATCGATCCCGTCAATCAGCTCGGTCAGGCCCGCCGTATAGCGCAGACTGCCCGACATATCGTCCGTGCCGACCACCGCGATGATCATGCCGAGGACACCGGACAGCAGCGCCTTGATAAGCGAAGTGTTTTCGTCGGCAATCGAAATGATGCCGGCCAGGCCCATCAGGGCCAGAAGGAAGGTTTCGGCCGGACCGAAATGCAGCGCCTGCCGCGCCAGCAGAGGCGCGAAGAGCAGAAGAATGACGATCGAAAACGAGCCGCCCATGAACGACGCGATAACCGACGTCTTGAGCGCCAGCCCGCCCTCGCCCCGACGGCTCATCGGATAGCCTTCGATCGCGGTCGCGACAGCCGCCGGCGTGCCCGGCGTGTTGAGCAGAATGGCCGGGATGGAACCGCCATACATCGCGCCACAATAGATACCGCCAAGCAGCATCAGGCCGAGCGTCGGATCCATCGTATAGGTGAACGGCACGAGCAGCCCAACGGCCATCGTCGCCGTCAATCCCGGCATCCCGCCGACGACCACGCCGGCAAAAGTGCCGAGCAGAATCGTCAGCAATGCCGGCAGGGTGAAGACTACGGAGAGGTATTCCATCTCAGGCCAATTCTCAGAAACGGGGACCGGGGAGCGTGATGCCGAGGATCAGCACGAAGATCACATAGACAGCGACCAGCAGGCCCGCCGTCGTCGCCGCGATGACAACGGCGTTTCGGTGCCCTAGCATCACGGCGATCGCGGGAATGAACACCGCGGCCGGAATGAAGAACCCGAGCGTATTGAAGCTGAGCCCGAATGCGATCAACGCCGCGATCAGCCCGAGGAAGCGCGGAAAGTGCTCGGTGAAGTCGAGCCCGACCGGCAGCTTTTCCTTCAGCAGGCTGATGCCGAGCTGTACCAGCCCCAGGCCGCCGAGGCACACAGCCAGGAAACGGACATATTTGGCGGACGTCTTCTGCGCGATGCCGGGATAACTGTCGGTGCTGAGATAAAGCAGCACCGACAGAATCACGAAGCTGGCAAGGACGATCCGATCAACGGTCGCCCGATTCATCACCAGGGAGCCGCGTCATACACTTCTTGAGTCGAAGCCTGGAGCTTCGCCAGATAAGCCGCGTAGTCCGGACCGTTCATCGGCAGCAGGTCGATCTTGCTGGCCTTGGTCTTTTCCTGGAACGCAGGATCGGCAACCACCGTCGCGAGGATCGAGTCGAGCTTTTCAAGGATCGCCCCATCGACAGCCGCCGGAGCGACAAAGCCACGCGTGGCGGTCATGTAGGTTTCAAACCCCTGCTCCTTGGCCGTCGGAACCTGATCCGCCGCCGGCGCGCGCTCTTCCGTCAGCAGCGCGATGATGTGGGCATCGCCCGCATTGTGCTGCGCGATCATCTGCGACAGGTTCATGAAGGCGGCATCGACATGGGCACCGAGAATGCCGGCCTTCTGTTCGGTCGAGCCCTTGGTCGGCAGCAGGTTAAAGGTCACGCCGGCCTGCTTTTCAAACGACTTGGCGGCAAGGAAATCATCCGAGCCGATGCCGTTGACCGAAACGGTCAGAGCACCGCCCTTCGCGGCTTCGGCAAGATCGGTGAGGTTCTTGATCGCGCTGTCTTTCGGAACGACGACGATGCCCGGATCCTGCGCCACATTGCCCATGACGTGGAAGCTGTCTAGCGTGTAGTCCGCGCGCTTCGAAACGATGTGCGCGACGAGCTGCGGCGTGAAGTTCATGCCGATCGTGTAGCCATCCGGCTCGGCCCGCGCGATCGCCTCAAAGCCCTTCTGGCCACCGGAGCCGCCCATATTGTTGATGACGAACTCGAACCCCTCGAACTTGCTTTCGGCGATTTCGGAGAAAATCCGGGCGGTCGTATCGGTCGACCCACCGGCTTTCGACGGCACGATGATGGTGATGGCATGATCGGGGTACCCATCGGCGGCCATGACGGCGCCAATGCCGACCGCAGTGGTGAGTGCCGTGGCGAGCCCCACCGCAACGAATTTTCTCAGCATTTGTTTTCGCTCCCTACACAATTTTATTTTGCCGACTCATCATCGTGGAAAACGCAGTGGTGTCAAGGCGACGGCATGTCCCTAAAGCGCTGATAAACACCGAATGTTGGCCTGCAGCCGAATGCGATCGCGCGCCCGACAGGGACACCTCCCGGCCGGGTCGACAAGCACAACGAGACTTCCGAGAGCGAATGAATGGCAGATAGTCGGGGAGAAGAACCGAACCCGCAGGGTTCGCAAGGCTAAAGGCCGTCCGAGCTTATGCGAGGCCCCGACTGGAGCGAAGCCCGAAGGGCGACAGCGCGAAGTCAGATGATGGCGGAGGACGCAGTCTGGCGCTAACTCGTCTCCGATTTTGGGAACAAGACGGGTATGCGAAGTCCTCTTAGTCCGGGCACGTTCCCGATATTCTCCGTTTTCTCCAATGAGTTACGGAAGGATAGCCGATCTTCCCGGCGGTTCGCCTATCGCCGGGATCAGGTAAAACATTGCCGCAATGTGGGAATCCGTTGCCATTAAGCGGAAACCGATTGTCTTTATCCGGGATAGCTGTGCCGGAGAGCGGAACGACGGAGCCCGTAGCCGCGCAGCGGTTGACGAAAGGCGAGATCGGATTGGCGTTTGCCGACTCTGTGGTGGCGTTAGGCGGTGCAGCGTTGCTCTTTTCTGTCGCGAGCCGCAGGAGGCGTCAGCCTCAGGAGGTGCCGACAGCGGTTATTCCTGGTACCGCTGGGTAGGAATTGGCGGGCTGCAAGAGCGATTGCTGGCATTGAATGCGATGGTGCCGACGACAGTCATTTTGGCGAATCACTGTGGGCTTTTTTCCATATCCGTTCAGCCGCGGCATCGACCTCATCGGATTTGCTGGGGGCGTTTAAATTCTCCGATCGTTCGAAACGGCTTCAAACAGCGTTTAAAGGGGTTTCGAAGGGTTTTGTTCCAACACTCCGCAGAATTTTTCGTTTCACATTCTTTTGTTTGATTTTTCAGATCTCTTCGCTCCACGCTTGGACCCGGTAGCGACCGACCGCACGATCGTTTTTCGCTTATCAGGGCTCAAAGTGGAGGCTCCCATGATTGATCGCCAGCCACAGATCGAAATGCAGCCGATCTCATTGCTGCGGCCCTATCCGGGCAACGCGCGGCGGCACTCGAAGGCGCAGCTACGCCAGATCGGTGACAGCATCCGCCGCTTCGGCTTCACCAATCCCGTGCTCATCAGTGACGACGGCGAGATCGTTGCCGGCCATGGCCGCGTGATGGCGGCGAAAGAACTCGGCATCACCGAAGTGCCGACCCTGAAGCTGTCGCACCTGACGGCCGCGGAACGACGCGCCTATGTCCTCGCCGACAACAAGCTTGCGCTCAACGCCGGCTGGGACACAGAAATTCTGGCGATCGAACTGCAGGCGTTGATCGATCTCGAATTCGATGTGTCATTGACAGGCTTCTCGCTTGCCGAGATCGATTTCACGCTCGATGGAGCCCGCAATGCTTCATCAGAAGCGCCGGATGAGGTCGACTGGATCCCCGAGCGTCCTGCCGATCCGGTATCGAGGGCGGGGGATCTGTGGATGCTCGGGCGTCATTGGCTCCTGTGCGGCGACGCCCGATCGCGAACAAACCTTGCGAGATTGATGGACGGGGCGCGGGCCGATCTCGTTTTCACCGATCCTCCCTACAACGTACCGATCGACGGTCATGTCTGCGGTCTTGGCGCCATTCGGCATCGCGAGTTCGCCATGGCAGCGGGTGAGCTATCGACGCGGGAGTTCACCGAGTTCCTCACCGAGACCCTCGGCAATGCGGCAGACGCCTGCAGAGATGGTGCGATCGCCTTTGTCTGCATGGACTGGCGTCATATGGGGGAACTGCTCATCGCCGGCGAAACAGCCTTTACCGAGCTGAAGAACCTCTGCGTCTGGAACAAGACCAATGGCGGCATGGGCTCGTTCTATCGCTCAAAGCATGAACTGGTCTTCGTCTTCAAGGTTGGTACGGCGCCCCACACCAACACCTTCAGCTTGGGAGAAACCGGTCGATACCGCACCAATGTCTGGGACTATGCCGGCATCAGCAGCCTTGGTGCGGAACGGTCCGACAGCCTTGCCATGCACCCGACGGTCAAACCGGTCGCGCTCGTTGCCGATGCCATCAAGGACTGCAGCCGGCGCGGCGAGACGGTGCTCGATGTTTTTGCCGGTTCGGGTTCGACGTTGATCGCTGCCGAGGGCTGTGGACGTCAGGCGCGGCTTGTCGAATACGATCCGGCCTATTGCGACACAATCATCGCTCGGTGGCAACGCTACACCGGAAAGCCGGCTCTTCTTGGCGATACCGGCAGAACCTTCGAGGATATAGCCGAGGAACGTGGCCTGTCCGGGTTGGAGACTGCGGGAGGGGCAAAGCACCGACAACAAAAAACGCCCGCTGCTGATCGACAGGGTAGTCCGAGATCGACGCGAAACCGGGAAGTGCTTGATCATGACGCCCGTCGCCCGGTCGGCGACTTCGGCAGGGAGGCAGACCGATGACTGCCAATGACGACCGCGCGCCGGATAAAAATCGCCTAGCCCATGGAACGCCCGCAGAGCGCCTGCCTGACAAGGTCACGTCCGCCGTCAAACAGGCAGTGGTCTGCGGCAAGGAAGTGGTGAGCCGCTCGACCGATGGCCGGTTCCGCAAGGGGCAGTCGGGCAATCCGAAGGGACGTCCGCCGAGAAAGGCCGAGGCAGCCATTTCGATCTCCGACCAGCCGACGAAAGCCCGTCTTCTTGACGAGCTTCTCCGCACAATCCCCGTCCGCGAGAATGACCGAGCGGTCGAAATGCCGGTTCGTCAGGCTCTGTTGCGGGCCGAGATCGCAGCTGCTCTGAAAGGAAACACCTATGCCCAGCGCCATCTCCTTGATCGGATCGAACGCCTAGAGCGCGAAGAAGCCCTGGAAGTGGCCCGTGAAAACCAGGTGTTCTCGGACTACCAAGAACACTGCCGCGCAGAAATCGCTGCGGCTGTAAAGCAGGGAGATCCGGTTCCCGAGCCGATCCCCCATCCCGACGACATCATCATCGAACCTGGCAAACGGGTTCGCTTCATCGGTCCGGCGAACGAGAACGAAGCCGCTTCCGTCCACAAGAGTTGCCAACTCCGAGACGTCCTCCTCATGCAGGATGCCCTCGATGGGCGGTCGCACGATCAGTTGCTGAACGGCCGATCCGAAGACGAAACAGGATCGGCTTTGATCCTTGCGATCGCGGTCAACGCCACCCTGCCGCCACGGCTCCGGCTGAGCGACGTGGCAATGACGACGGCAATGATGCGGCATCACGCGACGCCGAAACGACTACTGTTGAAGAATCTCTATCACGGTTGGAAAGGCCTCGGCCATGCCTGCAAGCGGGGTCAGACCTTCCCGCCGCTCCGGCTCGTCGAGCCAAGGCTCCGGTTGATCTACGACTTCCTGGCGGAGATCAAACGGCGGGGTATCTCGCCGGCGGCTCCCTCCCTGACAGAGATCACCGAGATCCTTCAGGACCTGATGGACAGGCGGGACGGCTACTGCGCGGCATAGACCGATCGGAAGCTGATGGTCCGCCGATTTGGGAGCCTCGGCGTGTCTACTCGCGATGATAGCGAAATCGCGACCCATCCAACCATTCGGACACAACGACGACACAATGGCAAGTAGTGGTGCTTTCCCCAGGCGCCAGGGAAAGGACCCCAGAAATGGCTGAACTCATCAATTCCCTTGAAGCAGACGATCCGATCGACAAGCCGCTGCGCCTTTCGGTCCGCTGGTACTCGCTCACCGGACGCGATTGGGAGGGCGAAGTCTATGGCCTCCTGCAGATCGGCCTCTTCCTCGGCGACGAACCGCTGTTCTCGAACGCTGCCTACGACCATCCGCCCGGATACCAGGAGGAATGGATCCTGCCGGGCTACTACTCGGCCGAAAGCGACGGCTGTTACATTCTCGACGACCTTTGGACCTTGCTCTCGACGGGCAAGCGCATGGATCTGGAAGAGATCGAACCCGTATTCCGCCTCGCCATTGCCCCCAACCTCTTGTTTCCCGCGGGCGAGCCCGACCCAGAACCGACATTCTACGAGGTGCTCTGTGTCATCCAGCACGGCGGGCCCTGGCATGGCTATGCCATGGGCGGCTCTGGCCCGGCGGTGTTCTTCGCCGTCAGGCGCCCGGCGCTCGCGAAGTTCTTTTACGATCTTCTCGACGAGGCCCTCGATCCGGGCATCACCGACGAGCTGGCGCGAACGATGCTGACGGAAAAATTCAAGGACGCCATCGATAGACGCTCGGATTTGCTGGGAGAGGATTACTGAGCCAACGCAAGTAGACCCGATCTCGGAGTACGAGAAACCGGCAGCAGGTCACTATTATTTACTATTAACCGCACACGAATTTATCAAATCTGCTACATCACTCAAAATTTGAAATTGACCTATAATTTTTTATCCGCCTATGCGGGTGCTTATATTTGTTCTAGGGTTTGTCCGCCTTCGTAAGACGTAAAACAATCCGCAATGGTCGCGAGGTCGCGGAAGAAACCGGGACTCAGTTTCTTGTCGACGTCGGCACGGAAAGCGCTCATCCACTGCGCCATGTGCTTGTTCAGCAGATCGGCCTGCGCACGGCGATAGGGGTCCGCGTTGGCGGAGTCGACGAGGGATTGAACTTCTCTTTTCGCCAGGAAATGCATCATCTCTAACACGCCGGTGAGCGAATCTTCGAGGTTGCCGTCCTGTTTCTTCACTGCGAGGCCGAAATTTTCAAAAAATGCCTTCAGTTCAAGCATAATCAAGGGCTTGTCCTTGTCTCGGACATAGTGGCTTTCGTAGAGCGATGCACTATCCATGGGCGTATTCGTGTGAAAGCTCCGCAGGTAGTCGGCTTCGAACTGTGCGAAGCTGTCCCCGACGTTCGCGAGATTGCCCGTCAATTCTTGGACGGTATCGTCCGACATGGCCATCGCTGCACGGAGAGCGTTGGCGACATCGGTCCGGAAGGTGCCATCGGCGATCAGAGCGAACTGTTTCTCCTCCGGATAGCTGAACCCGAATGCCAGAAATCCCCAGAGCTCGGCACGGGCGAATTCGCCCTGGTGAAGATCGCTCATGGCATCTCCCTTTCTTAGCTCCACCGCCGCTCGGCCACCGATCTTACGAGCTATTGGGCATCTGCCGAACTACCTCACTTCACCGAAACCGTCCGCCGAAGCGAAGTTCATCGACTTCCAGAGTGCTCAGCGGTCATCCGCAGTCGCGATTACATTCTATTTTGTTGTTTTACCGCATCTTTGTCGAGATCAACGGTCTCCGATCGCCTACGCGATGCTCCACGCTTTCACGGAACACCGGCCAACGAAATCGCCCGCTGAAGTGGTCACGGCGAGACGTTCAAGATGTTCGCCTCGCAATGTTCGTTCTATTGCGACTCCACAGCCGTGCTCTGGAACTCCTCGTGAAAAGCCGGGATCGGCGGGCCGACGAAGATGTCGTACAGCTTGGTGTGGGTGTGGATGCCTTCACCGCGAACGGCCACTTCGAAATCGAAGGCGTATTTCGGATCGACCGCCAGCGTGAACGGCGAATAGGGCGGCTTTGCTCCCGACCAAGTCGAGCCTTCGTAGTTCATGTGGCAGGTCGCGCAAGCACCCTCGAAATCGAAATTCTGGCCGGCCGCCACCAGAACGCTGCGGTTCGTCGCCTCCGCCTCGGCCTGCATTTTCCGTTCGGCTTCACTATGTTCCTCGCGGAACACGCTGCCGGCGCCGTGGCCGGATTCGCAACCGACACGCGCCAGGGTCTTGTCCGGTTCGGCAGGGTTATAGCCGCCGACCGTCCCGAACCCGGTGGTGTGGCAGCCGACACAGCCGGGATCGGCACTGTAGTCCTTTTCCGGATCAAGGCCCGCCCGTTGCTTTTCCTCGATCTTCATCGCCGGTTTAAGCGAATTCAGCGCCGCCGCATGCGGCGTCTTCGCCCATGACTGGCCGTGGTGCTCATGGCATTTGGCACAAACGAGAACGCCGACATAGGTCGGCTCGGCAGCCGAAGTTCCGACGGCGGCAGACAGGCAGGCTGCCGACATCACTGCAGAATAAAGAAGTGCACGGATCACTAGCGTCATCGTCTTGTCTCCGTCCGAAAAGCACGTCCATGGCCAAAGGGGCGATGGTCGGTCGGTGGCGGACAACGGAGGGAATGCGAACGGCCCCGGATACGGGCCGCTCGCCGGATCGGCATTTGTCCGCGACTAGTCCGCCGCTGCTGATCCGTTTCGATTACGCCAGCGGATTCAGCATCATGTCGGCCGACCGCTGGCCGATCAGCAGATCCATCAGTTCGGACATGCCGGTATCCTTCTTCTTCTGCCGCTCTGCTTTGAGCACGTCGATCGCGGCGCCGACATCACCTCTGAACAACTCTTCGAGGAGCGACATCGGGATTTTCGATTCCATGCCGAGTGCGCCCTGCATGTCCTCGACGGTCGGTCCGAGGAACGGTGGCACGCAGAACACGTTTGGCTTAGTGCCGCGGTAGGCAAAGAGAGGAAGTGCAACCTTCCACTGGCTCACCAGCTTGTGCACCGAGCTCATCGGATCGTCGAGGAAGCCGACATGCATCGCCCGGCCGTTGCACTGGGCGACGCAGGCAGGAGCTATGCCCTTTTCGATGCGCGGATAGCAACCGAAGCACTTGTTGGCCTTGGTCGTCTTCTGGTTGAAGTAGGACTTGGCATAGGGACATGCCGCTACGCAGTCCTGAGCGCCCTTGCACAGGTCGGTATTGATGACCACCAGGCCGTCTTCGGAGCGCTTGTAGATGGCATCGTTGGGGCAAGCGATCAGGCAGGCTGGGTTATCGCAGTGATTGCACATCCGCGGCACGTAGAAAAAGAAGTTGTTTGGGAACTCGCCGCTGCCTTGGTCGTCCTCCCAGTTCGGCGCCCAACGGGCGACCGGGCTCGGTTTGACGTGCTTGCCCTTACCCTCGAACAGCCGGTCGTGGTACTCGAATGCGAACGGAACGCCGTAGTCGGCAAGCGAGCGGCCGGCAGTCGCCTTCTGCACCTGACCGTCGACGAAGCCGCCGCCGTTCTTCGCCCAGTTTTTCGGATATCCAAGGCCAGGCGCAGTTTCGACGTTGCGCCAGTACATGTAGTCTTGGCCTTCGTTGCGGGTCCACGCCTTCTTGCAGGCGACGGTGCAGTTCTGGCAGCCGATACACTTGTTGAGGTCGGCCCCGAACACAATCTGTCTCTTGGACGTCGACATGGCTTTTTCAGACATAGCCATCTTCCTTTTGGTCCACGAATTACGAGGAGACGCCGCGGGGAGCGGCGCCCGGTTCGTTCATCCGCCTCAAATGGGCGATGCCGCGCCCAAGTACCGTTTCACTTCGACACGAACGTCACGCTGCACACCGCCAGGTCCGTAGTAGTTAGGCTTGAACCGCAGGTGACCGTAGTTTCCGACGAGCGAAGTCGGATTGATCCGGATCGGCAGGACACTCTGCGAGCTGCCCTCGATCAGATCCTGGTAGAATTCCGGGGCGTGGCACATCGATACGCGCCCCATCGGCTCGCCGGCACGGATCTTCAGGCGGGCGATGATGCGGCCATGGTCGTTCCACACCTCGACCCAGTCGTTGTCCCTGAGGCCGCGCGCCTTGGCGTCCTCGGTTCCCATTTCCACGAGCGGACCGCCGCGGTGCAGCCGCAGCATCAGTTCGTTGTCCTTCCACGTCGAGTGGATGGCGAACCGGCTGTGGTGGGTGTTGAACCGCAACGGATAGCGGTCGGCATCGACCGGCGCCTTGTAGGCGGGAAGCTCGACGCCGAGATCGCGGAAGGTTTGGGCCTCGATGAGGAACTGCTGCCGGCCGGTCAGGGTCGGCCAGGGCTTCTTCGCCTTGATGAAGAACTTGAACGGCGTGTAGGGCACGTTGTCTTCGATCGGCGAAGTCCAGTTCGCGCGGAAGCGGTGCGGCCCCTTGGTCTGCGGCGCCGTCTCGAGGAAGAACCGGCAGGCATCGACGTCGTTTTCGAGCTTGCCTTCGGCGGTGTAGTCCTTGAGCAGCTCACCGAGGTTGCGAGCCCACTTGAACTGGGCGTCGTAGTACTTCTCGAAGCCTTTCCGGACCGCCGCTTCCTGCACTTTCTGCGACAGGAGCCGGAAGATCTCCCAGTCCGTCTTCGATTCGTGCATCGGCGGGATGGCCGGCTCGGTCATGTGGATGAACGTATGTTCTTCCGTCATGCTGAGTTCGGTCTTCTCGTACCAATGCGCGGACGGCAGGACGATGTCGGAATAGAGCGCCGTCGAATCCATTCGGAAGTTGAGGTTGACGATCAGATCGAGTTTCGGCCACAGGTTCCGCACCATGTATTCCTGACCCTTGGCCTGGTTCAGGAAGTTGCCGCGGTAGGCGATGAGGACTTTCGGGTCCCGGCCATCGCGCGGATAGATCGGCATCTGACCGCTTTCCAGGCCGGCGCGCAGATAGGCGGCCGTGTCAATGCCTTCGTTCTCCATCGCGTCGTAGACTTCGCTGTGGTAGTAGCACCAGATCGTGGTCTGGCAGACGCGGTGCTTGGCCAGCGAGTTCGGGAACGACAGCGCGGCGACACCCGGCAGGGCGGTCGGCTTCCATTGCCCGACATAGTGGTTAACGCCGCCGCCGTTCTTGCCGTCGTTGCCGGTCAGCGCCGACAGGAAATGGAACGTCCGCAGCACGACGTCGGAATAGTACCAGTGGTTGGTGCCACCACCAGTGATGATCATCGACGGTGTTTCGGTCGCGTAGAGGTCTGCCAGCCGAACGACCATGTCGGCGGGCACACCGGTGATCTCGTTCACCTGCGCCGGGGTGTACGATCCCATGATCTTTTCCGAGAAGACGTCGAACACCGGTCGCACGTCGATGGCCGTGCCGTCCTTCAGCTGGACCGAGAAGGTACCCTGGAGGGCGGGCTCGACCTCGCCGAGGGCGATGTGGCCGTCCGGGAAGGTCAGGGTGTTGCGGCCGAAGAACGGCGGCTGGATTGGCGGGGCCTTCTCCGGTTCCTCGCCCCAGCTGCCCTTCGTCAGCACCGGCTTCATCTGCTTCGTGCACCAGACGTAGAACTTGCCGTCCGAACCGCCTTCGACCACGTCCGCTTCGCGCAGGAACATGCCGGTGTCGTTCCGCACGAGGAACGGCATGTCGGTCTGTTCCTTGATGTTCGCGGCGTCGAACTTGCCGGCCTTGATGATCTGGTGGGCCATGCCGAGGGCCAACGCCGCGTCGGTGCCGGGTTTCGGATGGATCCACAGGTCGGCCTTGATCGACGTCGAGTTGTAGTCCGGCGAGATGCTGACGACCGTTGAACCGTTGAGCGCCGCTTCGTAGATGTAGTGCGCATCGGGAATGCGGGTGGTCGCCGGATTAGCGCCCCAGACAAAGATCGTCTTGGCGTTGTACCAGTCGGCGGTCTCGCAGGTATCGCCCTGGATGCCGCAGGTCTGGGTCGTGCCGGTCGGAGGGTCGGCGTACCAGTCGAAGAAAGTGTGAGTGTGAGCGCCGATATAGTGCGCGAACCGATGGCCAGCTGAGAATGAAATCGGCGACACCGCCGGAACCGGCGTGTAGACGCTGATGCAATCGGGGGCTTCGTCGCGGATCGTGTCGACGATCTTGTCGGCGATCATCTCCAGCGCTTCGTCCCAGGTCGCGCGCCGCCACTTGCCTTCGCCACGTTCACCGGCTCGGATCAGCGGGTATTTCACCCGATGGGCACTCTACATGTAGTCCGAAGCGCACGACCCCTTGTTGCAGCCGCGCGGATTGTATTCCGGAACGCCGTCGAAGGTTGGAATATCCTTCGACTGCCCCTCGCGCAGGACGATGCCGGCCTTCGTATAGACGAAATGCGGGCAAGAACCAGTGCAGTTGAGGTGGTGGGTGCCGCGGGTCTTGGCATCCCAAGACCATTGATCGCGGTGCAGGTTTTCCCAGCCGCTATAGTCGTGCTGCACCATCGGGTCGCTCATGGCAGCGAGCGTCCTGAAAGCAAATCCGCTGCCGAAGGAGGCGCCCAAGCAGGTGGCGCTTGCACCTGTCAGGAAGGTTCTTCGCGTTGTCTTCGACACTTCCCTACCTCCTTTTCGTCGCCGGAGGCGTATTTCTCGAGTAATTTCGCCCCGTAGCGTTGATGACCTGCGGATTGGTTAGCTATCGAGTCGCGATGGAAAGCCGACCCGTCGCGACGACAGATGGAGGACAGGATGGTGCCGATCGGCAACCCGAGTGTGATTGCGATCACACAGCGCGAAATAATGGGGGTTATTGCGACCGAACGAGGTCGCAGCGAGGGCCGCGCGTCGTGGCGTCCCGCCGTTCCTTCGAAGAATCGAAAACGCTCGGCGCCGATCAGCCGTCGGCGTCGTCGCCGTAAAGCGGCAGCGTGAAGTGGAAGGCGACGCCTTTCAAGTCGTTCAGGTTTTCCGCGCTAATCCGACCGCCCTGCAATTCGACGAGGTGGCGGGCAATGGCGAGACCAAGGCCGGCATGGCACTGATGGCCGGAACTGCTGTGGGTCGTGAAGAACGACTCGAACAGGTGCGGCAGATCAGAAGACGGAATGCGGGCTCCTTCATTGACCACCGACACCATGGCAAATCCATCTTTGGCGGCCGCACGTATGGTTACCCGGTCGCCGCTACTCGAGAACTGAAGCGCGTTGTCGAGAATATGATCGAAAATCCGTTCGGTTGCGCCCACATCGCCGGCAACGAATGGCATCTGCGGCATCGTCGCGAGGTAGATCGACGTTCCATGCCGGTCTGCGTGAGCCAGGTGCTTTTGCGCGATATCGTTGATGAGCTCGTCGATCGCGAACGCTTCCCTTTGGAGTGCGACGTCACCGGCTTCCAACGCCGCCAGCTGGAACATGTTCGAGACGATCTTTTCCACCGACCGGACCTGCAGAAGGGCGATGTTGACGTATTCGCACCGCTGCTCCTGGGTCATCTGCTCCCGCTTCATCTGTAGTGTCTCCAGATAGCCATAGGCCGACGCAAGCGGGCTGCGCAGCTCATGCGAAAGCTGAGAAATCAATCGGCGGCGCAGGTCATTCTTTCGACCGTACTGTGCCGTCCAGTCATCGAGCGCGGCGGAAATCCGATCGAGTCTTTCCTCGAGCCGGTCGTGTTCCGCCGCCCCGGTGCGCCCGCCCGTGGCCAACGGCCCTCCAACTGCTGCGAGGTGCTGCTCCAATGCCCGCACCCTATTCGAAAGGCGCCCGAGACGGCGGGCGGTTGCCCACAGCGCCGCCAACCCAACCGTGAGCCCGACGACAAATCCGAGTCCCCAATACCACCCGCTGTCCCATCCGATCGCGCCGGCCGAAATGGTCGCCGCCAAAACGGGCTGGGCCGCGGACAGGTCGGGTATCGCGCCGGCAAACACCGCCAAGCCGCAAAGCCCGGCGTATCCGTCGACCGGGGCGAAGGCGGCCACGATCGCCGGTTCATAGGTATCGAACGGCAAGAACAGGGAAGCCAATTTCGCGGTGAACAATTCGACAGGCAATAGCGCTTCGACAGACAGACAACAGGTCATCGACTAGTCGGCCATTTTATACCCGCAACCCCAAATCGTTTTTATGAAGACGGGGTTCTTCGGATCCCGCTCGATCTTGGCGCGCAGGCGATTGATGTGGGTATTGACGGTGTGTTCGTATCCCTCGAAGGCGTATCCCCATACCTGCTCGAGAAGTTCTATGCGGCTGTATACCCGGCCCGGATTGCGGGCAAAGTGCAGCAGGAGTTCGAACTCGCGGGCGGTCAGATAGATTGCCTTTTCATTCACGGCAACCTGCCGCTTCTGAATATCGATATGGATGCTGCCGACATCGATCAGATGCGCTGCACTGCCTTCTTGTGCCGGATTTTCGGCGGCAATCCTGGCGGCTGCATCGATCCGCCGGAACAGCGCGTTGACCCGTGCGATGAACTCGCGAATGCTGAAGGGCTTGGTCATGTAGTCGTCTGCGCCGATTTCCAGGCCCAGGACCCGATCGAGTTCGGATGCCTTTGCCGTGAGAATCAGGATCGAGACGGTTCGATCAAATTCGCGGATCATCCGACAGATACTCAGGCCGTCGAGAACCGGCAGCATCAGATCGAGCACCACCAGACGGAACCGGCCGGCCTTGAACCGTTCGAGCCCGGTGTCGCCGGAGTGTTCGATGGTGACATCGTAACCGCTGTCGCGCAGATGTATGGCGATCAACGACGCGATGTCCTTGTTGTCCTCGATGATCAATACCGAACGCGGCATATCGGCCCTTTATTGGCGCCAAACGATTCAAGTCCGATTATTCCACGCCGGCTCGCCGATGAACAGCGTGATCCCCCCCCCCCCGATTGGCGACCGCAGCGCCGAACGCAGGTCACTTTCGCAATGGCACCGATTGGCGCCCGGCGGGCCTTCCCCCGTGCGGGCCATCATGGCGGACATAGCCGCCCGATTCAGGCTTTTGTCCTCCCCTGCTGCCGGTCACCATACGAATGCCGGCATCGCGGGACCCATCGGTGAGGACAGGCCGGCAAGGACATGAACACGTTGCACGTTGAATTTGCCGTTTGTCCAGCGCGGTCGCGGATGGCGGGAATTCCACCGCCACCTCGGCTCCCCTGGTTGGGTATCGAAACCGCCGGCGGCCCCTATGCGTCGTACTGGCGAGGAGCGTCGATCCGTCCCGATTGCTGCGGGTTGACGGACGACGTAACGATCTCGGAGTCGACGAGATTGGCCAACCGCCGGATATTCCGAATTGCATGGGTCTGACGGTTGAGGACGCTGATGTAACCCTCGTCGCGCAACTGAGAAAACGCCCGGCTGACGGTCTCGCGCTTGAGGCCGAGGTAATCGGCGACATCGGAGCGCGTCATCGGCAATTCGATCAAGCATTCGCGGTCGCAATAGATGCCCGACCGTTCGGCAATGTCGAGCAGGAAATAGATCACCCGGTCCAAGGGTTTGCGCAATACCAGTATCCGCTGCCAGAGCTCGGCGTGGTTGTTCTCCCAGATCGCCGATGCGAGCAGCACCCGGTCGATGCCGGGAAATGGCGCTTCAGCCTGCCGATGCCACTGATAAGCGATATCGCAGATCTTGACGTCGGTCAGCGCGATCGTCGTACATTTGGGAATCTCGGCCCACGGCTGCAGTTTCAGGAATTCGCCCGGATAGACGAATTTGTGGATGAACTGCTCGCCGTTTCTCGTGTAGTCGAAAACTTTGACGATACCGGAAATGACGATCCGCAATCCGTAGGTTTCAGTGGTATTGGACGTGATGCAGTCGCCACTGCCCAGGCGACGACGCAGTACCCATCGCGATTTCGAACAGGTCTCCGTTCCATCGAAACACGCCCGGATCGGACACCGGCAGGAGCACATCCCAAGGCGAGCAAGATCAGGACTCATAGCTTCTTTTCCACTTTATTGCGGTTATCTTAGACTGTTCGATTCTTGAACGATGTTTATCTTGGTCTATTTGGGCGTATTTCCAGCTGGTTTTCCGCCTCCATTAAGCAAATCAAGGTCAAGCCCAAGACTACTGTCCAGCGCCTTGGCTTCCTTGGGCAGTTGATGGGCGATACCCTTGTGGCACTCGATGCAGGTCTTCTTCTGTTCGGCCGCATCTTTCATTTTTTCCGATGCGGCGCGGCGCTGCTTTTCCCAGTGCATCGAATCGTAGGCATGGCAATTCCGGCATTCGTGCGAGTCGTTCGCTTCCATTTGCGCCCAGACGCGCTTGGCCATTTCGAAGCGCATCGCTTCGAACTTCTCCGGCGTGTCGATTGTCCCGACCACCCAGTGATACAGCTCGTTGCTCGCCTGGATCTTGCGCCTGAGTTTCGGGACCCATTCCTTCGGGACGTGGCAATCGGAGCAGATCGCCCGCACACCGGAAGCGTATGAGTAGTGCGGACTGGTCATGTATTCCTGTGCCACGGTCTGCCGCATTTCATGGCACGCAATGCAGAATTCGAGCGTATTGGTGTATTCCATGAAGGTGTTGAACCCACCCCAGAACACAACACCGCCGATACCCCCGCAAACGAATGCCAGGGATACCAGCACCGCAACAGGCCACTTCTTGATATTCTGTAAGAATGGCGGCATGCGACGCTCCACCAAGCGCTTTGACATACCAATTGGACGAAGATTGCTCGGATTTTCTGGACCGAGAATACGAAGTGGGAACTGTCGTGGTCGCAAAGCCTTTCGTTCGCATTGCCCACCCGATCCGAGAATCCCGTCGAGAATGAGAGGGCCGATAGATCACGTATTGCCCAGCGCCTCCCTCGCCCGTTCTGCGCCGATACCGATTTCCGCTTTTTCGGGTTCATCCGGCACGGCCAACCTTGCCGCAGCCGGACGTGACCGCTCGAATACCGGCCAGCACCTTGTTTCGAACAGGACTGTAAAGATGAAAATTCTCGTGGTGATAACGTAGAAATCACATTTTGATAACGCGATTGCGTTCAGTCGTGGCCGCTACTATTCCCTGCTTCGCCGTCATAAACGAAACGCAATCCCAAGTGTTTCGCCAGAAGATTCACAATGTCGTCTTCGCGGTAGGGCTTGCAGAGGAAGTCATCGCACCCGGCAGCGCGAGCCCGCTGGCGTTCTTCGTCGAGCACGTGGGCGGTCATCGCGATGATTTTCGGCTGGGGATCGCCGCTGTTGGCTCGAATGGCCCGCGTGGCCTGCAGTCCGTCCATCCCCGGCATCCGGACATCCATCCAAACCAGGTGTGGCCGCCATTCCTCGACCTGCACGATCGCCGACTGCCCGTCGCTGACTTCGCGCAGATCGAAATGAAAGCGCTCGAGGATCTGCCTTAAAAGCATGCGGTTCTCGAGTCGATCCTCGACGATCAGGACGCACAGGCGCGGTTGCCCTTCGGCCAAACCGATCGCCCGCCTCGGCGCCGCCGCCGGCGTCACGACTCGGGTTCCGACGCTGAGTTCGACCGGCACGTCGATGCGGAACACCGACCCCTTGTCGGGTTCGCTGACAACCTCGATCTGGCCGCCCATCAGGTCGATATAACGCCGGCAGATTGCCAGGCCCAGGCCGGCCCCCGAGCGCGCCGCCGGCAGAGATTTCCCCTGTTCGAACGGTAGGAAAACTCTGGCGATATCCTCCTCCAGAATGCCGACGCCGGTGTCCTCCACCTCAAATCGCAGGGTCGCCTTTTCCGGTTTTTCCCAGCGCAGAATACTGCAGGTTACCGAAACGCCGCCAGACTCGGTATACTTGACGGCATTTCCGACGATATTTATCAATATTTCTTGTATTTTTTCTTTGTCTGAGCGAACAATAATTGGCGCATTACTATTTACTACAATTTTTAGTTCGATATTTTTTTTATTGACCTGCAGTATACTAATTGAATACACTAACTTCAGAATATCTTCTATATCAAATTCTGAATAGCTTAATTCTATTTTATTAGCTTCTATTCTTTCAAAATCGAGAATATTACCAATTAATTTCACAAGATAATCGCCACTATTTATAATTATGCTAATTTTTTCTCTTAGTTCTTTATTTATATTTGGATCTGCATTGGCAAGTCGCGCAAATCCAAGGATTGCGTTAAGCGGCGTGCGCAATTCGTGACTCATGTTGGCCAGAAATTCACTCTTTGCGCTATTGGCGAATTCGGCTTGGGCCCGCGCCGCCTGAGCTTCTTCCTTGGCTAGGGTTTCGCGTTTACGCAATCGCAGCATCGCTTCGCCCATGATCGAGATCATCAGGCAATTGAGTACGAACACACTGACACCGAGCCAGTCCCGCTCGTCGTTGATAAACGGCATGTCGACGGGCGACCAAACGAGCACCAACAGAATGGTAAGGGCGATTGCCATCCCGCCGAACCAACCGCCACCGATCAGTGCCGACAGCGTCACCGCGGGATAGAACGTAATCCACGGAACGCGCGCCTCAAGCGCGCCGAGTGGCCAGATTCGGGCAAGGGCAGCTATTCCGACAAAAAGCGCCGTCAGAAGGGCCATCCTGATGCATTTGCCAAGCCATAGCGGTGTGTGTATCGGCACGCCAACCTCCTGGTAGACCGCGCAGTGAACTCGCACGACGCCTTGGCGGTTCGTCATCTGACGGAGATGCCCATATCGGCCCAAATGCCTCACCGGTTTCCATCGACAACCTTCGCTATTAAGGCTCCCTTCGAACAAACCGATACTGCTTGGTGCTAAATCATGAAACTGAAATCTGAGAAATTCGTTCTGCTATCTATTTCGGTCAGTGCCGTCCCCGGGGTAGATCGACATCACCCGCAAGGAACGAACCGCCCCGAAAAGGCAGTCCGGCATTCCCGCCGAACTCAGAGTTGCCGCGCCGTCGGTCCGGCCGGGGCATTGGCAGGACGAGGGGGGGATGTTCTTGTCCGCACAGGGACAAGTCCTGGTCGCGACCGTTGGTCTGACCGGCACGGGCAACAGTCGGCGAAAATGCCGGGCTCCATGGCCGTCATTGGTTCATCGGCGCTTTCCGCTGCAATGTGTTGACGAAGGCCAGGACGCTTTCCTGATCTTCCGCCGATAGAACGTAGGCAAATGACGGCATCACGACGAGCGGCGGTTCGAGGTTCTTCAAGCCGTCGTGCAGGCTCGTGGCGATGGTATCCTTGCGTGCCTCCATGAATTCCGGGTCGGTCAGGTCGGGGATGTACTGGTAGTCCTGCCACGAGTATTTCTTGAACCCGGCGCCGTCGCCGCGAACGCCGTGGCAGTTGACGCAATGGCGAACAAAGAGCATTTGCCCCCGCTCGACCGAGACCTCGCCACCCGACGACTTGAGACGTGGCATGGCCGGTTCCCAAACGACGTCCTGTGAGGATGCACCATCGGCGACTGCCATGCCGAGCAGCAGGGCTCCTGCTGCGAAAAACGCTACATTTTGGAAAATCGGTTTCATTGGTCCAAACCTTTCTGAACTGAAGCAGTGCCGCTGGTCGCAGCGTGCCGGCAGGCGCGATCGTGGCGCAGGACAGCGGCGGCGAAACCGATCAGGCCGCAATAGAAGTTGTGCGGTCTGATCATCGCAGTGACGGCCTCCATGCCGTCCAGCAAGCCCATGGCGTGGCGGTCGATGAACCCCCGCGCCTTGTCCTCGAAGAACGCGCCGAGCTTTTCCTCACCGCCAACTCTGGCCCGTTCTGCCTCGTAGGCGAGATACTGCAGGAATTCAAATTCGACACAGATGTGGTCGGGCAGGTCCTTGAAGTCGGCCGAAACGACCATTCCGCAGTCCTCGTAGAAATCGCGGACGGCAATCATTTCGCCGAGACGCTTGTCGTCGTCCGCCGACGTGAACAACGAGCTGTACGGCGGACAGAGAACTTGCGGAACGCCGCAGGCAAACATCCTGATGTAAGTCGCTTCCAACTCTTCAAAGCTGAGCTGGTTTGCGTCCTCGACGAGCTCCTTCACTCGCGACATCAGTTTTTCGACCAAGTCTTCCGGTTTTGGCAGGCGCCCTGCGACAGCGAGGATTTCCTCCAGCGCAGTGCCCCCCTGCCACCACTCCAACATGTCTCCGTCGGGATGGGCGAAGCACATCGACAGAAAATGATACATTTTCCCGTGTGCGGAGATTTCGACCTCCCCGGGCGGACGGGAAGCAACCGCAGTGTTCATGGGGTGTGCCTCCTACGCCTTGGTGTATTTGAGCCGCGCTTCGGGAGCGTGCGGCTCGTCGATCAACCCGTTCATCGCGTGACCGAAATACTTCTCCAGTTCCTCCATCGGAACGTTCTTGGGGAGGATGTACCAGATCGACGGAATGGTGCCGAAATCGGGGCGGTACTGCCGTCGTTCGTTTTCGGTCATGTACCGGGTCACGGCGTTGAAATGCTTGTCGGGATCATACGGCTTGGCACCGAGCGAGGGATCGCGGATCAGCTTGGAAATCGGGCTTTCCGGATCCATCAGATCGCCGAACACGCGGATCTTGCCGACGCAGCTCTTCACGCATTGCGGCTCCTGCCCCTTCTCGATCAGCGGGAAGCAGAGAATGCATTTCTGCGATTTCTTCGTCACGCTGTTGAAGTAGATCTTGTCGTAGGGGCAGGCCTGAATGCAGTTCTTGTACCCCTGGCACAGATCCTCGTCGATCAGCACGAGACCATTCTCGTTCTTGTAGATCGCCTGGGTCGGGCATGCCGGCAGGCAGGCCGGACGGGCGCAATGGTTGCAGGGGCGCGGCAGATAGAATTGCCACAGGTTCGGGTAGACTCCCTTTGGCACGTCCTGATAGAGGTTCGGATTGGTGTAGTCCTTGCCATCCGGAGCGTTTTCATCCTGCCTGGGATAGGCGCCAAAAGGCTTAGTGTTGACACTGTTCCAGTACATGTTGTCCTGGCCCGGACCGTCGGTCCAGGACGTCTTGCACGAGATCGTGCAGGTGTGACACCCCAAGCATTTGTTGAGGTCGATCAGCATCCCGTACTGCTTGGTATTCCCGTAGATCGGGTTCGGCTGACCGTAGTATTTTTGCCAGAGTTCTTCAGACATCGATGATCTCCTGATCTCAAGCCTTTTTTACTTCGCATATTTCGTCGAAGTGGCCTGACACGGGGCCCCAAACATTGGGGATAAAGTAGATCTCGTGGATCGGATTGATGGCGTTCCGATTGAGAGCGTTCCAGTGTCCGTCCTGGATCTGTTCGCGCTGCCAGCCGAAATACATCAGCACCGCTCCCGGGGGGACGGCCTCGCGCAGCTTCAGCCGGGCCTTGACGTAGCCATCCTGGTTGTAGGCGATCGCCCAGTCGCCAGCCGACAGGTCGCGCTTGGCGGCGTCGAGCGGGTTCATTTCGAGGAGCGGTTCGCCGACATCGTCTAGTCGGCGGACGAGGTCTTCGGTCCGCCAGGACGAATGGACGCTCCAGCGAGTATGGCGCGCCAGATAGTAGAGCGGATATTTCTCGAAGTCCGGGTTCTGGACTTTCTTGGCCTCCTTCCACTCCATCGACCGCCCGTACGGAGTAGCCATCTGTGGCTCTTTGTGGGTCGGCAGCTGTTCGCCAAATTCGAGGAAGCGATCCTCCTCCTTGTAGAGCTCCTGGCGTTTCGTCGCGGTCTTGAACGATTTCTTGCCCTGCATCTCCTCGGAAAAGGCGGCAATCGGATTGGACGGGCTGTTGACTCGGATGACCCGTTCCTTCTGCAGTCGCTCGAGGGTGATACCCTCGACCTGCGGACCGCCCGTCTTCAGCAGATGGTCGACCGCATCGACCGGTTCGCGGAACTTGAAGACGTCGCCCGTGCCCAGCCGCTTGCAGACCTCGTGGTAGATCTCCAAATCGGTCTTGGCCTCGTAGAGCGGTGCGACCGGTCCCTCGACGTATTGGATGTACGGGTGGGCCGGCGTCGTCGCGACATCGGCCGACAGCTCGTACCAACTGACCACCGGCAGCACGATATCGGCGAGCTGAGCGCTCGAGCTCATCTCGATTTCCGGGGCGACGATCAGTTCGACCTCCGGAAGCGACTTGTAGAGCAGTGTGTTCTGATCCGACGCCTGCCCGAGCAGGTTGCCGCCGGCAATCCAGATACAGCGGACCTGCCGCCACAGCTTCTCGCGGTTGGCCATGGTGTCGGTCGGCCCATTGACCACGTAGGCGGTGTCGAGCGGAACCGGCCGATACCGATCGTCCTTGCCGGCTTCCTTCAGCGGGAAGAAGTAGTCGGTCGGATTGAGGCGCATCTTGTACTGGCCGGCCCACGGGCTGACGCCGCCACCGTTGACGCCGACATTACCGGACAGGATGGTCAGCGCGATCACCGCCCGCCCCATCAGATCGCCGTGGTACCAGTGGTTGATACCGGTGCCGGACCATATCGAGGCCGGGGCGTGGCTGGCATATTCGACCGCCAGACGCTCGACGTCCGCCGCCGGCACGCCGGTGATTTCGGACACGGTCGCCGGATCGAACTCCTCGAGCTTGGCGAGAAACAGCGTGTGGGCCGTCGAGCAGGCGACTTCCTTGCCATCCGCAAGCTTCACGGTGAAGGTCCCGGTCAGTGCCGGCTTGTCGCTGAAATACTCGTCCGCGGCCGGTCCGCCCATAGCAGCGTCCCAGACCATGAAGACCTTTTCGTCGCCGCCGGCCTGAACGTCCGACTGACGCAGGTACTTCCCGTTATCGGCGCGCACGAGGAGCGGGCCACTGGTCGTCCGCCGGATCGGCTCGTCCTTGGCAAGGCCCTTCTTGACGATGACGTGGCACATGCCGAGCGCCAGGGCAGCGTCGGTGCCCGGGCGTACCCGCACCCACTCGTCGACGGCTGTCGCGGTCGGGTCGAAATAGGGCGAGATATAGACCGTCTTCGCTCCCTTGGCGCGCACGTCCATGAAGAAATGCGCATCGGGAATGCGGGTCTGCACCATGTCGCTGCCCCACATGATGACGTATTTCGAGTTCTGGACGTCCATCAGCTCGTGTTCTTCGGTCTGGACGTTCCATGTCATCGGGTGGGCGATCGGAAGGTCGCCGTACCAGTTGTAGAAGGTGCCGATGCCGAAGCCGTTGACCGCGGCAAAGCGGAAACCGGCACCCTGCTTGACAAGACCCGTCGCCGGTACCGGCGGATAGATCCATACCGCCTTGGGGCCGTATTTCTCGTTGATGCGTTTGATTTCCGATACGATGTAGTCGTACGCCTCGTCCCAGCTGATCCGTTGCCAGTGGCCCTGACCGCGAGCGCCGATGCGCTTCATCGGGTACTTGACCCGGTTCGGCCCGTAGGTCCGCTTATGGTAGGTCTGCCCCTTCATGCAGCCGCGCGGGCTGTAGTCGGCATCGGGATAGTCATAGGGCGGTTCGGCGTGATGCACGATGCCGCCGCGCACATGGACGTTCCACCCGCACGAACCGGTGCAGTTCGGCAGGTTGACGGTGCGTACGACCTGGTCACCTTCGACCATCTTGCGATAACCGTCCTCCCAGGGACGCGGACCCTTTGCTATTTCAAGCGCCGCAAGAACCGGCTGGCGGATGGCGAACGGCGAGCCTACGAAGGCTGCTGCATAGAGGCCACCCCTGATGAAATTCCGTCGACTTGTTGTCCACATGGCGACACCATTTTTCCTTTGTTCTGAAGACCAGTTGCACCAGTCAACCGATCAACGGAAGTCCGCCAGGGGCGGCAGAACCGCCCCCGGGGAGAGAAGACTCGTAGCTATTTCGAAAGAGCCATCACCACGTCCTTCACGGACATGATCGCGCCCATCACGGTCGGCCGCCCATACCGCGTGTTGTTCAGCATCTCAGGAACTGAAAACAGTGCGATGTTAAGGTCGTTGAAGGCGACGAGATCGGCGGTCTCGAAGTAGGTGATGAAATCCGTGTCATCGATGCCGGTCGAGTGGTAGAGTTTACGCTTGACGTTGACGAGGAACGGCAGTGTCGGGAGCGTATGCTCTTCCATTCTCTTCAGCTTGTCAGCTTCCGACATGTTCCACCATTCGGCATCCTTGGCGATGGGGATCATGAAGGCGTATTTCGGATCCGGTGCCGAATAGGCGGTTTCCTGCAGTGCTTTTAGCAGGTCGGGTGATTTCTCTTTGGTTGTGTGATTGAGCGGCTTGGTGACACCGAAAACCGAGAAGGTGACGTCGGAATTGCGACCGAGCCGGGTCGCCGCGAATTCCGTCAGAAACGCCTGGGAGTTCAGCGGCTCATAGGCATTCAGCCGCAGCATGAAGTCGGACTCGCTTTCGAAGCCGCGGGTCAGGTAGGCATCGACGAGGACCTTGTCCTTGTGCGCCATGACCAGCGCGTCGACTTCATCGGCGGCCATGGCACGCTCTGCGGCGTCCAGCATGTAATAGCTCGGCCGGACCTTGAAGGTGGTGAAGAGGCCGTAGACGCCGATGTCCTTCAAGATTTTCGCCCGTTCCACCATCATCTCTTCGGCGGAGGCCGAGCTGGAGAAGCTGGCGGATCCCACGACGGCAGCGGCGGCAATTGCGATGACGCCTACACCGGCGGACAACCAGTTCCTTCTAAAACGTTTCGGATTCATATCTGACACTCTAGGTTGGAGGTATTGCTAGGCGGCGATGAAGTGGACGATACGGTTCGAACCGACGTCCGCCTTGAGAATGAAACGCCTCCGACCGGGTCGTGTGATCTCAATCACAAAACAAAAAAAAAACCGATTGAGCTACCGCCCGCCAACGTTCGCGCGCGAATGTATTTTGGTGATTTTCTTCCGTTGATTTTTGTCGCGCCGGGCGACGGATCCGGCGTCCATTTTCCTTTATGGAATAACGTCTTAAATCACGGAAAACCCACTGGACTTCTCCTCCAGGAAGAGCGGTAGTGTTCAGGCGCTGATATGCCGTCGTCATTAGATCCGCGTTCGCCCGGATATCCGGGCTCTGCCTGGTGGAAGCACCGGAATAGTTCCGTGGCATTCTTCCAGGAGTCTTCTGATGACCAGCAATCTTCTCAATTCGACGACCTCGCCCACCTCCGAAGCGGACAAGTCCGCAGGTCGAAAACAGGACCCAAGGCAGACCAAGACATCCCGTCTGATCGGAATGCTGCGGCGGAAGAATGGTACTTCGGCCGCTGGAATCGGCCGTGCGCTCGGCTGGCAACCGCATACCGTGCGGGCCGCGATCTCCGGCCTGAGAAAGGCCGGATACAGCGTCGCGACGGCAAAGGCGGCCAAGGACAGGGCTGGTCCGACCTATCGGATAATAGCCGAGCCTTCGTCGGGGAATACTGCGCACGGGTTGCCGGAGGTCGAGGAATGATGTCCCGGCGACGATCTCATTCCTCTGTACCCGTACCCTCCCCCGAGGCGTTGACGACTGCTCTTGCGGAACTCGACAGCTCCGATCGAGCGGCACTCCTTGGTCTCTGGCGGGAGATGATCGGCGCTCCGCCGCCGAAAAGCCTGTCGCTTCCCTTTCTGCGACGGGCAATTGCCTTCGAGATGCAGTGTGCTGCCCTGGATGCCCCGAAATCTCAGACGCTCAAAGATCTGAAGCGCATCGGCAATGGAAAAACGTCGAGAGCTTCAACCGGCGCGGTGCTGAAGCCGGGAGCCCGCCTTGTCCGGGAATGGAAAGGACGAACCTGGACGGTTGACGTGGTCGAGGGCGGGTATCTGATGGCTGGAGAACGTTACGTCTCGCTTTCGGCAATTGCCGGACGGATCACCGGCGCCCATTGGTCCGGACCGCGGTTCTTCGGCCTGAACCGATCGTCAGGAAACGAAGGTGGTCAGAGATCGAAGACAGCGCGTCGGTCCGGCATGAGGAGTGCCTGACATGACCCGTCGCCTTCGCTGCGCGATCTACACTCGCAAATCCTCCGAGGAAGGGCTCAAACAGGATTTCAACTCGCTCGAGGCCCAACGGGAGGCCTGCCTCGCCTATGTCGCCAGCCAGAAAGCCGAGGGATGGATACCGGTCCAGACCCGCTATGACGACGGAGGCCTGTCAGGTGCCACATTGCAGAGACCGGCCTTGCTGAGGTTGCTAGCAGATATCGAGGCCGGCCACGTCGATCAGATCGTCGTCTACAAGATCGATCGCCTGACCCGTCCCCTGTCTGACTTTGCCAAGATCGTCGATCGTCTCGATGCGGCAGGCGCGTCGTTCGTCTCAGTCACCCAGTCGTTCAATACTGCAACCAGCATGGGACGTCTCACCCTCAACATGCTGCTCTCCTTTGCTCAGTTCGAGCGGGAGGTCACGGCGGAGCGCATTCGCGACAAGATCGCAGCCTCGAAGAAGAAGGGTCTTTGGATGGGGGGCAATGTCCCCATCGGATACCGGCCACAGGGACGAACCCTGACGATCGATGAGAAGGAAGCCGTTACGGTCCGGGCGCTCTACGACCTCTACCTGCAACTGGGATCGGTTCGGGCCGCCAGGGAGGAAGCCGATCGCCTGGGCCTGCGAACGGCCAAACGTATCAGCGGATCGGGGCGGATCTCCGGCGATCGGCCTTTTACCGCCGGGCACCTCTACAGCATCCTGACCAACCCGCTCTACGCAGGTCGTATCCGGCATCGGGACAGGGTCCAAGACGGCCAGCACCCGGGAATCATCAAACCGGAGCTGTGGCAGCAGGTTGAGGATCGACTGATCGAAGACTCCGCCCGCAGTCGCGGAAAGGGCAACTCCTCGGCCCATTCCCCGCTTGCCGGCAAGCTCTTCGACGAAACCGGCGATCGCCTGACACCCAGCCACACGCAAAAGAACGGCAAGCGTCTTCGTTACTACGTCTCACGGCGACTGATCACCGATCGACGCCACAGCCACGCCGATGCCTGGCGGCTGCCGGCAGGCGAGATCGAAGCTTTCCTCTCAGGTGTTCTCCGCGACTCTCTGATAAAGCCGGCTTTCCTCACCGATCTGATCGCCAACATCACAGCTTCGGAAATCACGAACTTTCGGGACAAGCTGCACCATCTCGCCGCCGACTGCGAACGCGAACACGGAGCCGCGGAATGGGCTCCGCTCATGCGGCGTGTCGACCTTGCGCAAGGCATTGTCATAGTGCGGCTCGACCGGAAGGCGCTTACCGACCGCCTTGGCATCGACCGCAACCGCCTCGTCGCCGAGGCATGCCAACTCACCGCTCCGTTCCGCCTTCAGCGGCGCGGGATCGAAACGAAAATCATTCTCGGCGCCACAACACCGCGGATCGATCCGATCCTCGTCAAGAACATCCTGACCGCTCGGAGGTGGTACGATGCCATCAAGGCAGGAACCACCTTCAGCAAGCTGGCCGAACGCGAGAACACCACACCCAATCGCATCCAGCAGATGATCGGTCTCGCCTTCCTCGCCCCGGACATCCTCGATCAGGTTGTGGCCGGAACCCAGCCGGTCGGCTTTACCTCGGAATGGTTCAAGCGCCGCCAGTTGCCGGCCGACTGGAGCGACCAGCGCCAAGCCTTCGCATCCCTCTGAGACAACGCGGCGAGTGCGCCGAGCAATCGGCAGCCCGTCCAGGCCAAGCCCTTCACCAGCCAGAACGCCGAAAACCGTATCGCCCACAACGGCCAACAGAGACTTGCGCCAAATTGGGCCGGATTTGCGGGCTGAAAATTGCGTCTCTGCAGCGCCCTGCACTCGGCAAGAGGTGGACATTTCGCCTCTATTACCAAGGAATAAAACTACATAATATCAATAGATTAGTAGGTGGCGGAGACGGAGGGATTCGAACCCTCGATACGCTTTTGACGTATACTCCCTTAGCAGGGGAGCGCCTTCAGCCACTCGGCCACGTCTCCGTGACGACCCGTCTAAGGCGAAAGCGCGCCCGATTCAAGGCCTTTTGTCCGACCAATTGCCACCCGGCACGCGCTTTCCCCGGGGAATGCGAACCCGCATGCCGCGTCAGGCCTCGTTCGGCCCGTCCGATGCCGCCGCCTCCGGCTTGATGCGGAACCAGGCGAGATAGAGCGCCGGCAGGAACAGAAGCGTCAGCATGGTGCCGGCGATGATGCCGCCCATCATGGCGAACGCCATCGGTCCCCAGAAGATCTCCCGCGCGATTGGAATGAGCGCAAGGCTCGCCGCCGCCGCCGTCAGCATGATCGGACGCGTGCGTTGCTCCGTCGCCTGGCGCACCGCGTTCCACGCTGACACGCCGTCGCGCCTGAGATCCTCGATCTGCACCACCAGAATGACCGAGTTGCGGATCAGGATGCCGATCAGCGCAAGCACGCCGAGCAGCGCCACAAAGCCAAGCGGCGCGCCGCTTGGAACCAGTGCCGCGACCACGCCGATGAGACCGAGCGGCGCCACCGCGAACACCAGGAACAGCCGCTGGAAGCTCTGCAGCTGGAACATCAGGATGGTGACCATGGTGAAGATCATGAACGGCGCCACATCGGCGATCGGCCCCTGTGACTTGGCGCTTTCCTCGACCGAGCCGCCCATGGCGATCTTGAACTCGTTCGGCAGACCGGCGCGCACCGCATCGATGTCGCCCTTCAATTCGGCAACGATGGTCGCCGGCAACGTATCGTCGGCGATTGTGCCCTTGACCGTGATCGTCGGCACGCGGCTACGCCGCCAGATCACCGGCTGCTCGGTCTCGTAGCGGAAATTCGCCACCGCCGCGAGCGGGATCGACTGGCCGTTGCCTGACGGCAATTGGAGTTGCTGGATTGTTTCGATCGAGTGGCGTTCGTCCTCGTTGGCGCGCGCCACGATATCAACCAGATAGATCGAATCGCGGATCTGCGTGATCGTCGTGCCGCCGACCACATTGTTGAGCGAGCCGGCAATATCCTGCGAGCTGATGCCGAGCTTGCGCGCCTTGTCCTGCAGCACGTCGACACGCACCACCCGCCCTGGCTCGAACCAGTCATAGACGACCGAGCCGACGTGCTTGTTGGCGCTGACGACAGCGGCAATCTTCTGCGCGAACTCCCGCACCGTCTCGATGTCCGGGCCGCTGACGCGATACTGGATCGGCCGACCGACCGGGGGCCCGAGCGCCAGCAGCTGCAGGTGGGCGTCCGTCCCGGCGAAGTCGTTGCGCAGGATCGGCTTCAGCCGCGCCTTCACCCGTTCTCGCGCCTCGATGCCCTTGGTGACGATGATCATCTGGCCGAAATACGGCATCGGCACCTGCACATCGAAGGAGAGCAGGAAGCGAACCGCGCTCTGGCCCACATAGGACGACCAGCGCTCGATATCCGGATCACCCTTCAGATGCTCCTCGAAGCGGTCCATCTGCGCCCTGGTCTCGGCAATCGAGGCGTTCTGCGGCAGCGTCCAGTCGATGACCAGCTCCGGCCGGTCCGACTGCGGAAAGAACTGCTGTTGTACGAAGCGCATGCCGTAGAGCGACAGGCCGAAGATCACCACCGTGAGGATGATCGTCACCCAGCGGAAATGCATCGCGAAGTCGAGCAGCCGCCCGAAGATGCGCCCGACCAGGCCCGGTCCCTCGTGATGGTGCTTGAGTTTTGCCGGCAGCATGGTGACGCCGAGCAGCGGTGTGAACAGCACAGCGACAATCCACGACACGATCAGCGACACCGCGATCACCACGAACAGCGTGAAAGTGAACTCGCCGGCGTTACTGTTGTTGAGGCCGATCGGAATAAAACCCGCCACGGTGACCAGCGTTCCCGTCAGCATCGGGAACGCCGTCGAGGTGTAAACGTAGGTCGCCGCCTTGTTGAGATTGTCGCCGAGTTCGAGCCGCGCCACCATCATCTCGACCGCGATCATGGCATCATCGACCAGCAGACCGAGCGAGATGATAAGCGCGCCGAGCGAAATGCGCTGCAGCGGAATGTCGAGCAGTTGCATGGCAAGGAAGGTGATCGCCAGCACCAGCGGGATCGACAGCGAGACGACGATGCCGGCGCGCACGCCAAGGCTGATGAAGCTGACCGCGAGCACGATGGCCACCGCCTCGAAGAAGGCGCGGGTGAACCCGCCGACCGCTTCCTCGACGACGCCCGGCTGGTCGGCAACCAGATGGATTCCGACACCGACCGGCAGTTTTTCGACAACCCGGTCAAGTTCCTTGTTCAACGCCTCGCCGAAGTCGAGCAGATTGCCGCCCGCCTTCATACCGATGGCAAGCCCGATCGCCGGTTCGCCCTTGTAGCGGAACAGCGTCGAGGGCGGATCCTCATAGCCGCGCCGCACCGTGGCGACATCGCTCAGCCGGAAAAACCGCCCGTCGACACGCAGATTGACGTTCTCGAGGTCCCGTTCGGAACCGAATTGCCCGTCGACGCGCACGCTGATGCGCTCAGGCCCCGCCTGAATGACGCCGGACGGCGTGATCGCGTTCTGCTCCTGCAATGTCTGCAGGACGATTGCCCGCGTCACGCCGAGCGCGGCCATCTTGCGGGTCGAGAACTCCAGGTAGACGACCTCGTCCTGTTCGCCGATCAGTTCGACCTTGCCGGCGTCGGGAATCGTCAGCACGCGGGCGCGCACCTCTTCGACATAGTCGCGCAATTGCCGGAAGCTGATGCCGTCGGCGGTAAACGCATAGACATTGCCGAACACGTCGCCGAAACGGTCATTGTAGAAGGGCCCGACAACGCCGGAGGGGAATTGCGGTTTGATGTCGTCGATCAGATTGCGAACCTGAATCCAGACATTGGGAACATTGTGGCCCTTGGTGGTGGCCTTCAGATTGACGAAGATCGTGGTCTTGCCGGCGGTCGTCACGCTGCGCGTGTAGTCGAGCGAGGCCAATTCCTCGAGCTTCTTCTCGATCCGGTCGGTGACCTGGTTGATCGTGTCCTCGACGGACGCGCCCGGCCATTGCGCCTGGATCAGCATCGTCTTGATGGTGAAATCTGGATCTTCCTGCCGCCCGAGCTCGATATACGAGCCAAGGCCGAGCACCATGAAGATCAGCATGAAATACCAGATCAGCGAGCGGTGCTGCAGCGACCAGTCGGAGAGATTGAACTTCTTCATTACCGCGTTCCCTCGCCGACACGCACTTTCTGACCGTCGTCAAGGCTGTGGACGCCCGCCGTGACGACCCGTGTTCCCGCCTCCAGCCCGTCGACGACCACGAAGCTCCTGGCGTTGCGCGCGCCGACCGTTACCGACTGCCTGTTCACCGAGCCCGCCGCCTCGTCGACCACCCACACGAAGCTCTTGCCGTCTTCTTCCAGCAACGCCGACAGCGGCAGCCGCAGGCGCGATTGAACGGCTTCGAGCGGCCGCGCGGTCACCGTTGCGCCAAGCCGGAACGGTGCCGGCATCTCGTCGAGCGTGATGCGCACCCGCCGGCTGCGTGTCGCGCGGTCGGCTTCCGGCGCGATTTCGCGCACCGTCCCCTCGACCGCCGGCGATCCGGGCGCCTGCACGGTCATCTCGAAACGACTACCGACCGCAACTCCGCTAACGTTTTCAGGAATGTCGACAACCGCTTCGCGCCGATCGAGCCGGGCAAGCGTCACCACGATCTCACCGGCCGAGACGACCTGCCCGACCTCGGCCCCAACGGCTGTCACCACGCCATCGAAACTCGCCGTGAGCTGCGTATAGCCAAGCTGTTCTTCGGCCTTGGAGAGGTCAGCCTCAGCTCGCGTCACCGCCGCCTCGGCACTCTTGCGTGCCTGTTCGGCCGCGTCGACATCGGCCTGTGTCGCCACACCGCGTTCAAGCAGCGTCTTTTGCCGCGTCTCGCTGGCAAGCGCGTTGGCAAGTTGCGCCTTCGCCGCCGCGAGGTTGGCCTTGCTTGCCTGCAGCGCGAATTCATAGGCCGAGGCATCGAGGCTCGCGATCGGCGCACCCTTGTCGACCGTGTCGCCCACATCGACACTGCGCGAAATCATCCGCCCGAGAACCCGGAACCCGAGATCGGTGCTGAAGCGCGGCTCGACCGTACCGACGAAGCCGGAATCGGCCGCCGCCGACAGGCTCGCAACGACCGAAAGGACCGGGCGAACCGGCGGCTCCTTCGGCGCCTTTTCCTCATTGCACCCGGCCACAAGAAGCGGAACGGCGGCGGCGAACAACAGCGGCAGGAGATTTTTCATTGGCCCTCTCCCGCGCCGGCGACCGCCACCACCTGCCCCACATGGAGCAGCTGGGAGCCACCTGCAACCACCTGCTCACCGGGCTCGACCCCTGAGCGGATCATCACGACATCGCGCTCGTGCCGTGCCACCTCGACCGGGCGCAAGGAAACCGAGCGGCTCTCCGGTTCGAGAACCCAAACAGCCGGGCCGTCCGCCGAAACCGTCAGCGCACTCCACGAAAGAAGCGCAAGCCGTTCCGGTTTGAGACGTACCTTGCCAGCGACACTCGCCTGCAGGGTCAGGCCCGCCGGAGGATTGTCGATACCGAATTTCACCCGGACGGTCCCCTTGGTGGCATCCACCGTCGGCGAGACCTCGCGAAGAATCGCTGTGGTCGTCACTGCCGGATCGGAAACCAGCGAAACAGTCATTTCCTGTGTGGCCAGTTCGTTGGCCAGCAACGTCTCGAAAACATCGAACACGGCGTCGCGCGGACCATCATTGGCGAAGGTGAAAACGGCCTGCCCGGGCAGAACGACCTGCCCCACTTCGCCGCTGCGCGCGGTGACGACGCCGTCGGCTTCCGCCTTCAATTCCGTGTCCGCGAGGTTCTGGCGCGCCGTCGAAAGTCTTGCTTCGGACGCATCGAGCGTACCTTCCGCCACGCGAAACGCTTCTTCCGCCGTATCGAACTGACGTCGTGTGGTGAACCCCTTGCCGAGCAGCGCCTTTTGCCGCTCAAGCGTTGTCTTTGCCTGGCGCAAAACGGCTTCCGCCGCCCGCACGCTGGCTTCCGCTGCCTCGAGGTCGGCTTGTTGTTCATGCGGGCTGAGCCGGGCGATGGTGGTGCCCGCGGCAACGTGATCGCCGACATCGGCGAACCGTTCCACGATGCGTCCGGCAACCTTGAACGCCAGATCGTTCTGCACCCGGGCACGGATTTCCCCGGTCAGTTCGATGGTCTCGGAGTGCTCGGCAAAGGCCACGGTCTCGACGCGGACGAGCGTTGGGAGCTTGTCGCTTTCGCTCGACTGCTCCCGGCAGCCGAAGACCGCCAGAGCAAGGACGCAAACAACAAGCGAACGGCGGATGGTCACATCTTTCCCCATCGGTCAGAAACAGGAAAAGATGCACTCACCGCCCCCGCGTCTCCGCGAGCCGGTCTGCATCGATTCCGCTTCCCAATATAGGGGACCACCGCGATGCTGCGTAGCGGCAAAACCCGCGCATCAGCTACGCTTTCAACGGATAGCGGAGCTGACGTAACGGATTCAAAGCCTTGCGCGGGCACCCACAATCAAACCGCGTCGGCATGCCGCCACACCACCCGTAGAATTAATCGAGAAAACAATTAAGCGGCTGAAAAATCGAAATTTTTCGCCAATTTTGATGCATCTCATAAATCCAGAAAAAATTCGGCGCGATAATTGCGCCTGAGAAAATTTGCTCAGGCTCGTTCCCTCCCGTGGATCCGCCCCCAGGAACGGCACGAACGGCAGAAGCCGTTTCACCCGCATGTAACCAACCCCTTTGAGCGAAGCTGCGAGAGAAAACCGAACAAGGCGGCGGGCCAGACCGTTGAGGCAAGTAGCCACGCCCTCGCGGCCACGGTCAGGCAACCGGAGCCCGAGCAACCCGGAAGCGGCGACAAGACTCTGACGGGGCGCCAGCCCCATACGACAAAGGTAAGGCCCAATGCCCCTTGAAGCCCCCTCAATCCTCAATCTTCACGACGACCACGTGAACTTCAAACTGGGCTTCGGCGCAGTGGCGCTCGATGCCAGCAGCACTCAGGTCGACAACCGCGTGCTGAGTTCGGTCGCCGCAACGGTGACAGATGGCGACAGTGCCGACTTTGACGGCGGCGCCCTCACCGTCACCATCGTCAGCGGCGAAATCGCCGCCGAAGACCTTCTGACACTCGACACCAGCGGAACCGTCTCGCTTTCCGGCTCGACCGCCGGCTCGAACGTCCTTGTCGACGGCACGGTCGTCGGCACGCTCGGCAACGACATCGGCGTCGGCAACGACCTCGTCATCAATTTCAACGCAAACGCCAATCCGACGACCGCAACGACACTCGTCCAGGCGCTGCAATACGACAATACGAACGCAACCGACCCCGACACCGACCCGCGCACCATCCGCGTCACCATCAGCGACGGCGATGGCAGCACATCGGCCAACGCCGATGTCGAACTGCGCGTCACGACACCGGCGACAGGTTCGTTCGTCGATACCAACCAGGCGCTCGGCAGCAGCAACAGCGACGCCATCGCCTTCGGCGACGTCGACGGTGACGGCGACCTCGACGCCCTCGTCGGCAACAACGGCATCGATCGGCTTTGGCTGAACGACGGTAGTGGCACCTTTACCGATTCAGGACAGGCGATCGGACCTTACGAAGGAACGGAACAGGTCGCCCTCGTCGACATAGACGGTGATGGCGACCTCGATGCGGTCACCGGCGGCGATTCGATCAAGGTCTACACAAACAACGGCTCCGGCACCTTCACCGAAGTCACCAGCATCGCCGGCCACAATGCCTGGGATATGGGCGTCGGCGACCTGAACGGCGACGGCAATGTCGACCTGATGCTCGGCAATTTCGGCGCCGCCAATACCGTCTGGTTCGGCAATGGCGCCGGTGGATTTTCAAACAGCGGCCAAAGTCTCGGCTCCAACGACACCCGTTCACTTGAACTCGCCGACCTCGACGGCGACGGCGACCTCGACGCCCTCGAAATCGTCAAGGATTCCGGCGCCTATCTATGGATCAACGACGGCTCGGGCACTTTCTCCGGCGGCAGCCTCGCCATCGCCCACACCGATCCGCGCTGCGTTGCGCTCGGCGACGTCGACGGCGACGGCGATATCGACGTCTTCATCAGCGACTGGGACACCCCGAACCAGGTCTGGCTGAATGACGGCTCCGGGTCGTTCACCGATTCCGGCCAGACGATCGGCGGCGTAGAGACGTATGAAGTCGCTCTGGAAGACATCGACGGCGACGGCGATCTCGACGCGATCGTGACGTCCTACAACACCAATACCAAGGTCTACTTCAACGACGGCAGCGGAACCTACACCGACAGCGGCCAGACGCTCATCAGTGCCTACGGCCAGGGCCTCGCGGTCGGCGATCTCGACAATGACGGCGATCTCGACATCATGATCGGCAACTATTCGAGCGTCGCCAATGACGTCTTCCTCAACAACAATGATCCGGTGCTGGTCAATCTGCACGGTGACGCTCTCGCCTACACCGAAGGCGACGGCGCGCAGGTGATCGAGGAAGGCGGCGACGCGGCCGTCAGCGATTCCGACTCGACCGATTTCGATCTCGGCACCCTGACGGTTTCGATCTCGGCCGGCCTCGACAACGCGGAAGACCTTCTCGCAATCCGCAACCAGGGCACAGGCGCCGGTCAGATCGGCGTGTCGGGCTTGGATGTGACCTATGAAGGCACCGTGATCGGCACCTTCGTCGGCGGCGCCGGCGGCACCGATCTCATCGTCACCTTCAATTCGAGCGTCACTGCGGCGGCGTCTTCCGCGCTGATCCGCAACATCACATTCGAGAACGTCGACACGGTCGCACCGACAGAAGGCCCGCGCACCATCGACTTCACCCTCACCGATGGCGACGGCGGCAGTACCGGAACCCATTCGGCGACCGTCACCGTTTCCGGCATCAACTCGACGCCCGTGATCGCCAACCTCGATGGCGACAGCCTCGCCTATACCGAAGGCGACGGTGTCGTCGTCATCGAACAGGGCGGCGACGCCACTGTCAGCGATATCGACTCCGCCGATTTCAACGGCGGCACGCTGACCGTTTCCTTCGCGGCCGGCTCCGACGCCAGCCACGACCTGCTCCAAATCCGCGATCAGGGCACAGGCACCGGGCAGATCGGCCGCAACCTCGCCGACATCACCTACGAAGGCACCGTGATCGGCACCTTCACCGGCGGCACCGGCGGTGTCGACCTCGTCGTCACGCTGAACGCCAACGCCACGCAGGCCGCGACGCAGGCACTATTGCGCAACATCACCTTCCAGAATGCCGGCACTGAAGATCCGACCGAAGGCGCGCGCACGATCCGCTTCGAACTGACCGACGGAGACGGCGGCTCGACCGGCACCCATGACGCGACGGTCACGGTGACAGGCGTCAACGACGCGCCCGACATCGGCAATCTCGCCGGCGACGCCCTCGCCTACACCGAAGACGATGGCGCGGTGGTCATCGATCAGGGCACGGCGGCAACCGTAACGGATCCCGACTCCGCCAATCTGGAATCGGGCACCCTGACGGTTTCGATTGCCGCCGGCGGCGACACCGCCGAGGACGTGCTTGCGATCCAAAATCAGGGCACCGGCGCCGGGCAGATCGGCGTGTCGGGCTCCAACATCACCTATGAAGGCACCGTGATCGGCACGGCAGCCGGAGGTACGGGCGGCGCCGACCTCGTCGTCACATTCAATGCCAGCGCCACGCCGGAAGCGGTTGAAGCCCTCGTCCAGAACGTCACCTACGAGAACACCGACACCGACATGCCGAGCGAAGGCGCGCGCACCGTGCGGTTCACGGTCACTGACGGCGACGGCGGCACCTCGACCGCGCGCGATACGACCGTCACGGTCACGCGCGCCAACGACGCACCCGCCTTTGCCGGTCTCGACGCGACACCGGGCTACACCGAAGGCGACGCGCCGGTCGTTCTCGACGCCGACGCGACCGTCTCCGACATCGAGCTCGACGCGGCTAACGGCGGCAATGGCGACTATGACGGTGCAACGCTCACCGTCGAGCGCAACGGCGGCGCCAATGCCGACGATGTGTTCTCGTTTGCCGCGATGGCGAATGTCACAGTTGTCGGCAGCAATCTGGTCAAGGACGGCCTCATCATCGCCACCTACACCAGCACCGGTGGAACGCTGGCGATCACCTTCACCAACGGCAATGGCGGCACGCCGACCACGGCCGTTGTGAACGAGATCGTCCAGGCAATCTCGTATCGCAATCCGTCGCAGGATCTGCCGGTCGGCGCGACGGAAGCCGTCACACTCGACTTCACCCTGAATGACGGCACCGACAGCGGAACCGAGTCACTCACGCTCACCCATACCGGCATCGACAGCAACGACGTCATCAACGGCACGCCCGGAGACGACAGCCTTTCCGGCGGCATCGGCCGCGACACGATGAACGGCTTCGCCGGCGACGACACACTCCGCGGCGACGGCGGCAACGACAGCATCATTGGCGGCACCGGCGCAGACCTGCTTGACGGCGGAACCAACGACGACACGCTGCTCGGCGGCGACGGAGACGACACCCTCATCGGCCGCAACGGCAACGATCACCTGCAGGGCGACACCGGCGTCGATACCGCAACCTTCGTCGGAGCCACGGACATCACCGTCGATCTTCGTGTGACTGTCGGTCAGGACACCGGTCAGGGCATCGACACGCTCACCGGGATCGAGAACCTCACCTCCGGCGGCGGCAACGACCGGCTCGTCGGCAAGGCGGATGCCAACAGGCTTGCAGGCAACAATGGTAACGACACCCTGATTGGCCTTGGCGGCAACGATCTGCTGTTCGGCGGAGACGGCAATGACAGCCTGAAGGGCGACTACGGCGCCGATGTGCTACGCGGCGGCAACAACAACGACACGCTCGAGGGCGGCGCCGGCAACGACCGGCTCTATGGCGACGATGGCACCGACAAGGCGGTCTTTGCAGGGGCTGCCGACATCACGGTTGACCTCCGCGTCACCGGCGCTCAGAACACCGGCCTTGGTAACGACACGCTGCTCGACATTGAAAATGTCGCATCCGGAACGGGCGACGATCAGCTCACCGGACACGCCAGCGCCAACTGGATTGCTGGGAATGCCGGCAACGACATCCTGAAAGGCCTTGGCGGCAACGATACGCTGCTCGGCGGCAACGATGCCGACAAGCTATACGGCGGCAACGGCAACGACGTCCTGCGCGGCGGCGGCGGCAACTATACGCTTACCGGCGACGCGGGAAATGACACGATCGACGGTGACGCCGGTGTCGACATGGCAACCTTCCTTGGCTCCAATGACATCACGGTGGATCTGCGCAAGACGGCCGCGCAGGACACCGGTCAGGGCACGGACAAACTGCTGCAGATCGAAAACGTCACCTCGGGCGCCGGCGACGACTTGCTGATTGGCAAGTTGGGAGCAAACAGGCTGGCCGCGAACAACGGCAGCGACACGCTCAGAGGCCTCGGCGGCGACGATACGCTGTTTGGCGGCGGCGGCCAGGATACGCTCGATGGCGGCACCGGACGCGACATACTCAGAGGCGGATTGGGAAATGATCTGCTGATCGGTGCGGCTGGCAACGACACCCTGTTCGGCCAGGGCGGTGGCGACACCTTCCGCTTCAACGACGGCTTCGGTCGCGATCGGATCATGGACTTCGTGTCCGGGACCGACGTGATCGATCTGCGGCCCTATGCAGGCCTGTCGAGCTTCAGCGATCTGAGAATCCGCGAGAACGCGGACGGCGACGCTGTGGTCGACCTGGGCACTGATGAAATCACCGTCGTCGGCTTCGCGGCCAGCGATCTCGACGCGGGCGACTTCATGATCTGAAGCGCTTTCCCAAAAAGTTGACAGACTTTTTGGATTGGAAAACGCGACAGGGCAATTCGTTAGAGCATTTTGCGGATTCAGTCTGAAGCAAAACGATCTGGCCGGAGTTCAGCCGAACGGCTGTGTCGGCTTATGTCGCGCGGCGATCGTTCCCCGCCACACCCCTGGCGGGGAAAGGATCGCTGCAAGACATATCAATCAGTGCAGGCGCAGCCACTCGCGCGCAGCGCGCTGAGCCTCGGCAACTTCCGACGACGACATTTCCGCGGCAATCTCCTGGCGATAGCAGACCGCTTCGCGCTTGCCCTTCATCGCGGCGAGATTGAACCACTTGTGTGCTTCGACCAGATCGGACGTACCGTTACGGCCGGTCGAATAATTCATGCCGAGCCGGAACAGGATATCTCCACTGGCGTCTTCCTGTCCCAGCGCCGCCATCGTTGCATCGTTGATCTCCAAACGAGCCATGACACTCTCCCAAGTCCTTTCTTCAGGTAAGGCCTGAAAACCCCACGACTTTTCAACGTCGTAATGTCTTCGAGTGTGTGGCAGTCGCTTGAATCGCGAGTTAAACAACAGCCTTAATTTTACTCAAATAAAGCACAAATTGTTCGTAAATTTCACAGTCTATTAAAGCTGATTCCGTGAATCGTCTTTTGGATTCAAGGTGCGAAACAAACAATTTCACACAATCATTTCACCGATCATTAAGCATGGACTCGAAACCACGCGGGAATTTTCGGGCCGCGATTTCCGTCCGGTAAGGCATCAAACGCTCTCACAGGGCGGATAACAGGCGCCGTCCGACGTTTCACATGCGCGTCATGGAGGCGCGCTTGGATGGGCGGATGTGATCGAAGAAGGAGTCGTGGAATGCCGTTTCGCACTTACCTTGCCGTCCTCGCCGTCACTGGGCTGTCACTCAGCACGGCCGCCCGGTCGGACGACAGTGTCCTGCGCGGCTTCTGGGAGACCAAGGACAAGGCGACGATCGAGATCGCGCCCTGTGATTCCGGCCTGTGCGGGACGCTCGTCGACTTCATCCTGCCGCCCGGCATCACCCGCGAGCGCGCAATCGACAGGAACAACCCCGATCCGGCAATGCGCGCGCGCTCGCTCTATGGCGTCCATGTGCTGGAAGACATTACACCAACGGCGCCGCAAACCTGGGAAGCAGAAATCTACCTGCCGAAGAACGGCATCCTCACCGACGCGACCATCACCGTCGAGACCCCCGATACCATCAAGCTCACGGGATGCGTCCGGGTCGCCTTCAAGATCTGCCAGGACGAAATCTGGACGCGCAAGAACTGAGCGGCGTCGAAACAAACTGGCCGAAAGCCCGCCTAGTCCTCGGTCCGCTCAGTGCCTTCGCGGTCGCGCTCACAGTGACGGGCGAGCGGGAACGGCGGCAGCCAGGCCTCGCGGCGGATCGTCCAAAGCTCATAGGTCGGCAGGAACTGATCCGGCGCGTCGAGCGCCCCGAGATGCACCTCGATCTCATCGCCGCTGCGCGAGAACACCGACGACCCGCAACGGGGGCAGAAATGCCGCCCCTCATAAGCGTGCGTCTCGCCCTCGAGCGTCACAGCGTCTTCGGGGAATATCGCAGAGGCGTGGAAAAGCGCGCCATGATGCTTGCGGCAATCGAGGCAATGGCACAGGCCGACCCTGTACGGACGGCCTGAAGCCTTGAGCCGAACGCGGCCGCACATGCAGCCGCCCGTCACCTGATCCATGACGCCCTCCTCCGCTCACCAAGCGGCGGCAAGACGCGCCGGATGGAATGTCAGCGCGCCTTCTGCCCGAACAGCACCGATTGCGCGTCCTTGTCCTTGGCGAGATCGAGATTACGCCGATGTTCGGCGCCAACCGCAAGTCCCCGCTCGACGGCCGGACGCGCCAGCATCGTCTCGAACCAACGCTTCAGGTGCGGGAAGTCATCAAGATCCTGGCCCTGCCGGGCGTAAGGCTTGATCCAGCCGACCGCCGCCATGTCGGCGATCGAATAGTCGCCGGCAAGGAAATCCCGGTCGGCGAGACGCTTGTTCATCACCCCGTAGAGCCGATTGACCTCATTGGTGTAGCGTTCGATGGCGTACGGCACCTGCTCCGGCGCGTATTGCCGGAAGTGATGCGCCTGACCGGCCATCGGACCAAGACCGCCCATCTGCCACATCAGCCACTGCTCGACCTCGACCCGGCCACGCTCGTCGGTCGGGTAGTACTTACCGAACTTGCGCCCGAGATATTGCAGGATCGCGCCGGATTCGAACACCGAGATCGGCTCGCCCCCCGGCCCTTCCAGATCGACGATGGCGGGCATGCGGTTGTTCGGCGAAATCGCCAGGAAAGACGGCTCGAACTGTTCGCCCACGCCGATATTCACATAGTGAACCTCGTAGGGCACGCCGAGTTCTTCCAGCATGATGGAAATCTTCCAGCCGTTCGGCGTCGGCCAGTAGTAAAGGGCGATGGGTTCTTTCTGCGTCATGTCTGGAGGCTCCCCGGCAGGTGTTTGCGAGCATTGTCGACCCTAAATAGGACCACCGGCGACGCACCTCAACGGGTCACCCTTCCTGGGGTCGTGCCGCTCGCGCAGTTGTGAAGTCGGCGATGGTAGCACCATCATCCTCACCCTCCCCGGCAAGTTCCACGGCAAAGGCCTCAGCGCGGCGGATCACGGCTTCGGGCCCGGTCTCCGCCGGCGTCGCGAACAAGCCGCTGCGCATCGCAATGCGCCCGACCAGCGGCGACGCCGTCCAGGAAATGACCAACGGGGCGAAGATCAGCGGCACCGCGATCGGCCACAGCCAGATCAGGATTTTCGGCGCGAAGAACCAGCCGAGCAGAGCACCGATACCGCCGGCGAGCATCATCCACCAGCTCGCTGCAAAGCCTGTCGCAAGTCTGACCGACCCGTCGGCCCGGTTCGCCGCCGGCCAGCCGGCATCGCGTCCCATCAGCACCTGCATGACTGACCGGCTCTGGAACATCATGTTGATCGGGGCAATCACACTCGACAGGACCAGCTCGATAGCGGAGCCGACAAACACCGCGAAGCGGCCGCGATAGGCCGAGAGGTCCTCCTGCCAGAGCGCGCGCACCAACATCAGGGCTTTCGGCAGGATCAGCAACGCGACAATGCCGATGATGAGAGCAATCGCCTTGCCGGTCTCGGGATAGGGAAAGATCGGCACGCCGCTTCCCTCGGTCGGGAAATAGACCGGCGCCGGCGCAACAATCAGCGCGGTCAGGCTGGTGACGAGGAACAACAGCCACATGGGAGAGGCGAGATAGGCGAGGATGCCCTGCACCAACGCCACGCGACTCCAGAACGGCAGCCCCTCCGTCGGCAGGACCCGGCTATGCTGCAGATTGCCCTGGCACCAGCGCCGGTCGCGCTTGGCGTATTCCAGAAGATTGGCCGGCGCTTCCTCGTAGGAGCCGACCAGATCCGGATCGAGCCGAACCTTCCAGCCGGCCCGCGCCAGCAAGGCCGCCTCGACGAAATCATGGCTCAGCACGTCGCCGCCGAAAGGCGGCTTGCCCGGCAGCGAAGGAAGCCCGCAACTCTCGGCAAAGGCGCGCACCCGGATCAGCGCGTTATGCCCCCAGAACGGCCCGTCACGCCCCTGCAGGGCGGAGACACCGCGCGAGAAGATCGGCGAATAGAAGGCGGAGGAAAATTGCAGCGCGCGGCCGAACAGCGACGTGCGCCCGATCACCACCGGCACCGTCTGCAACAGCCCGAGTTCGGGATCGCCATCCATCCGGCGGACCATCTCGAGGATCGTCTCGCCGCGCATCAGGCTGTCCGCATCGAGCACCAGCATCGAGGTGTAGGCGCCGCCCGAGGCGGTCACGAAACTCTTGATGTTACCCGCCTTGCGGCCGGCATTGGGGGAGCGATGACGGTAGAAGATGCGGTTGCCAACGCCGTAGCGGGTGACGATGGCACGAAACAGCCGCAGTTCTTCCGCTGCCCGCTCCGGCCGCGTGCTGTCGCTCAGGATATGGAAGTCAAACCAGGCGCCGAAGCCGGTCGCGGCAAGGTCGTGATACATCGCCATGACATTGGCGAAGACGACCGTCGCATCCTCGTTGTAGATCGGCACCAGAACGGCGACCCGCCCCTCCGGCTCATCGCGGCCATGCGCGAAGGCGGCAACATCGACGGGAAACAGCAAGCCGATAAAGGCGGTACAGGCACCCCAGGCGAGCCAGCCGCTCGACAGGGCAAGCAGAACGAGACGGATCGCGTCCAGGACATCGAAGCCGTCAGAACCGACGACCCCGTAGAACAGCATGACGCCGATCGCCGTAAGGCAGACAGTCAGGATTGCGGCCGCAAGGCGCCGCACGACAATCGCCATCATCGAAGCTGCCCGAAAAGAGCGGACATATTGGGTCGGTTTCCTTCGCTATGAGCAGAACGATCAGGCGGCTTTTTCGCGCCGCCACGGCAACCATGAACGCCGGACGGCCGGCTGGCGGACACGTCCGAGCGGCTGCTCCGGCATCGCCATCGGCGAAAACGGCGCAGGGAACGCAATGGCTGCGACGAGCGCTGCCACGACATCGGGCGCGACGGCTCCACGCACCACGGAACCCGCTTCGATACCGTCCATGCCGAGGCGCACGATCGCGTCGGCGATGAGGTCACGCACCGTCTCAGGCGCCAGATCTTCCCGCCCGACCCGGCTCGCGAACGCGCGATAGGGCTGGTCCAAGAAGGCTTCGCCGTCGTCCGGCAGAATAGAAAGAACGTGTGCGTGAACCGTCATTCGACACTCCATTGATAGAGCCAGGTTTCACTCAGTCGCTGATCATTGAACCGAAGGAAGGAACGCAATTCGACCGGGTTGGTTCCATCCCGCTTAACATCGAGAACGAGACGCCAGCGCCCTTCCCGCTTCAACGGCTGCAGAACGCTGTCGACAATCGACCCGTTACTGCATTCGACCTCAGGAGTAAGGCGGCTTTCTGGCGGCAGCGAGGCAAGCATGCCGTCGGCGAAATCGATGACGAATTTGCGCACTGCCGGATCCTTGCGCAGCACCGGTGTCGTTGCATGGCCGGAACGGGTCGCCACCACACGGGCCAGATCGGCATTCCCATGCGGCTGGTCGCCCCAATACATGCGGTAGCTGTATTCCCGCGCCTCGCCGGCGGCCGGCGCCGCTTCCGGCTGCCAGAAGGCGACGATGTTGTCGTTCGCCTCGCTCTTGCTCGGGATTTCGGCCAGCACCACACGCCCCTGCCCCCAGGTCCCCTGCGGTTCGATCCACAGCGACGGCCTACGGTCGTATTGGGCCTCGAGGTCCTGGTAATTATTGAAGTCGCGATCGCGCTGCTCCAGCCCGAACCCGCGCGGATTGGCGACCGAGAAGAAGGAAACGCGAAGCGACGGCGGATTGCGCAGCGGACGGAACACCTGCTCGCCATCGCCATTGACGATCGCCAGCCCATCGCTGTCGTGTACTTCCGGCCGGTAATCGTCGAAGCCGGCACGCTCGTTCTCGCCGAACAGGAACATGCTGGTGAGCGGCGCGACGCCGAGCCGCTCCACGCCATCGCGGAAGAACAGCCGCGCCGTGACATCGACGACCGTCGACGAACCCGGCTGGATCGTGAACGCATAGGCGCCCGTCACGCTCGGTCCTTCGAGCGTCGCCCACAGCCGCATGGCCGTCGCCCCGGCCGCCGGGCGCTCCAGATAGAACGAGGTGAATGCCGGAAACTCCTCGCGCGTGTCAGACGCCGTGTTGATCGCCAGCCCGCGCGCGGACAACCCGTAGATCGAATTGCGTCCCAGCGAACGGAAATAGCTGGCACCGAGGAAGGAAATGAGCTCATCGCGATAGTCGGGCCTGTTGAGCGGATAATGCAGGCGGAAACCGGCAACGCCCGGCAGCTCAAACCCGGCGAACTGCGCAGGGTCGAGCGGGGCGCGGTATTCGAAGTCGGCCGCCGTATAGACCACTGGATTGGCCCGTCCGTCGACAACCTCGAACAGTTGAACCGGCCGTTTGAACAGCCAGCCGGGGTGGAACGCCTGCGCCTCATAGGCAGACTCGCTCCCCCGCCAGAGCGACCGGTCGGGCCGATAGCGGATCGCACGATACTGGTCGTAGGAAAAATCCTTGAGAAGGTCCGGCAGTTTCGGCTCGCCGCCGGCCCACTCGGTTGCGGCCGCCGACTGCATCTGTTGGCTCAACTTATCGAACGAAAACTCCGAGCCCGCCGGCGGCGCTGCCTCATCGGCAAACACCGGCAACGCAACCCCCGCGCCCGCCAAAACCAACAGGCTGACACTGCCGTTCAAGAACCGGCGTCGATCCATTCCTTCGCCACCCCCAGGCCCGCCCCGAGGGCAGCCAGATTTCAATCAACGAAAACAGCCTAGTGACCAAAATACGGCAAAAACACGGTCGTCTTCGTGCGCCCGGCCAACTTGCTGACCAGCCGAAAAGCGATCGATATTTATGTCATCCGCGCTGCAGCGCAAGAGGAATAAAACGCCCTCGTATACAAGCAGAAAACCGGTTGCATACAATGCCGCCTTCTGCGGCGCACACATGGCCGATTTGCAAGCAAATGCCCGCTGAAAGGGCACGGAATTCCCGCATTCTGGATGGGTTTCGACAAGTGCCTGCGTGCAACCATGCCGCCGGCGCGAACGCGCGCATGGGCCGGATAGGCAGGAGCGGCACATAACCGCAGGTGCCAGACACTATGGCAGGCGGAACGGAGGGCCGGCAGAACCGGGTTTGACGCGTGCAAAACGTCGGCGGCGCCAATCGGGCGCGCACCGCGTGTCCTGCTCTCGGGCGAAAAATGCCGCGCCGGCCGGCAGCCTATTCGAGGCCGATCTTGTCCTTGAGCAGCTGATTGACCGCCTGCGGATTGGCCTTGCCCTGGCTCGCCTTCATCACCTGGCCGACGAACCAGCCAAGCAGGCCCGGCTTCTCGCGCGCCTGCTCGACCTTTTCCGGATTGGCGGCAACGATCTCGTCGACGATCGCCTCGATGGCGCCGAGATCGGTGACCTGCTTCATGCCGCGCTCTTCGACGATCTTGGCCGGATCACCGCCTTCGGCCCAGACGATCTCGAACAGATCCTTGGCGATCTTGCCGGAAATCGTGCCGTCCTTGACGAGATCGATGACGGCGCCGAGCTGTTCGGCCGACACCGGCGAGGTCTCGATGTCGAGGCCTTCCTTGTTGAGGCGGGCAAAGAGCTCGTTGGTCACCCAGTTCGCCGCCTGCTTGGAGTCGCGGCCGGCAGCAACCTTCTCGAAGAAGTCGGCAGCGATCTTCTCGACGACGAGAATGTCGGCGTCGTAGGGCGTCAGGCCGTAATCGGCGATGAAGCGCGCGCGCTTCTCGTCCGGCAGCTCCGGCAGCCCTTCCTTCAGTTCCTCGACATAGGCCTCGGTAAACTCGAGCGGCAGCAGGTCCGGATCCGGGAAGTAGCGGTAGTCGTGCGCCTCTTCCTTGGACCGCATCGAGCGCGTCTCGCCCTTGTTCGGATCGAACAGGCGGGTTTCCTGCGCGATCGAGCCGCCGTCTTCCAGAATACCGATCTGGCGCCGCGCCTCATAGTCGATGGCCTGGCCGGCGAAACGGATCGAGTTGACGTTCTTGATCTCGCAACGGGTGCCGAATCCCTCGCCCGGACGGCGCACCGAGACGTTGACGTCGGCGCGCAGATTGCCCTTGTCCATGTCGGCATCAGACGTGCCGAGATAGCGCAGGATGGTGCGCAGTTTGCCGATATAGGCCTTGGCCTCGTCGGCCGAGCGCATGTCCGGCTTCGACACGATCTCCATCAGCGCCACGCCCGAGCGGTTCAGGTCGACATAGGACTTCGTCGGGTGCATGTCGTGGATCGACTTGCCGGCGTCCTGCTCCAGATGCAGCCGCTCGATGCCGACGCGGATTTCCTCGCCGTCAAGCTCCAGAAACACCTCGCCTTCGCCGACGATCGGCTGCTTGAACTGCGAGATCTGGTAGCCCTGCGGCAGGTCCGGATAGAAATAGTTCTTCCGGTCGAACACGCTCTTGCAGTTGATCTCCGCCTTCAGCCCGAGCCCGGTGCGGATCGCCTGGCGCACGCACTCCTCGTTGATCACCGGCAGCATGCCCGGCATCGCCGCGTCGACCAGCGACACGTGATCGTTCGGCGCACCGCCGAATTCCGTCGAGGCGCCGGAGAACAGCTTCGCTTCCGATTGCACCTGCGCATGCACTTCCAGACCGATGATGATCTCCCAGTCGCCGGTGGCGCCTTTGATCAGGTTCTTCGGATCGGTGGTACGGGTGTCGACGAGAGTCATGGGATGCCTTGAATGCTTGGGAGAACCATGGATACCCGCGAAAGGTATTCACGGCCTTCCTTTAGCGCAATGCGGCACAGGGTGGAAGGCAGAAGGAGCGGATGATGGGCGGGATACTCGTTCGGTCACCGAGCGCGACGCGCGCGGGCGCCTCTCTCGTCTGAGGCACTGTACCGCTCTGGTCAACCCCTGGACTCTTCCCTCGTAATCCTCCGGAATCTCTCCTCGTCATCCTCCGGTCAAGCCGGAGGATGACGTGGGCGGGAGAAGCGAGCGCCTGTTACATCGCAATCCACACACCCCGCCGAAAGGGACATTGGCCCCCGGGTCAAGCCCGGGGTGACGGGGAGCGCCTGGATCGCGTGCCTTCTCTCGATCGCCTATTCGGACAAAAAGCCCCGCCCCTCACAACTCCAGCGTCATGTAGACGCTGAACGGGTCGTAGACATAGTCCGCGAACGGCCCGCAGCGGGTGAAGCCATGGCGTTCATAGAGCGCCAGCGCGGGGTGGAACGGCTCCGGCGAGCCGGTCTCGAGGCTGAGCCGGGCGTAACCCCGTCGCCGCGCTTCGTCGAGAATGTGCGCGACGAGCGTCGCCGCGATCCCCTTGCCGCGATGTTCCGCGGCCGTGTGCATCGACTTGATCTCGCCATGGGCGCCGTCGAGTTCCTTCAGCGCCCCGCAGCCGACCAGATCGTCACCGTCCCACACGCACCAGAACGTCACCTCCGGCTTGCGCAGACCATCAAGATCGAGCGCATGCACGCTTTCGGGCGGCGTATGCGCGCGCATCGTATCGAGATGGCGTTCCAGCAGACCGATGATCGCCGCGCTCTTCAGTTCACGATCGACAGCAATCGTCAGGCTCATGCAGCCTCCTGCCCGCGTTCGGCGGCTGCCTGCGCCAGCAGTTTCTTCTGGTAGCGCGACTGCACCAGATCGACGATCACCATGACGCCGATCACGAAGTAGAAGGTCGATTTGGCCATCGGCTCGACCGCATAGCCGAACAGGTGCAGATGGCCGAGATGACCACCCTCCGACAGCAGCATGACACCGACGATGAACAGGATGAACAGGCCGAGCACCTCATACATCCGGTTCTTCTTGAGGAACTCCGACACGTAGTCGGCAAGGAAGATCATCATCAGACCGGAGATGACGATGGCCGTCGCCATCACCCAGAACACCTTGGTCAGCGCCAGCGCCGACAGAATCGAGTCGAAGGAAAAGACGAGGTTCATCAACACGATCCAGACAATCGCGGAAATCACCGAGCGGCTGTTCCTTTTCTGGTGATCGCCGATCTCCTCGATCACCAGCATGTGCGAGATCTCCTTCATCGCGGTGTAGATGATGAAGGCGCCACCGACGAGCACGATCACGGTGTGGACGTTGAACGAGCCTTCGAGCACGCCTGTCCAGTGGATCGACGCGAACGGTTCCTGAAAGTACTGGATCGCCTGCATGACGACGAAGAGCAGAATGAGGCGCAGGATGATCGCGAGCCCGATACCCATGCGGCGCACGAAGGCCTGACGGTCCGCTGCGACCCGCTTCGATTCGATCGAGATGTAGAGCAGGTTGTCGAAGCCGAGCACCGCCTGCAAAAGCACCAGCATGGCAAGCGTGAACCAGTTATCGATCGAAAAGACGGCTTCCATGCCTCATTCCCTCATACGTTTCAGCGTGCCCCAAGTTTCGAAAACGACCACAAGCCCGGCGCAATGACAAGCCGAAAGAATGTGCAAAGGGAATTGCTTAGCCGTCGCGATCGATCTTGCCGCTGCGCATCTTCTTGATACCGCCGCGCCGGTTTTTCGCTTCAAGTCGGCGCTTCTTGGAGCCGAGCGTCGGCTTGGTCGGAACGCGATATTTCTTCTCGATGGAAGCCTTTTCGATCATCGAGACGAGACGGGCAATCGCGTCCTCGCGATTCTGCTCCTGGGTGCGGAAGCGGTCGGCGGTCAGCACGATGACGCCGTCCTTGGTCAGCCGCGAGCCGGCGATTTTCTCCAGCCGCCAACGCACCCGATCCGTCAGCGACGGCGAGTGCCGCGCATCGAAGCGAAGCTGTACTGCGCTCGACACCTTGTTGACGTTCTGCCCGCCCGGTCCGCTCGCCCGGATAAAGGAGAGAACGATCTCGCTTTCGTCGATGCTGATCCTGTCGGTGACCCGGATCATCCGATCCCTCCCCTGAATGCCCCGTGAGGCACCTTCACGCCTTCGCCAGAACGCGGTCGAGATCGGCGATCAGATCGTCCGCGTCTTCCAGCCCGACCGAGAAGCGGAACATCCCATCGCCCGCAAAGGCGCGATAGCTCTCGGCCGCTGCGCCTTCGAGATGAAACGATGTCTCAATGAGGCCGTCGGTCGGCATCCAGAAGATCAGGCTGCGCTGATGGCCGAGCGACACCGCGTAGTGAATGATCTCGAGCTCCTCGATCATCACTTCGGCGAGCGACGCGCCATCGCCGACCTGAAAGGTCAGCATGCCGGAGAAGTTGGCCATCTGACGCTTCGCCAGATCGTGCTGCGGATGCGACGGCAGACCCGGATAGATAACGCGGCTGACCTTCGGATGCGCTTCCAGATACTCCGCGACCTTCAGCGCGGTTTCGGCATGCGCCCGCATGCGCAGCGGCAGCGTCGCCATCCCGCGCATGATCAGCCAGGCATTGAACGGGCTGATGATGCCGCCATAGTGGATGCCCGCCTCGACGTTGAGCGCCTGCATGGCATCCGCATTGCCAAGCACCGCCCCGCCAAGCGCGTCGCCATGGCCGCCGAGATATTTCGTCAGCGAGTGCACCACGTAGTCGCAGCCGAGTTCGATCGGCCGCGTCGCGATCGGCGTCGCGAAGGTCGAATCGACGGCAAGCTTTGCCCCGCCCGCACGGGCGACCTCTGCCAGCGCCGAGAGGTCGGTCAGCCGCAGGATCGGATTGGCCGGCGTTTCGGCATAGACAAGCTTCGTTGTTGGCCGTATCGCCGCCGACACCGCCGCAAGATCGGACATATCGACCGGCGTTACCTCAATGCCGAAACGCGGCAGGGTCTCGCGCACCAGCTCGGCGACGCCCGCATAGGACACGTCACTGATCACCACATGATCGCCCGCCGACAGCAGGCTGAAGAACAGCGCGCTCGCAGCCGCCATGCCGCTCGCGAAGGCGACACAGCCCTCCGCGCCTTCAAGCGCGGCGAGCTTGGCCTCGAGCTGACGCACGGTCGGGTTTCCCCAGCGGGTGTAGAGGTAAGGCGAGTCAGGAGTCAGATCGTGGGCGGAAAAGCCGGCCACCTCGTCGACCACATAGGTCGTCGACATGGCGATATTGGGCGCCGAAGCTCCTGTCGCCGGATCGGGAACCTCACCGCCGTGAATGGCGAGCGTCCGCGTTCCCACCGGCCGGTTGTGCCCTTTGATCGTCATCGAATATCCCTCACAAACTGACGTGCCACAGGCTCAGCTCTTTCCAAGCAGTGCGTCGGCAATCTCCCGCCATTCGTCTTCAAGCGCCACCTGACATTCAGGCCGCCCGGCCTGCCGGTACCAGTAGCCGGCGTTCCACAAATCGCCCTCGACGCGATGCAGATAGGCGTGCACCCAGGCGGCGTCGCGCCCGGGATCGTCCTGCACGATGCGGTGCGCCCGGTCCCAGTCGCCGCGACCGGCATGCCACAGCCCGGCCAGCGCTGGCGAAAGCCCGTCCGGTGCGTTTGCCGCATCTGCATCGAAAAATCGTTCCCGGATATCGCTCATCGCACCCTCAGGCCTCACCCGGCACCTGTTTTCCCGTGTCCGGCAGCCCCGTTCAACCCCGCGGCGGGAATTGATCAGGCACCTCCGCCGCGTGCGCGGAAACGACGCGCGCGAAGCCCTGCTCGCATTAATTGCAGGCGATGGACTCAAATACCGTTTAAATTGTATATTTTCCCATCACCACCCGAAGTTACCCGCCCCGCGCGTTCGCGCGACCATAACAAGGAATTCCGGCACGATGCGTATCCTTCATGCCCTCGCCGCCACCGCCCTCGTTCTCGGCGGCTGCGCCACCGTCACCCGCGGCACCACAAATGACGTCACCTTCCTCTCGACCCCGTCAGGCGCGGAAGTACGCACATCGACAGGACGGGTGTGCACCACGCCGTGCACGCTGAAGATCGATCGCAAGGAAGAGTTCGTCGCCACCTTCACCGCGCCGGACTATCCGCCCGTCGAGGTCGAGGTGGTCACCAAGGTCGCCAATGCGGGCGCGGCGGGTTTCGCCGGCAATGTGCTCGCCGGCGGCGTCATCGGCATGGGGGTCGATGCTGCAACAGGATCGACGCTGGAGCATGTGCCCAATCCGATCCACATCGACTTCACAAAGGGCGGAGCGCTGATCGAGAAGACACTGGGCGAACCGCAACAGTTGGCTGCGCCGACATCCTGACGAGATCGATCGCAGCCCTTCCCAATTCCGCCGCATTGGCGCTACAAGCAGGGACGAATTCAACGCTGGTGGCGCGATCCCGCGCCGCCTCAGGATCGGACCTGATCGATGCGCCTGTTCGCCAGTCTTCTCGCGCTCACGCTGCTTGCCGCCTGTTCATCGGTGCGCGCTCCCGAGCTGCCACCGCCTGAGGGCACAAAGGTCTATTCCGATGCCAACACCGACATCTACATGTCGGGCGGCATCAGCATGGAAATGCGCACGGACTAAAAAGCCCGCGCCGAACCAGCGCGGGCTTTCAATTCAGCTTCGATACCGAACACCATTGCCCGGCCGGGCCTTGCAAACCCCTACCACCACTTGGTCGGCGTGAAACGCCCGGCTGCGTCCTCGATCACCTTGGCAGTGCGGAACAGCGTGCCCTCGTCGAACGGGCGGCCGATAAGCTGCAGGCCGAGCGGCAGACCCTTGGCGTCGAGCCCGGCCGGCACCGAAATGCCCGGCAGGCCGGCCATGTTGACCGTGACGGTGAAGACGTCGTTCAGGTACATCTCGACCGGCGAGGCCGTTGCCATCTCGGCGATGCCGAAGGCCGCCGACGGAGTTGCCGGCGTCAGGATCGCGTCGACACCGGCGTCGAACGCCAGCTCGAAGTCGCGCTTGATCAACGTGCGGACCTTCTGCGCGCGCAGGTAATACGCATCGTAATAGCCCGCCGACAGCACGTAGGTGCCGATCATCACGCGGCGCTTCACTTCCGCGCCGAAGCCCGCTGAGCGCGTCTTCTCGTAAAGGTCGATGATTTCGTCGGACGCCACGCGCAGCCCGTAGCGAACGCCGTCGTAACGCGCGAGATTCGACGAGGCCTCTGCCGGTGCGACAATGTAATAGGCCGGCAGCGCGTATTTCGTGTGCGGCAGCGTGATGTCGACGATCTCCGCGCCGGCGTCGCGCAGCATGTCGGCACCCTTCTGCCACAGCGCCTCGATCTCCGCCGGCATGCCCTCAACGCGGTATTCCTTCGGAATGCCGATCTTCATGCCCTTCACCGACTGGCCGATCGCCGCCTCGTAATCCGGCACCGGCACGTCGACCGAGGTGGTGTCCTTCAGGTCCACCGAGGCCATCGATTTGAGCATGATCGCCGCGTCCTGCACGGTCTGGGCAATCGGGCCGGCCTGGTCGAGCGACGAGGCAAAGGCAACGATGCCCCAGCGCGAGCAACGGCCATAGGTCGGCTTGATGCCGACCGTGCCGGTAAACGCGGCCGGCTGGCGGATCGAACCGCCCGTATCGGTACCGGTCGCACCGGCGCAAAGCTGCGCGGCGACCGCCGATGCGGAGCCACCGGACGAACCGCCTGGAACCAGATCGGCGTTGGAGTCCTTCGCCCGCCACGGGCTTTTCACCGGTCCGTAGTAGGAGGTCTCGTTCGACGAGCCCATGGCGAACTCGTCCATGTTCAGCTTGCCGAGCATCACCGCGCCATCGGCCCACAGATTGGACGTCACGGTCGACTCGTAGGTCGGCTTGAAGCCGTCGAGGATGTGGCTGCAGGCCTGCGCATGCACCCCCTCGGTGCAGAACAGATCCTTGATGCCGAGCGGCACGCCCTCGAGCGGCCGTGCCTCGCCCGCCGCGATCCGCGCGTCGGAGGCCGTCGCCATCTCGCGCGCCTTGTCCGGCGTCACCGCCACATAGGCGTTCAACACCGGATTGGCGGCTTCGATCGCGCCGAGATAGGCGTCGGTCAGTTCAACAGCCGAGAATTTCTTGGCGCCGAGCCCGTCGCGGATTTCGGCAATGGTCAGTTTGGTCAGTTCGCTCATTGCAACGCCCCCGCTTACTCGACGACTTTCGGCACGACGAAGAAGTTGTCTTCGCTCTCCGGCGCGTTCGCCGTCACCCGCTCGGGATATCCGCCGTCGGTCACACCATCGACGCGCTTGCGCATGGTGGTGTCGACCACCGACGTCATCGGCTCTACGCCGTCGACGTCGACCGCGTCCAATTGCTCAACGAAGCCGAGGATGGCGTTCAGTTCGCCGGTCATCTTGCCGGCTTCTTCTTCGGTGATGGAAATCCGCGCCAGATGGGCAACGCGCTTCACGGTGTCGGTATCGACGGACATGGATCGACAATCGCTTCCGTTGGAATGAGAGGGACTGATGCGGACGCGGGCGCACGCGCGGTGAACCCGGCCACACGCCCGGCTATATCACCCCAAGTGTGCGCCGCGCAACGCGCCCTCCCCGCAACGGGCAAGCCAATCGCCACATTGCTGCGAATGAAGCCGTCTCACGACGCGGAATGGCCCCGCTCCGCCATCCGCTCGGCGGCAACAATACGGAGGCATTCGGGGCAGTAGCAGCCCTGCACCGCGTCACCCTCGACCGGCAGCGGCATGCGGAACTCCTCGCCCATGCACCAGCACGACCCGGTGCCGGCCCCGCAGGTAAAGGTCGTGCCACAACGCGGACAGACCGATGCGTTGCCTTCCGACATGCCGCCTCCGTTTCTTGCGACGCCCGGCGCCTACAGCGTGATCGCCTCGCCGATCTTCATCTCGCGCACCGAGGACGCCTTGTCGCCCATCTGCACCATGAACTTCGCGGTATCCTGATCGATGATCGGGAACGTGCCGTAGTGACAGGGAATGACAGTGTCGAAGCGGAAGAATCGCCGCGCCGCCAGCGCCGCACTCTTCGCGCCCATGGTGAAACGGTCGCCGATCGGCAGGATGCCGATCTTCGGCTCGTAGAGCTCGTGGATCAGCGCCATGTCGGAAAAGATGTCGGTGTCGCCGGCGTGATAGAGCGTCTTCTCGCCGGGAGCGGCGATCACCACGCCGTGCGGATTGCCGAAATAGATCGGCGGCTGCCCGTTCATCTGCGACGACGAGGAATGGTGCGCCACCGTCAGCGAGACCGAGAACGGGCCGACATCGACGGTGCCGCCGGAATTCATCGGGTTGACCGATTCGACGCCCTCGGCAGCCGCCCACATGCAGATCTCGAAATTGCTGGTGAGCAGCGCGCCGGTCGCCTTGCAGATCGGGATAGCGTCGCCGATGTGATCGTCGTGGCCGTGGGTGAGCACCACATGGGTCACGCCCTCCGACGCGGCCTCCACCGTGCCCTCATAGAGCGGATTTCCGCTCAGGAACGGATCGATCAGGATCGACGCGTCCTTGATGTCGATACGAAAAGCCGAATGCCCGAACCAGGTCAGTTTCATCTTTCTTCCTCCGTCGGCGCCAGCGCCTGCGCAAAGCCATACAGTGACTCCTGCGCAAAGCCATACAGTGACTATAGAGGCGTCGGCGCGGCCATCAACGACCCGTTGACGGGATACCGCGACATTTGCCGGGACAAGCTCACGCCCGCCGTGCTAGAGCCGAAACATGGCTACCGATCCCGCCCTTTCCATTGAAGAATTCGCCACCCGGCTCGGTCCGAATGCCCGCCTGCTGGGCCTCGACCTCGGCACCAAGACAATCGGACTTGCGCTCTCGGATGTGAGACGCGGCATTGCCACCGCGATGAAGACTCTGAAGCGGGTGAAATTCACCAAGGACGCACAGGAACTGCTGGCCGTGTGCGCCGAGCATGACGTCGGCGGGTTGGTCATTGGCCTGCCGCTCAATATGGACGGCTCGGAGGGCCCGCGCGTCCAGGCAACCCGCGCCTTCGTGCGCAATCTGTCGGCGTTGACCGATTTGCCCATCGCCTATTGGGACGAGCGCCTGTCGACGGTTGCCGCCGAACGGGCGATGCTGGCGGCCGATATTTCACGTGCCAAACGGGCCGAAAAGATCGACGCGACCGCCGCCGCTTTCATCCTGCAGGGCGCCCTCGACCGCCTTTCTCGACTCGGCTGACCACCATGCTCGCCGCCTTCGATGCCCTTCTTCCGGTTCTGCTCGTGATCGCCGTCGGCGCGGTGCTGCGCTCGCGTGCCCTGCTGACCCCGGACCAGTGGATCGGCTTCGAGAAGATCGCCTATTATGTGCTCTTCCCGGCGATTATTATCCACACCTTGTCCACAACGGATTTCGGCTCGGTTCCGGCCTTTCCCCTTGGTTTGACGCTATTTCTGGCGATCCTGACCATGGCCGTCATCGTGCTTGCCCTGCATCGGCTGATCGTCGGCCCGCTCGGGCTCACCGACGCCGCCTTCACCTCGGTTTTCCAGGGGTCGATGCGCTGGAACACACCCGTCGGCATCGCCATGGCCGGCGCTCTCTACGGGCGCCCGGGCGTGGCGCTGATCGCGGTTGCCATCATCGCCATGATTCCGACGTTGAACGTGCTGTGTGTCGGCGCACTGGTCCGTTACGGCAATGCCGAACGGCTGCCGTTCAAGGCGATCGTGCTCGATCTCATCCGCAATCCGTTCATCTGGTCCTGCGCAGTCGGGATCGCCATCAATTTGAGCGGCCTCACCCCGCCGAAACAGGTGCTCGGCGCGCTTGAGTTGATGGGAAGGTCGGCACTTGCCGCCGGTCTGCTGGCCGTTGGCGCCGGGTTACGGCTGTCGACGCTGGCCCGTCCGAAACCAGCGCACCTGCTCTCATCGGCCTTGCGGCTCACGGGCATGCCGCTTCTCGCTGCCGGTTTCGGGGCGATCTTCGGGCTCGAACCGATGGCGCTCGGCGTCGCCATCGTCGCCATGTCGGTCCCGACGTCGACCGGCGCCTATCTGCTCGCCCGCCAGATGGGTGGCGATCACGAACTGATGGCGGAAATCATCACGCTGCAGTCGATCGTGGCGATCGTCACGATGCCGGTCGCGATCGCCGTTCTGGCGCCTACTTCATTGTGAGCAGCGCCCGACTCAATCCACTCCGCTGGCCCTCACGATCCGCGTCATCCAGCCCTCACTCGCGTCATCCTCCGGCTTGACCGGAGGATCGGCCAGCGACCAGCGCAACGCGAGTAATTGACAGGAAAGAGATCGGCCTATTCACAAAGAAAGACCGCCCGAATGGAGAACGATCCTCCGGTCAAGCCGGAGGATGACGTGGGAGAAAACCCCAGATCACAAATCCATGCCGACTGTAGGGGACTACACCCGACCCACGCACTCCCTCGTCACCCCGGACTTGATCCGGGGCCTAATGCCCATCTCGGCACGGTAGCCCAGCAAAATAGCAACGCTCGTGTTGCTTCGCGAACCCTTCCACCTGCCGCCAACGCCATTGGATGCCGGGTCAAGCCCGGCATGACGACGAAGGGGATGATCGTAGGGTCGATGACAGCTCCGCTCGCCTACGCCGGGAAAATGTAGTCGACGAGGCCCGCCGCCTCGAAGCGACCATCGAGCATGCCGTAGGTCGCCCGCCACTGTCCGCCGAGGCGGGAATAGAGGAAGGCATCGCCGATGCCGCGCGGCAGGAAGCGGCGCAGCGCGGCAGCCGCCGCCGTCAGCGCCAGTTGCTCGGTCAGAATACGCGCCGAACCGATATCATCGCTGCACGCCTTGGCCGCCGCCTTCAAGACGTCGACCGACACCAGAGAATGCTCGCCGAGATCCGACTTGATGTCATCGAGCACCAGGTCAAGCACCTCCGGCTCGCGTTCGAGCGCCCGCATCACATCGAGGCACATGACATTGCCCGAGCCCTCCCAGATCGCGTTGACCGGGGCCTCGCGGGAGATGCGGGCAAGATCGCCCTCTTCGATGTAACCGTTGCCGCCAAGGCATTCCATCGCCTCGGCGATCAACGGCGGCGCGCTCTTGCAGATCCAGTATTTCGCAGCCGGCGTCATCAGCCGTGCAAATGCCGCTTCCGTCTCGCTTTCCGCCCGCCCGTCAAAGGCGTGCGCCAACCGCATCGAAAGCGCGGTAGCCGCCGCCACGTCGAGCGCCATATCGGCCAGAAGCCTGGTCATCAGCGGCTGTTCGACAAGCGGCCTGCCGAAAACATGGCGATGCCGCGTGTGATGGACGGCGCGCGCGAGTGCTGCCCGCATGAGCCCGGCGGACGACACCGCACAGTCGAGCCGCGTCAGCGTCACCATCTCGATGATCGTCTTGACGCCCGCGCCCTCCTCGCCGACCAGCCAGGCACCGGCGCCTGAAAACTCCACTTCCGACGACGCATTGGAGCGGTTGCCGAGCTTGTCCTTCAGTCGCTGCAGCTTCAGCCCGTTGACCTCGCCATCCGGCAGGAAGCGCGGCATCAGGAAACACGACAGACCCTCCGGCGCCTGCGCAAGAACCAGGAAAGCATCGCTCATCGGCGCCGACAGGAACCATTTGTGCCCGGTCAAGCGGTAGAGACCATCTTCGCCGCGCTCGGCGCGCGTCGTGTTGGCGCGCACATCCGTGCCGCCCTGTTTCTCGGTCATGCCCATGCCGAGCGTCAGCGCGATCTTCTTCTCCGCCGGCAGGAAGCGATGGTCGTAGCGCCGCTCGACGACGCCGCCGCCCCATTTGGCGATGAGATTCGGCTCCGTCTGCAAGGTCGCCAGCGCCGCGTTCGTCATCGTCATTGGACACAGATGTCCGCATTCGAGCTGCGCCATCAGATAATAGCGCGCCGCGCGCAACTGGAACCGCCGTCCGGCTTCGGCCCCGCCCCGCTCGAATGTCGAACAATGCAGTCCGGCCTCGGCGCTGCGCCGCATCAACGCGTGATAGGCGGGATGATAGTCGACCGTGTCGAGCCGGCGCCCCTGCGCATCATGGGTGCGAATCCGCGGCACATTTTCATTGGCGAGCCGCGCCATCTCGGCGGCTTCCTGCGAACCGCAATAGGCGCCGAGCTTGGCCAGTTCGCCCTCGCTCTGCGGGTCCAGAACCCCGTCGAGAACGGTGCGCAGAACCGGGTCCGTCTTCAACAGATTGCGCCCGGCATAGGCCGGCGCCTGGTTGAGAACCTCGTGCGTGTCGAAGGGCGAACCGCTCATTGCGCGAAATATCCTGTTATCCATGATCGTGGATTGCATGAGTCTAACATCATGCCATCACTTCGTGCCCAAATGGTTATCCCCCGCTTTTGCATGGCAGGGATCGAAGGAAGGTCGGTTCGCCTTGTCGCGCAGCAGCAAACTGCGTATAGACCTGATTTTGATGAGCGCACATTCTGCAACGGCCAAGACCGTCTTTCCGCACCGACATCTCCTCGGGATCGAGGGCCTCCAGCCCGACGAGATCGTGAGCCTTCTCGACCTCGCCGACGAGGCTGTCGCCGTTTCCCGTCAGGTGGAAAAGAAGAAGAGCGTGCTGCGCGGCCGCACGCAGATCAATCTCTTCTTCGAGGCCTCGACGCGCACCCAGTCCTCCTTCGAGATCGCCGGCAAGCGACTCGGCGCCGACGTGATGAACATGTCGGTCGCTTCGTCCTCGGTGAAGAAGGGCGAAACGCTGATCGACACCGCCGCGACGCTGAACGCCATGCACCCCGATATCCTCGTGGTGCGGCATCAGTCCGCCGGCGCGGTCGCGCTGCTCGCCCAGAAGGTCGGCTGCTCGGTCATCAATGCCGGCGACGGCGCGCACGAACACCCGACCCAGGCCCTGCTCGATGCGCTCACCATCCGCCGCAACAAGGGCCGCATCGCCGGCCTCACCGTGGCGATCTGCGGTGACGTGCTGCACTCCCGCGTCGCCCGCTCGAACATTCTGCTGCTCAACGCCCTGAACGCACGGGTGCGCATCATCGCGCCCTCGACGCTTGTCCCCGCCGAAGCTTCGCGCCTCGGCGTCGAGGTGTTCACCTCGATGGAAGAAGGGCTCGCCGGCGCCGACATCGTCATGATGCTGCGCCTGCAGCGTGAGCGCATGAGCGGCGCCTTCGTCCCCTCGGTGCGCGAGTATTACCGCTACTACGGCCTCGACGAGGCGAAGCTCGCCTTCGCCGACCCCGAAGCGCTCGTCATGCATCCAGGCCCGATGAACCGTGGCGTCGAGATCGATCCCGCCATCGCCGACGGTCCGCGCAGCCTCATCGAGGAACAGGTGGAGATGGGCGTCGCGGTGCGCATGGCCGTACTCGAGGCGCTCGCCGCCAACCTGCCGAACCAGTAACGCAGAGGATGCCGACCATGTCCGACAAGGCCCCGCTGCTGATCAAGGGCGGCCGCATCATCGACCCCGCACGCGGTCTCGACACCTCCGGCGACGTGCTCGTCATCGATGGCAGAATCGCGTCCGCCGGCCCCGGTGCGGCGCGCGACGTGCCCGAACGCGCAACGGTCATCGAAGCCAAGGGCGCCATCATCGCGCCCGGCCTCATCGACATGCGCGTCTTCATCGGCGAACCCGGCTACGAACACCGCGAAACGCTGGCTTCGGCCAGCAAGGCCGCCGCCGCCGGCGGCGTCACCACCATGGTGACCATGCCCGACACCGACCCGACCATCGACGATCCCGCGCTGGTCGACTTCATCCTGCGCCGCGCCCGCGATACGGCCGTCGTGCGCGTGCTGCCGATGGCCGCCCTGACCAAGGGCGGCAAGGGCCGCGAGATGACCGAAATCGGCCTGCTGCAGGAAGCCGGCGCTATCGCGTTTTCCGCCGGCCGCCACGCGGTCTCCGACGCGCAGGTGATGCGCCGTCTGCTGACCTATGCGCGCGACTTCGGCGCGCTCGTCATTAATCACATCGAAGACCCGGATCTGGTCGGGTCCGGTGTCATGAACGAAGGCGAGATGGCGTCGCGCCTTGGTCTGCCGGGCATCCCGCGCGAGGCCGAGATCATCATGGTCGAGCGCGATGTGCGCCTCGCCGCCCTGACCCGCGGCCGCTATCACGCCGACCAGGTATCCTGCGGAGAAGCCGTCAAGGTGATCGCCACCGCCAAGGCCCGTGGACTTTCGGTCAGCGCCGGCGTGTCGATCAACCATCTGACGCTGAACGAAAACGACATCGGCGCCTACCGCACCTTCTTCAAGCAATCGCCGCCGTTGCGCGGCGAGGACGACCGCCGCGCCGTGGTCGAAGCGCTGAACGACGGCACCATCGACGTCGTCGTCTCGAGCCATGATCCGCAGGACGTCGAGACCAAGCGCCATCCCTTCGCCGAAGCCGCCGATGGCGCGATCGGCCTTGAGACGCTGCTGGCCGCAGCCCTGCGCCTCGTCCATTCCGGCGACGTGTCGCTGATGACCGTGCTGAAGGCCATGACGAGCCGCCCGGCCGAACTGCTCGGCCTCGACACCGGCACACTCGCGCCCGGCGCGCCGGCCGACATCGTCATCTTCGACCCTGATCGCCCGTGGATTTACGGCGAGGAGACCATCGTCTCACGTTCAAAGAACACGCCGTTCGAGGCCGGCCGCTTCTCCGGCCGCGTCCTTCACACCCTGGTTGCGGGCGAGAGTGTCTACACCTACTCTCCCGGCTAGACACCGATCCGGACTGCGACGGCCGGAAATTTGACGCTGAATGCGCATGGGCGCATAGAAGTCCCGATAACGCAGCCCGCCCGGACGCGACGGAAACCGCGCGGGCACATCGATCATGGGGGGATCGTATCTTGGCTGATCTGTCCTGGCCTCTCCTTATCGGCGCCCTCGCGGTCGGCTACCTTTTCGGCTCCGTACCGACCGGCCTGATCGCCAGCCGCCTTGCCGGCCTTGGCGACGTGCGCAAGATCGGCTCCGGCAATATCGGCGCGACCAACGTGCTGCGCACCGGCCACAAGGGCGTCGCCTTCCTGACCCTGCTCGGCGACATGCTCAAGGGCACCATTCCCGTCGCGCTCGCTGCCTCCGAGATAGGCGCCTTCGCCGCCATGGCCGCAGCCCTCGGCGCCCTTCTCGGCCACATGTTCCCGGTCTGGCTGAAATTCTCCGGCGGCAAGGGTGTTGCCACCTATATCGGCATCCTGATCGGCCTGTTCTGGCCGGCCGCGCTCGCCTTCGTCGCAATCTGGCTCGCGGTCGCCGCCCTCACCCGCTATTCGTCGCTGTCGGCGCTGATCGCCACAGCCGCCACGCCGGTCGTGCTGATCGGCTTCGACATGCCCGCCTTTGCCCTCCTCTTCCTTGTCTGCACCTTGTTGGTGTGGATCAAGCATCAGGCCAATATCGGCCGGCTCCTGAGCGGCAAGGAAAGCCGGATCGGCGGTTCCGGAAAATGACCGAAGACCCGGGCAAGGCGACCTCGACGGGCGTTCATTTAAGCGACGCGCAACGACTTGCCTGGCTTCGGTTGATCCGCTCCGAAAACGTCGGTCCCGCGACCTTTCGAACATTGCTCAATCACTACGGTTCCGCTGCCGAAGCGCTGCGCCGAATCCCCGATCTGTCGCGCCGAGGCGGATCGAAACGCACCATCCGCATCTGTTCGCTGCAGGACGCCGAAGCCGAAATGGCGCTCGCCGAGCGGATCGGCGCGCGGTTCGTTGCGCTTGGGGAGCCGACCTATCCTGCCTTGCTGCGACAGATCGACGGCCCGCCGCCGCTGATCGCCGTGCGCGGTTCGACCGATGTGCTGAATCGCGCGGCGATCGCCATCGTCGGATCGCGCAACGCCTCGCTCGCCGGCATCAAGATGACCGAGCGCCTCGTCCACGGACTGAGCCGTGAAGACCTGGTGATCGTCTCCGGCCTCGCGCGCGGCATCGACACAGCGGCCCACAAGGCCTCTCTCGCCACGGGTACGGTTGCCGTGCTGGCCGGCGGGCTCGACCACATCTATCCGCCGGAAAACGAGCCGCTGCTGCGCGCGATCATCGATGCCGGTGGCGCCATCATTGGCGAGATGCCGTTTGGGTGGTCGCCGCGCGCCCATGATTTTCCGCGCCGCAATCGGCTGATTTCCGGCTTGAGCCTCGGCGTCGTCATCGTCGAGGCGACCAAGCGTTCGGGCTCGCTGCATACAGCCCGCTTTGCGCTCGAACAGAACCGCGAGGTCTTCGCCGTGCCCGGATCGCCACTCGATCCGCGTTCGGAAGGCTGTAACCGGTTGATCCGCGACGGCGCCGTTCTGATCCGCGACGCCGCCGACATCAGCGCCGAACTGAGCCCATCGCAAGGCTCGCTGTTCGATCCCCACCGGGGCGCCGAAGAACCCGACCGAGACGCCGGCGACATTTCCCCGCAGGAGCCCGACGACAGCGCGCGCACCAGAATCGCCGACGCTCTCGGGCCAACGCCGACGGGCATCGACGATCTGATCCGTCACACCGGCCTTCCTGCCGGCATGGTGCACGTCATCCTGCTTGAACTGGAATTGGCCGGCCGGCTCGAACGGCACGGCGGTCAGCGCGTGTCGCTGTTGCTCTGACGCGCGCCCTCGAGGGTCGGCTCAGACCGCCGAGCGATTCGGCGTGACCCGGATTGCGCCCGCCTGCTGCACCGCTTCCTCACGCGCCACGTCGAGGAGGTAGGCCAGAAAATTCATATCCGCACCCGCTGCCAGATTGCGCAGCTCGGAACACATGCGCTCGATGAAAATCGCCGCCTCGGGCGCCGACAGGGTGTTATTCTCGTTCATGTGCGCTGCCACTCTCTTGCACGAGACCAATACACGGCCCGTTCCCGCCCCTATTGCTTGTCGCTGGCTGCGCGAGTCAGCCCGTCCTCCCCGAGAACACCGACAAGCGTACCCAAAAGCGAATACAACTTCAATTTGTAATTTTTAGTTGTATGCACGCGAACTTTTTTGACGGTTTGCAACCACGTGCTCCACATGATTGTGGCAACACCATTTGACAGCGGCCCCCGGAACAACGATTTTGCCGCACTGGCGCGGCCGCCGGCTGGCAGGTTTTTGCTGTCCGATTCTTCCTTGGAGCTTGGCCGCCGGCTCCGGAAATAGCCAAATTTGTCGAGTTCCTATGCAGGTCGTCATCGTCGAATCGCCCGCCAAGGCAAAAACCATCAACAAGTATCTTGGCTCGGACTATCATGTCCTGGCCTCCTACGGGCATGTCCGCGATCTGCCCGCAAAGGACGGTTCCGTACGGCCCGACGAAGACTTTGATATGTCCTGGGAGGTCGACGGCAAGGCCAACAAGAGGTTGTCCGAGATTGCAAAAGCGGTCAAAGGCGCCGACCGTCTGATCCTCGCCACCGACCCGGATCGCGAAGGTGAAGCGATCTCCTGGCACGTCCTCGAGGTGCTCAAGAAGAAGAACGTCATCAAGGATACGCCGGTCGAGCGGGTCGTCTTCAACGCGGTGACCAAGCAGGCGATCACCGAGGCGATGAAGAACCCGAGGGCGATCGATACCTCGCTCGTCGACGCCTATCTCGCCCGCCGCGCGCTCGACTATCTCGTCGGCTTCACCCTCTCGCCCGTCCTCTGGCGCAAGCTGCCGGGTGCCCGGTCGGCCGGCCGCGTGCAATCGGTTGCGCTGCGTCTGGTCTGTGACCGCGAGCGCGAGATCGAGACCTTCATCACCCAGGAATACTGGACCCTTGTGGCTGCACTTCAGACGCCCTCGGGCGACGCGTTCGAAGCGCGCCTGACCGGCAGCGACGGCCAGAAATTCGCCCGCCTCGGCATCGGTAATGCCGAGATGGCGAACGACCTGAAGGGCCTGCTCGATGCGGCGAGCTATCAGGTCGCGTCCGTAGAGTCGAAACCCCAGAAGCGCAATCCCTACCCGCCCTTCACCACGTCCACCCTGCAGCAGGAGGCCTCGCGCAAACTCGGCTTCAGCGCGTCCCGCACCATGCAGGTCGCCCAGCGCCTCTATGAAGGCATCGATATCGGCGGCGAGACCATCGGCCTCATCACCTATATGCGTACCGACGGCGTGCAGATGGCACCAGAAGCGATCGGCGCGACGCGCGGCGTAATCGAACGCGTCTACGGCGCTCGCTACCTGCCCGACCGCCCGCGCGCCTATTCGACGAAAGCCAAGAACGCCCAGGAAGCGCACGAAGCGATCCGCCCGACCGATCTTTCCCGCCTGCCGCAGGACGTCTCGCGCTTCCTCGAGCCGGAACAGGCGAAGCTTTACGACCTCGTGTGGAAGCGCGCCGTTGCCAGCCAGATGGAATCGGCGCAGCTCGAACGCACCACCGTCGAGATCGACGCCACCGCCGGCGAACGTTCCGCACAGCTGCGCGCCACCGGCTCCGTCATTCGCTTCGACGGCTTCCTGACTCTCTATCAGGAAGGCAAGGACGACGAGAAGGATGAGGAGTCCGGCCGCCTCCCGGCGATGGCCGCCAACGACGCGCTGAAGAAGGATGCGGTCAAGGCCGACCAGCACTTCACCGAGCCGCCGCCGCGCTACACCGAAGCGACCCTGATCAAGAAGATGGAAGAGCTCGGGATCGGCCGCCCTTCGACCTACACCTCGACGCTCACCGTGCTGCGCGATCGCGAATACGTCGAACTCGACAAGAAACGCCTGGTGCCGGAAGACAAGGGCCGCCTCGTCATTGCCTTCCTCGAGAGCTTCTTCGAACGCTATGTGGAGTATGACTTCACCGCCGACCTCGAAAGCCAGCTCGACCAGATTTCCGCCGGCGATCTCGTCTGGAAGGACGTGCTGCGCGACTTCTGGCGCGACTTCTCCAAAGCCACCGACGACATCAAGGAACTGCGCGTTTCCGACGTCCTCGAAGCGCTGAACGAGGTCCTCGGGCCGCACATCTTCCCGCCCCGCGAGGACAGCTCGGATCCGCGCTCCTGTCCGAGCTGTTCGGAAGGCCGGCTGAGCCTGAAGGTCGGCCGCTACGGCGCCTTCGTAGGCTGCTCGAACTATCCCGAATGCCGCTACACCCGGCAACTGGCGCAGGCGAACGGCGAAAACGGCGAGGACAAAGCGGCGGAGGGTCCGAGGGTGCTCGGCACCGACCCCGAAACCGGCCTCGACGTTACCCTGCGAGATGGCCGCTTCGGCCCCTATGTGCAGATCGGCGATGAGGCGAAGCCGAAGCGCGCCAGTCTGCCGCGCGGCTGGGAGCCCGCCTCCATCGATCTGGAAAAGGCGCTCGCCCTGCTGTCACTGCCGCGCGAGGTCGGACTGCATCCCGAAACCGGCAAGCCGATCAGCGCCGGTATCGGCCGCTACGGCCCCTTCGTGCTGCATGAGGGCGTCTACGCCAATCTCGACAGCGCCGAGGAAGTCTTCGTGGTCGGCATCAACCGCGCCGTTGCCGCGCTCGCCGAAAAGGCCGCCAAGGGTGGACGCCGCTCGGCCCCGGCCGCGCTGAAGGAACTCGGCGACCACCCCGACGGCGGTGCAATCACCGTGCGCGATGGCCGCTACGGGCCCTACGTCAATCATGGCAAGGTCAACGCCACCCTGCCCAAGGGCACCGACCCGATGACGGTGACCATGGAGCAGGCGCTTGAGCTGATCGCTGCCAAGGGTGGCTCGAAGGGCAAGGCGAAAGCAAAGACGACCAAGGCCAAGACCACCAAGACCACTGCCGCAAAGAAGAGCAAGACCACGGCGAAATCGAAGTCGAGCGCCAAGGCGAAAGCCGACGCCGACAAATCCTGACCGGATCGGATACGCCCTTGGCTCCTCGCCGCAGCAGCAAGACACCGAAAACCAGATCCGCCGAAGACGGCCTGCCGAGCCGCGAGGAAATCCTCGCCTTCGTTGCCGAGCACCCCGGCGAGGCCGGCAAGCGCGAGATTGCACGTGCCTTCGGCATCAAGGGCGGTGCCCGCATCGCCCTGAAGCGGATTCTGAAGGATCTGACCGACGACGGTCTGATCGAGAAGCGCGGCAAGCGTCTCGCGCGCCCGGGCGACCTGCCCTCGGTCACAGTGGTCAAGGTCGTCAGCCGCGACGAAGCCGGCGAGCCGGTCGCTATCCCCGTTGCCTGGGATGCCGACGAACACGGCGAGCCGCCGACCGTCCTCGTCATTCCGCTACGCGGCAAGCAGCCCGGCCCCGCCCCTGGCATCAACGACCGCGTGCTGGTGCGCATTGCCGAAGCGCCCGCAGACCTGGGCGTCGCCTATCTCGGCCGCACCATCAAGGTGCTCGAACAAAAGCGCAGCTCGGTGCTCGGCGTGTTGCGCCTTAACCCGGACGGTACCGGCCGCATCGTCCCCGTCGACCGCAAGCAGAAGGAACTGACGGTCGAAAAGGGCAATATCGGCACCGCTGAAGACGGCGATCTCGTCGAAGTCGAACCGCAGCGCGCCGGACGCTACGGCCTGCCGAGCGCGACCATCCGCGAGAGCATCGGCTCGATGGACAGCGAAAAGGCGATCTCGATGATCGCCCTGCATGCCCACGGCATTCCGCACGTCTTCCCGGCCGCCGTTCTGACCGAAGCCGAGGAAGCCAAGCCCGCGCCGCTGCAAGGCCGTGAAGACTGGCGCGAACTGCCGCTCGTCACTATCGACCCGCCCGACGCCAAGGACCACGACGACGCGGTCTTTGCCGAGCCCGACACCGCATCCGACAACGAGGGCGGCGTAATCGTCACCGTCGCCATCGCCGACGTCTCCTGGTATGTCCGCCCCGGTTCCGCTCTCGACCGCGAGGCATTGTTGCGCGGCAACTCGGTCTATTTTCCAGACCGCGTCATTCCGATGCTGCCGGAGCGCATCTCCAACGATCTGTGCTCGCTGCGCGAGGCCGAGGACCGCGCCGCGATCGCCGTGCGCATGATCTATGGCGCCGACGGCCGCAAGCGCTCGCACAGCTTCCACCGCGTCATGATGCGCTCCGCCGCCCGCCTCGCCTATCAGGAGGCGCAAGCCGCCATCGACGGCAACGCGAGCGAGCGTACCGCCCCGCTGCTCGAACCGATCCTCAAGCCGCTGTGGCAGGCCTATGAGGTGCTGAAGCGCGGCCGCGCCGCCCGCGAGCCGCTCGACCTCGACCTGCCGGAACGCAAGATCAAGCTGAAGGAGGACGGCACCGTCGACCGGATCGTCGTCCCCGAACGCCTCGACGCCCACAAGCTGATCGAGGAGTTCATGATCCAGGCCAATGTGGCCGCCGCCGAGACGCTGGAGAAGAAGCGCACGCCGCTGCTTTACCGCATCCACGACACGCCTTCGCCGGAGAAGCTCGAAGCGCTGCGCGATTTCCTTTCGAGCATCGACATCAAGCTGTCGCGCGACGGCAACCTGCGCCCTGCCGCCTTCAACGGCATTCTTGCCCGCGTGAAGGACACAGAACAGGCAGGCCTCGTCAACGAGGTGGTGCTGCGCACCCAGGCGCAGGCCGAATACGCACCGGGCAATATCGGTCATTTCGGCCTCAATCTGCGCCGCTACGCCCACTTCACCTCACCGATCCGCCGCTATGCCGACCTGATCGTCCATCGCGGGCTGGTGCGCGCCCTCGACCTTGGCGCCGGCGCGCTGCCCGACGGCATAGAGGAGCGGCTCGAATCGATCGGCTCGGAAATCTCGGCGGCCGAACGCCGCGCCATGGCCGCCGAGCGCGACACCATCGACCGCCTCGTTGCCCACTGGCTCGTCGATCATGTCGGCGCGCAGTTCACCGGCCGGATTTCCGGCGTGACACGCTCAGGCCTGTTCGTGCGGCTCGATGAATCGGGCGCCGACGGCTTCGTCCCCGCCTCGACCCTTGGCGACGAGTACTTCCACTACGACGAAGAACGCCACGCGATGGTCGGGGAAAAGACCGGCGAAACCCATCAGCTCGGCGACACCGTCGACGTCCGTCTGGCCGAAGCCGCACCGCTTGCCGGTGCGCTCAGGTTTGAACTCCTGTCGGAAGGACGCTATCTGAAACGCAAGGTCGCTCCACGCCGGACGGGAAAACCTCCCTTCCGCAAGGGTGGCGCCAGAAAAGGCGGCAACAAGGGACGCCCACCGCGTTCGCGCCGCTAACCTCTATGTGAATTCCCGGCCCAAGGCCGGCTGTTATTGCATTTGGACCTCGCACCAGGGAGAGACCGTGCCTTATCAGGACACCTCACACACCGCATCGCGCCCCGAGCGGCCGCTCGGCGATGCCATCCTGCGCGGTCTTTCCTCGCGCTGCCCGGCCTGCGGCGAGGGTAAGCTGTTCGATGGCTATCTTGCGGTCCAGCACGCCTGCCCATCATGCGGCGAGGAGCTGCACCACCACCGCGCCGACGACGCCCCGCCCTATTTCACCATTCTGATCGTCGGCCATTTGATCGTCAGCCTTGTGCTCGGCGTCGAGGTCGCGTTCAAGCCGCCGCTGTGGATCCATTTCATGCTATGGATCCCGCTGACCATCATCTCCGCTCTCGCGGTCCTGCGCCCCATTAAGGGCGGCGTCGTCGGGCTGCAATGGGCGCTTTACATGCATGGCTTCGACCCGGACGCAGAGCCGGACCTGCCAGAACCCGAACCCCAGCCGGCCGGAACCGCATCATGACCGATCTTCTCAAGCGCCTCACCGACGCCGAACGGCGCACCGACTATGCAAACCGCCGGCCGGTCGATGCCGCAACGCTGATGATTCTCGACCGCGACAGCGGCAAGGACGTGCGCGTACTCATGGGCCGGCGCCACATGCGCCACAAGTTCATGCCGGGCAAGTTCGTCTTCCCCGGCGGCCGTGTTGATCCTGTCGATTCGCGCGTGCCCTTCATCGGCGACTACGACCCGGCCGTCGCCGGCAAGCTGACCAACGACATGAAGGGCCCGAAAACGCTCGCCCGCGCCCGCGCCTTCGCGCTGGCCGCCATTCGCGAGACCTATGAGGAAACCGGCGTCTTCATCGGCCGCAAGACCGATGACCCCGCACCTTTGAAGGGCTCCTGGGAAGCGTTCACCGAGCGCAGCCTGATGCCCGACCTCGCGCCGGTCCGCGTGATTGCCCGCGCCATCACGCCACCGCGCCGCCCGCGCCGCTTCGACACCCGCTTCCTCGCGGTATGGGCCGATTCGATCGCCGAAACCCTACCCGAAGGCACCGGCCCCTCCGGCGAGCTGGAAGAGGTCGACTGGCTCACCCTCGACGAGGCCAAGGGGCTCGAACTGCCGACGATCACGCTGACCATCATCGAGGAACTCGAGACGCGGCTGAAGAGCGACCCTGATCTCGCCCCCGAGACCGAGACGCCCTACTATTACTGGCGAGGGGCTGGCTTCATTCGGCAAATGGTGTAGGCAGGAGGGTATAACCCTTCCACCAACGATGGTTCGTGGAGCAAGCGGAGCATCGGCCCCATGTCGAAATCCGGCGCGTTCTTTTCCGCGGCAGGTCTTCTTGCGCGCTATGGCGGTCTCATCGCCGCCATTGCCTCGATATCCTCGGTCGGCGTGAGCCTCAGCCTGAGCCTGCCTCTTCTGTCGTTCATACTCGAAGCGCGCGGCATCTCGGCAGCCGCCATCGGCGCGAACTCTGCCATGGGCGGCGTCGCCTCGATACTCGTGGTGCCCTTTGTCACACCGCTCGCGCACCGCTTCGGCACCAGCAATCTTCTGATCGCCACGATCCTTATTGCCGCCACCAGCTTCGTCGGCTTCTACCTGATCGATTCCTTTGCTGTCTGGTTCATCCTGCGCGTCTTCATGTTCGGCTCGATCACCATGGTGTTCGTGCTGTCGGAATTCTGGATCAACGAACTCGCACCCATGGCCCATCGTGGCCTCGTGCTCGGCATCTACGGCACGGTGCTCTCCGCCGGATTCGCGGCAGGCCCGGCATTGCTGAGCATCATCGGCTGGCAGGGGGCGCTTCCCTTCGCGGTCGGCTTCGCGATTCTGGCCCTCTCGGTCCTGCCAGTGATCTTCACCCGCGCAAGCAGCCCGCAGGTCGACAAGGAGCCGCCGACGGCCCTCTTCCGCTTCATCACGGTCGCGCCCCTCGCGACCTTTTCCGCGCTCGCCTTCGGCGCCGTCGAATCGTCCCTGCTCGCCTTTCTGCCGGTCTATGGCCTGCGCCTTGAGATGGATGCCGGCCTCGCCGCCCTGCTCGTTTCCGTCGCGACCCTCGGTAACGTCGCGCTGCAGGTCCCCGTCGGCATCCTCACCGACCGATTCGACCGCCGCCTGGTGATCCTCGGCTGCGGCATCGTCGGCATCATCGGCGCCGTGCTCATGCCGTTCGCATCGTCAAGCACACCCGCCCTGCTCGCCACCCTCTTCATCTGGGGCGGCGTCACAGCCGGTATCTACATCGCCGGCCTTGCCCATCTCGGCTCGCGCTTCACCGGAACGGATCTCGCCAACGCCAATTCCGCCTTCGTCATGATGTACGCCGTCGGCATGCTGGTCGGCCCGATGAGCGTCGGCGCCGGCCTCGATATCTGGGATCCGCACGGCTTTGCCATCGTCAATGCGATCATTTTCACCGCCTTCGTGACCTTCGCCATTGTCCGCATTGCGTTTAAGCCGCGAAAAAGCGATCTCCTTTCTTGACAATGCATGCGCGATGAGTAGGGTGGCGCCTCAATCACGCTGGTGCCGGCGCAATGTCGCTTGGGCAGACCCGGATAAGATTTCTAAGGAACACAAACGATGGCCAAGGCGACCACCATCAAGATTCGTCTCGTCTCCAGTGCCGATACCGGCTTCTTCTACGTGACGAAAAAGAACACCCGGACCATGACCGAAAAGATGGTCAAGAAAAAATACGATCCGGTTGCGAAGAAGCACGTCGAGTTCCGCGAAGCGAAGATCAAGTAAGATCCGCCGTCGAAAGACGGCGTCCACGCTTCGACGAACGAGCGAGCCGGCCGCGAGAGCGCGCCGGCTTTTTGCTGTTCGGAACCCCCTCCACTTCCCCCCAGACAGGAATCGCGGAATCGCTCTGCGCGGCGCCAATCGTGGTGCCACGTCCAGAATGCATGACGGGTGAAAAAGCGGGATAGGTGGTCGACCGGCTGCGGTTCGATACGAGGAGGCCACTCTTCCCCCGCAAACCGGTCGACCTGACCCCACGGACCCAGGAGATGCGGCGGACCTGAGCACTCCGTAGGGTATTCCAAAAGGGGACGCGACCGCCGTGCGGAACTGTGCCGTATGGTGCCTGTCGCCCTTGTCCGCCCGGCGCTTGGCCTCAAGTATTCGAGGGACACCGTGGCGGTGGATACTGCCCTCAACCTGACAACGCAAAAGCGTTTACGACGGGAACCAGAAGGCAATATCCAATTTCTTTTTGGACGTTGATGCATGCACCGCACAAAATCAACGAATTCGTAACTATTCAGGGGGCTCGTCTGCGAATGGGGTAAACAGTTAAGCTTAACGCCCCCGCCCCCGGCAATAATTTTTCAAAACCCGAGGAAAACAAGCTTATTTGAGGAAGAAAACCTCGCCGCCAAACTGCCGCTACGGAAATCCGGATATCCGCAGAAACAAGAAAAGGCCCTCCCGACAACGCCGGAAGAGCCTTTTTGTATGCGGGTAATCCCGGAAACTCTAGGCGGCGTCGGCAACCACCTTGTTGCGACCGCTGCGCTTGGCCATGTAGAGCGCGTTGTCGGCGCGCTTGAGAATGGTTTCCGGCGTATCGTCCGCGTGATCGAGCGTGGCAACGCCGACACTGATCGTCACGTCGATCGCCTTCGCCCCGCCAAGCACCATGAACGGCTCGCCTGCAACGCGCTGACGCAGCCGCTCGGCAATGGCATAGGCCTGCGCCCGGTCGGTCTCCGGCATGACGATGACGAATTCCTCACCGCCATAGCGACAGGTCAGATCGATGCCGCGCACATTCTTGCGCAGCCGACGGGCGAATTCGCGCAACACCTCGTCGCCAGCATCGTGGCCGTAAGTGTCGTTGACCGCCTTGAAGTAGTCGAGGTCGACGATCAGCGCGGCCAGCGCCTTGGAGCGGTCGCGCGCCTGCTCGACCAGCGTGCCGAGATGGGTTTCCAGATAGCGGCGGTTCTGCAGCCCGGTCAGGCCGTCGGTGATCGCCATTTCCATCGTCTGCTGAACGTTGTCGCGCAGGTGATCCGCATAGCGCTTGCGGCGGATCTGCGTGCGAACGCGCGCCAGCATCTCGTTCTTGTCGACCGGGCGCAGCACGTAGTCGTTGACGCCGAGGTCGAGGCCCCGCATCAGCCGTGCATTGTCTTCCGGTTCCGTGATCAAAAGGATCGGCAGCGAGCGCGTGCGCTCCAGCGAGCGCATCTGCGAACACAGTCGCAGACCGTCGAAATTCGCCAGCCCGAGGCTCAGGATCGCCAGGTCGAAATCGCCTTCCGCGGCGCGGAACAGCGCTTCCTGCGGATCGGTCTCCACCACGACGTCATGCTCGCTGGCAAGACCCGCGGCGACGCGTTCGTAGGACGAGCGGCGATCGTCGACCAAGAGCAGCTTGCCGCGCTTGTTGACGTCGAGCGCCTCGATATCGACCGTGCCGTCAAAACCCATTTCCTGACCGGTGACCGAGCGCATGCGCAGCTCGTCGGTCAGCATCTTCAGCCGCACCAGGCTCTTCACCCGGGTGATCAGCGCAATATCGTTGACCGGCTTGGTCAGGAAGTCATCGGCACCCGCCTGCAGACCCTTCACGCGGTCGGACGGCTGCTCGAGCGCAGTCACCATGACGACGGGAATGTGCAGCGTGCGCGGATCGGACTTCAGCCGCCGGCAGACTTCGAACCCGTCCATGCCGGGCATCATCACATCAAGGAGAACGATGTCACAGAGGCCCTGCTCACAATATTTGAGCGCTTCGACCCCGTTCATGGCCGTGATCACTTCGAAATACTCGGCCGTTAGCCGGGCTTCGAGCAGTTTCACATTCGCAAGGACGTCGTCGACCACCAAAACGCGCGCGGTCATGAATACTCTCCTCAGCCTTCCCCGATATAGGAGCGCACCGTCTCCAGAAACCGGCTCACCGAAATCGGTTTCGACAGATAGGCCTCGCAGCCTCCCTGGCGGATTCGCTCCTCGTCCCCTTTCATCGCAAACGCGGTAACCGCGATCACGGGGATCATCTTCAGCTCATCGTCTTCCTTGATCCATTTTGTGACCTCCAGGCCGGACACTTCCGGCAACTGGATATCCATCAGAATCAGGTCGGGATGGTTGGCGCGCGCGATGTCCATCGCTTCAAGCCCGTTGCGCGTTTGCAGCGTCTTGTAGCCATGGGCTTCCAGCAGATCGCGAAAGAGCTTCATATTAAGCTCGTTGTCCTCGACGATCAGGACCGTCTTGGTCATTGCACCATTACCCCTATTACCGCCCCCTCCGGCTACTCGCAAAAACGGGAAACCGGTCCAGCCCGTCCGCTTTGCTCTGAAGAGATCGGCGGCGAACTGTGCTAGTACGATAGTCGGGAATTCTTTCAGAAAGGCAAACAGCCGACCATGTTACGCAAGGAAGAGTCGCGCCTCGAGAAGGGCGAAGCGGAGCGAATTGCCGTTGAAGGCCTGCAGTTTATCGCCAACGACATGGAGTTGTTGGGGAAATTCCTCGCGCTCAGTGGCCTTGGCCCGCACAGTTTACGTGACGCAGCGGCAGATCCGGGCTTCCTGGCCGGCGTTCTGGAGTTCCTGATGGCCGATGAAACGACCCTTCTGGCCTTCCTCGAAACCCAGCGCATCCGCCCCACCATGATCGCCGCGGCCCATTTCAGGCTTGCCGGAGACGCGCCCGCCCATGACTGAGCCGGCCCCGCTGCACGCCGACACGCGCGCCCAGATCGATGCTTTCACCACCAGCGGCCGCCCGCTTATCGTCTGCGATGTCGACGAGGTCGTACTGCATTTCATCGCCCCGCTCGAGCGCCATCTCGACGCCTATGGCTACGACCTGATCGCGCGCAGCTACAGCCTTGCCGGCAACGTCATCCACCGCGAGAGCGGCGCCGCCCTGCCCGGCCCCGAGGTACACGCGCTGCTGCATGGCTTCTTCGCCGAACGCATCCACGAACAGCCGCCGGTGGACGGTGCGGCGGAAGCACTCGACGCGCTCAGCGCCGATGCCGATATCGTCATGCTGACCAACATGCCCGGCGAATACCGTGAGGAGCGCGCCGCCGTGCTCACCCGCCACGGCATTCCCTTCCCGGTAATCACCAACACCGGAACCAAGGGCGCAGCCGTCGCCGCCCTTGCCGAGCGTTCCGACGGCCCGGTCATCTTCCTCGACGACAGTCCTGCCAATCTGCGCTCGGTCCGCGATACGGCCGGCGACACCCGGCTCGTGCAGTTCATCGCCGACCCCCGCTTCCTGGCGCTTGCCGGCGACATCGACGGAATCGACCTGCTGACCGGCGTCTGGAGCGAGGCGCATCGCTTCATCGACACCCTGCTTGGCGGCGGGAAAGGCCGCTAAGTCCATGGCCGAAGGGGCTGTTTCCGCAGTCAGACCAGGCGCAGATCAGGGTCTTTGCCGCGACTGTTCGACCCGCGTGAAGCCCGCCACGAAGCGGTGCCCGAAATGTCATAGCCCGCGCCTCATCTTCCACGCGGAACTCTATTCGCTGACCATCGCCCATATCGATTGCGACGCCTTTTATGCGGCCATCGAAAAACGCGACGACCCGTCCCTGCGAGACAGGCCGGTGATCGTCGGCGGTGGCCGGCGCGGTGTCGTCGCCACCGCCTGCTATCTCGCCCGCATCAGCGGCGTGCGCTCGGCAATGCCCATGTTCAAGGCCAGAGAGGCCTGCCCCGACGCGGTCGTGATCACTCCCGACATGGAGAAATACGTCCGCGTCGGACGCGAGTTGCGCGCCATGATGCAGTCGCTGACCCCGCTCGTCGAACCGCTTTCGATCGACGAAGCCTTCCTCGACCTGTCGGGCACCGAAAAGCTGCACCGAGCCACACCCGCCGAAACGCTGGTCCGTTTCGCCCGCACCGTCGAGGCCGAACTCGGGATCACGATCTCGATCGGGCTCGCGCCCAACAAATTCCTCGCCAAGGTCGCCTCCGATCTCGACAAGCCGCGCGGGTTTTCGGTCATCGGCGCCGCCGAGGCCCGCAGCTTCCTCGCCGACAAGCCGGTCGGCATGATCTGGGGCGTCGGACGGGTCATGCAGAAGCGCCTCGCCGACGACGGCATCCGCAATATCGGCATGCTGCAGAAGATGGACGAGGCCGATCTGATGCGCCGCTACGGCACACTCGGCCAGCGCCTAGCCCGCCTGTCGCGCGGCGAGGACAGCCGCACCATCTCTCCCGATTCCAAGGCAAAGAGCGTCAGTGCCGAAACCACCTTCGACACCGACATCGACGATCCGCACAGCCTCGAGCGGCATCTGCGCAGCCTGTCGGAAAAGGTCTCGGCCCGTTTGAAGGCCGCCGAGATCGCCGGCCACACCGTGACGCTGAAGCTGAAGGGGGCCGATTTCCGCCAGATCACCCGCAGCCGCCACCTCACGGATCCGACGCAGCTCGCCGACCGCATCTTCCGCGTCGGCCGCGAGTTGCTACTGCGCGAGACCAACGGGCGGCGCTACCGGTTGATCGGCATCGGCGTCGCCGACCTCGTCGATGGCGACCGCGCCGACCCGCCCGATCTCGTCGACATCGACGCGACAAGGCGCGCCAAGGCCGAGCTGGCGATGGATTCGGTGCGCGGACGCTTCGGCAAGCGCGCCGTCGAGCTTGGGCTCACGCTCGGCGGCAGCGGCCAAGAGAAGGTGCCGCGCGCCGACAGGGAAGACGACTGAAAAAGCCTTCGAGAGGCCAGCTACACCGCTGAGATTACTCGCACTTCTGCATGTCGAGGATGGTCAGCTCGGTGACCGTGCCTTCCAGAACGAAATCGCCGTAGTCGATCTCGAGCTTGCGGCTGACGCCGTTCTCATAAAGCACGAAGCGCATCTCGTAGACCGGCGTCTGCTCGCCGCTCATTCCGATCGCACCATTGTAGTATCCGACACTGACCGGCCAGTGCTTGACGCCCTTGAGGCCCGGAACGTCGGCCGCCGGCTCGCTCTTGAAATCCTCCGCCTTGGTCATCGCCGGGCCGATCGCCATCGCGGTCGGAAACACTTTTTCGCCGCCCTCCGAGCCGTCATAGAGGTCGGCGGACACGAACCCGGCACCGGTCTTGGCACCATAGACCATTTCGACGAGATGCTGCGTCGGAAACACGATCGAGCCCGGCAGGTCGAACTGCTTGCGTTCTGGCAGCGTGAGAAGCGCCGCAACGTCATCGTCGCCGCGCTCGACGGAGCCGCGCGTTTCCTCGCTCATCTTGTCGTTGACGAAGGTCTGCGTGACGAAGTCGAAGCGCTCCGCCTCGCCGCCTTCGAAGGTCGTCGTGCGAAGATCGGTGACACGGGTCTGGCCCTGCGTGTCACGAAGGCGGGTGACGAATCGGAAATTGACGGTGAAACCCTCGCAGGCCGACCCGTTGACCTCGAACACCATGCGCCCGGTCAGGCCGGATACGCTCGATGCGTTGGTCGACTTGACGAGTTTCAGATCGATGACTGCCCGATGGGGCACCAGACCGCGCGCGACCGTGGCCCGCGTGACGGCATCGGCGATGCCGCTCGCCTGGGTTTGCGCCGCAACGGCAGCGGGAGACACCAGCACCGCTGTCGCGATCACCAGCCCGGCCAACCGCCGATGCGAAAACAGGTCGCGAATAGTCATGCCGCTTCGGTCTCCCTCATTCCCGACAGGTTCGAACGCCCGCCGTCTGTTATGGCCGCCTAACGCCGAAGCTGGGCGGAAGGAAGGCGCCGGCGGGACTCGGCCTAACCGACATCGCCTAACGCCCTCCCCTCCGACCTAGCGGAAATCGCCGGCCTTGGCGAGCGGCAAGTTGACGGCAGATCCCGTTCACAAACGATGAAAAGACGCGCGTCCAAACGTCAAACCGGTTGCCCCACAGGCGTATTTCGGCAATCGTCGCGGCAAGCCCCAAACGGCAGATCCAACATCACCATTCCGGAAGGAGACCACCATGGCCGGCCAGACCGAAGCCCGTATCGTCGAACTCGGAATCACACTGCCGCAGGCGGCAGCCCCCGCCGGCAGCTACGTGCCGTTCACCCGCACCGGCGATCTCCTGTTCACCTCCGGCCAGATCCCGGTCGGCCCCGACGGCATCGGCTTCGTCGGCAAACTCGGCGACACCATGAGCCTCGAAGACGGCCAGCAGGCGGCGCGCCAGTGCGCGCTGAACATTCTCGCTCAGGCCAAGGCCGCGCTTGGCGATCTCGACAAGATCATCCGCGTCGTCAAACTCGTCGGCTTCGTCAATTCGACTCCGGACTTCGGCGACCAGCCGAAGGTGATCAACGGCGCTTCCGACATCATGGTCGAGATCCTCGGCGACCGCGGCCGCCACGCCCGCTCCGCCGTCGGCGTCGCATCGCTACCTTTCGGCGTCGCCGTCGAAGTCGAAGCGATCCTCGAAGTCGAGTAGGCCCCACAAATGGTGCTCGCCGACATCTCCTGGCTGACCCGACGGCCAGTCGCCCATCGCGGCTTCCACGACAAGGCCGCCGGGAGGGTCGAGAACACCTTGTCGGCGGTCGACGCCGCAATCGAACGTGGTTTTTCCATCGAGGTCGATCTGCAGGCATCCTCCGATGGCGTGCCGATGGTGTTCCACGACTTCACCCTTGACCGGCTGACCGACGAAAGCGGTCCGTTGCCCGCCCGCACCGCCGCCCAACTGAACGCGATCAGGATCTCGGGAACCGACGACCATATTCCGACACTGGCCGAGCTGCTCGACCGCGTGGCTGGCCGCGTCGGCCTCGTCATCGAGATCAAGTCGGACTTTCGCACACCACCGGTTCTGATCCCGGCAATCGCCGCGCAGCTACGCACCTATGATGGCCCCGCCGTCGTGATGTCGTTCGATCCCCGCGTCGTCGAAGGCTTCCGCCGCAACGCACCTGACCTGCCGCGCGGTATCGTCGCCGAAAAGACCGAACCGGACGAGGAATGGGGCGACGCCACCGCCTTCCAGCGCTTCATGCTACGCCACATGCTGCACGCGCCGTGGAGCCGGCCGCACTTCGTCGCCTACCACGTCAAGGCCCTGCCCGCGCCCGGCCCCTGGGTCATGCGTAAGGTGTTCGGCAAGCCGCTGCTGACCTGGACGGTGCGCACGGCCGAAGACCGCGCAACTGCCGCCCGCCATGCCGATCAGATGATCTTCGAAGGCTTCGACCCTGAAGCCGCTTGAGGCTGGCTCGCAGCGCGTTACCTTTCAAGGAGACGGCGGATACCCTCCGTCCCTTTTGCAAGGACCGAACGCCACCCGATGAGCGCCGAAAAAGCCGCCACCATCCGCCTGCTGCCAAGCCTCGCCGAGATCGATCGCACGGCGTGGGACGCCCTTGCCAATCCCGGCTGGCGCGTCGGCCCACGCGGCGAAATCGCGCCCGAAGCGCCGTTGAATCAAAGTCTGAACTCCGATTTCGAATTCAATGAAAACAACAACTTAAATGAAACAGCGGAATCAGATTCACGGCCCGTTGAATCACTTTCTGAACAACCCGATTCACACCCGCAAAGCGTTGAATCAGTTTCTCAACCGACCGCGCGCGCGCCTTACAATCCCTTCGTCAGCCACGATTTCCTGTGGTCTCTGGAGGAAGCCGGTTGCGCCGTGCCGGAGACCGGCTGGGCATCCTGTCACCTGCTTCTGGAAGGCCCGGACGGCGAAGCGGCCGGCATCGTGCCGGCCTATTTGAAGGGCCATTCGCAGGGCGAATATGTCTTCGATCACGGCTGGGCCGACGCGTTCGAGCGGGCCGGCGGGCGCTACTACCCGAAGCTCCAGATCTCGGTGCCCTTCACACCGGCGACGGCGCCGAAGCTGCTCGTCGGCGCCGGGCCTGACGCCGCCGCGCGCCGACAGGCCCTTACCGCCGGCATCCTCGCCGCGACCCGCCAGCTACAGGCGTCGTCGGCGCACCTCACCTTCCTGCCGAAGGACGAGGCCGACCTGTTGACCGAGGAGGATTTCCTCCACCGCACCGACCAGCAGTTCCACTGGTTCAACGACGGCTACGACAGCTTCGACGACTTCCTCGCCTCGCTCGCCTCGCGCAAGCGCAAGACCATCCGCCGCGAGCGCCGCGACGCGGCCCAGTCCGATCTGGAGATCACCTGGGTGACCGGCAACGACATCACCGAAGCCCATTGGGACGCCTTCTACAGCTTCTACATGGACACCGGCGCGCGCAAATGGGGCCGCCCGTATCTGAACCGGCTGTTCTTCTCTCTGGTCGGTGAGCGCATGGCCGACCGCATCCTGCTGGTCTTTGCCTGGCGCAACGGCGAAGCGATTGCCGGCGCGCTCAACTTCATCGGATCGAACACCCTCTACGGGCGCCATTGGGGCACCGTCGATCCGCAGCCCTTCCTGCATTTCGAGGCCTGCTACTATCAGGCCATCGACTACGCCATCGAACACGGCCTTGCCCGCGTCGAAGCCGGCGCGCAGGGGCCGCACAAGCTCGCCCGCGGCTACCGCCCGGTGACCACCCATTCGGCGCACTGGATCGCCCATCCGGGCCTTCGTGAAGCGGTCGCGCACTTCCTCGATCACGAACGCTCGGCAGTGGAGGAAGAAAACGCCCTGCTGGAGACCATGACGCCGTTCAAGAAGGCCTGAGCGGACTTCTCGCGGCACATGCAAGACCGACCCTTGACCGCGCCCATAGCAAGCGCGTAACCGAGTTGGACAACAGCGCCGTCCGGCGCATCCTCATCCGCGCCGAGCAGGAGACGAGACCATGACCGCCTATGACGAAAACAACATCTTCGCCAAGATCCTGCGCGGCGAGCTGCCCGCTCACAAGGTGTACGAGGACGACAAGACCTTCGCCATGCTCGACATCATGCCGCGTTGCGACGGCCATACGCTGATCCTGCCGAAGGCGGCGGCGCGCAATATTCTCGATATTTCCCACGAAGACCTCGCCGCCGTCATGGCGACGACGCAAAAGATCGGCCACGCCGTTATGAAGGCGTTCGACGCGCCAGGCCTCACCGTTCAGCAGTTCAACGAACCGGCCGGCGGCCAGGTGGTGTTCCACCTGCACGTCCACGTACTGCCGCGCCACGACGGCGTTTCGCTGAAGCGCCATACCGGCGAGATGGCCGATAACGATCTGCTCGCGCGTCACGCCGAACTGATCCGCGCGGCGCTCTAGTTGCCTGCGCGCGAGTTCTTTTCCGAAAACCGGTTCCCACTTTTCGCTTACGCGGACCTTCGGTTCGGGAACACGCGTTAGCTGAAGAACAGGGCTCCAACGACGAGGAACACCTCGCCGGCGACGATGCCGGCGAGCATGTGACCGCGCGGCATGAAGGCGATTGTAAATCCGCCTGCAATCGCCGCGATGCGCAGCCACAGCGGCACCTCAACGAGCGCGCCATTGGGGAACAGCACCAGGCGGGCGATAACGCCGGCGATCAGCGTGGTCGCCACCGCCTTCACCCATTTCAGCAGTTCGGAATCCTCGTGCAGCTTGCCCGCAAGCAGAACGCCGAGCCAGCGCCAGAAATAGGTCGGCAGCGCGCCGGCGATGAGGATAAAGGCCAGCGGCCAGGTTTCGCTCAGGCTCATGCCGCGCCTCCATTGCGGAAGCGGCCGATGAGATAGGCGATCGTGCCGCCGACGAGCCCGGTCCACAGCAGATCGAAGCCCGGCGCGATGAGAAAGAAAATCGGCCCGAGCACGAGGCCGATGGCCATCGCCAGCTTGTCCATAGGGTTGCGCGCGGCACCCCACAGCGAAATCAGGAAATAGAGCGGCATCAGGAAGAAGAGCGCGCCGGCCAGCAGCCCCGGCAGATGCTCGATGCCGACATAGGCAATCGCCGTCACCAGCGTGTTGACCGCCGTCAGGCTGAGCGCGAAGCCGGAGAAATACGGCATGCGCACCGCGCGCGGCACATCGGGCAGCTTGCCCATCGCAAACACCCACGAGGTGATCGCGACGAAATGCGAGATGCCGTAGAGCTGCCAGCGCGGGGTGTTTTCGTCACGAACGACCGGCACGAAGGCAACGATCATCGGCAGCAGGCGCACCGCGGACAGCGAGACCGCGAGCGCGGCCGCAAGAACGGAGGCCCCTGCCCCCATCGCACCGATCAATACCACCTGGCTCGGCAACGCCCAGATCGTCGCCGTCATCACCACCGTCTCGGCGAGCGAATAGCCGCTCTCGCGCGCCAGCCCGGCAAAGCCGACGAACGCCGCCATCAGGATGAAGGCGGGCGCCGAGATCGCGGCCAGAACACCGCGCAGGAACCAGCGCGAGGCAGCATCCGGCAAGGGACGGTTATCAGACGACATCGACGACAGATCCGGGAGCGGAATTCGGCAAAACGAGCCGCGACCTTAGCCCGGATGCGCCCGCGCCGACTACCCGCGCCGCGAACATGGGCCCATGCGCCTCGCGCAGAGCAGATTCGCCTGTCGAAAACTGTCGAGACGTCAGCAAACGGTCAGCTTCAATTTGGTACCTTGTATGCCGGTTAGAGGGACGGCGCCGCGCCTGAGACGGCAGCAGCGTCCGGCAATGCCAAACTAGGGAGTCATCCAATGAAACGCGTCACCCTCGGCGCAGTCGCCATTCTCACACTGATCGCCTCTCCTGCCCTCGCACAAGGCATGGGCATGGGCGGCCAGGGTATGGGCGGCATGGGAGGTCAAGGCATGGGCGGTCCTGGCCAGGGCTGGCTGTCGCAATATTGCAAGGCCGACATCGACAAGTTCTGCCCCGGGATGAAACACGGCACCGGCGCCATCCCGAAATGCCTCGCGACCAACTATGGCGCCCTGTCGCCAGCCTGCAGGACCGCACTCAACAACAAGGGTCCCGGCTGGCGGCAAGCCCAATGATCGATGACCCGACTCACTTTCACGCATCCTGACCGGAGAGGCACCCTCACTCCCCTGACGAGCCGCTTCAGTAGGGATGCGTGATTTTCCGTCGCTCTCCATCACCACCGGCGGGAAACGAAACGGCCCGGAGATCTCTCTCCGGGCCGTTTTGCATTTCAATGGTCTTCGCACCGCGCTCAGTCGTTGAGCGGCACTTTCGGCACCAGACTGCGCGAGCCCTTCGATTTCGGCTCGTCGCCATCCTCGCCGTCTTCATCATCCTTGTCGGCGCGGTTCGGGCGGGCGGTGTCCTCGATTGCCTCGAGAGCCAACCCGGTCTTGCCGTCCTCGCCGGTCTCGACCGTAACGCGGACCGTGCCGCCCTTCTTCAGCTTGCCGAACAGAACCTCGTCGGCGAGCGGCTTCTTGATGTGCTCCTGGATCACCCGGCCGAGTGGCCGCGCACCCATATGCTCGTCGTAGCCCTTCTCGGCGAGCCAGGCGATCGCCTCGTCCGTCAGCTCGAACAGCACGCCGCGATCGGCAAGCTGCGCCTCGAGCTGCATGACGAACTTCTCGACCACACGATGGACGACACTCGCCGGCAGCGTGTTGAACGGAATGATCGCGTCGAGACGGTTTCGGAATTCCGGCGTGAACAGCTTGTTGATCGCCTCTTCGTCGTCGCCTTCGCGCTTGGTGCGGGCGAACCCGATCGGCTCGCGGGCCAGATCCGCCGCGCCCGCATTGGTCGTCATGATGAGAATGACATTGCGGAAATCGACGCTCTTGCCGTTGTGGTCGGTCAGCTTGCCGTGATCCATGATCTGCAGAAGGATATTGAACAGATCCGGATGCGCCTTCTCGATTTCGTCGAGCAGCAGCACGCAATGCGGATGCTGGTCGACGCCATCGGTCAAAAGACCGCCCTGATCAAAGCCGACATAACCCGGAGGCGCGCCGATCAGCCGTGAAACCGTGTGCCGCTCCATATATTCCGACATGTCGAAACGCAGCAGCTCGACGCCAAGCAGTTCGGACAGCTGGCGCGCGACCTCGGTCTTGCCCACACCCGTCGGGCCAGAGAACAGGTAGGAGCCGATCGGCTTCTCCGGTTCGCGAAGCCCTGCGCGGGCGAGCTTGATCGCCGATGCCAGCGCGTCGATCGCCTGATCCTGGCCGTAGACGACCCGCTTCAGGTTCTCGCGCAAATTCACCAGCAGTTCGGCGTCGTCCTTGGTGACCGTCTTCGGCGGGATCCGCGCCATCGTGGCAATCGTCGCCTCGATCTCCTTGACGCCGATGGTCTTGCGCCGCTTGGCTTCCGGCACCAGCATCAGCGACGCACCGGTCTCGTCGATCACGTCGATCGCCTTGTCCGGCAGCTTGCGGTCGTTGATGTACCGTGCCGACAGCTCCACCGCCGACTTGATGGCGTCATTGGTGTAGCGAACCTTGTGGTATTCCTCGAAATAGGGCTTCAGCCCCTTGAGGATCTCGATCGCATCCGGGATCGACGGCTCGTTGACGTCGATCTTCTGGAAACGACGCACCAGCGCCCGGTCCTTCTCGAAGAACTGGCGATATTCCTTGTAGGTCGTCGAGCCGATGCAGCGCAGCGTGCCCGACGCCAGCGCCGGCTTCAGAAGATTCGAGGCATCCATCGCGCCGCCCGACGTCGCACCCGCACCGATCACGGTGTGGATCTCGTCGATGAACATGATCGCGCCGGGATAATCCTCGATTTCCTTGATGACCTGCTTCAGCCGTTCCTCGAAATCGCCGCGGTAGCGCGTGCCGGCGAGCAGCGAACCCATGTCGAGCGAGAACACAGTCGAATCGGAGAGGACCTCCGGCACTTCGCCGTTGACGATGCGCCGTGCGAGCCCTTCGGCAATCGCCGTCTTGCCAACGCCCGGATCGCCGACGAAGAGCGGATTGTTCTTCGAGCGGCGGCACAGCACCTGGATCGTGCGCTGGATTTCCGCATCGCGACCAATCAGCGGGTCGATCTTGCCCTTGCGCGCCTTGTCGTTCAGGTTGACGCAGTAGGCCTCGAGCGCGTCGGTCTTCTTCTTGCCGCCCTCTTCCGCCTCGTCGGCCTCCATCGACTCCTCGTCGATACCTTCGACATGGCGGTCCTCGGACATGCCCATGCGCTTGGCGATGCCGTGGCTGATGTAATTGACCGCGTCGTAACGGGTCATGTCCTGCTCCTGCAGGAAATAGGCGGCATGGCTCTCGCGCTCTGCAAAGATCGCAACAAGCACGTTGGCGCCAGTGACCTCTTCACGGCCCGACGACTGAACATGAATCACCGCACGCTGGATCACCCGCTGGAATCCGGCAGTCGGCTTCGACTCTTCCTCGGAATCGGTAATGAGGTTTTCCAGCTCGCCATCGACATATTCGATGAGATTGCGGCGCAGGAGATCGAGATCGACATTGCACGCGCGCATCACCGCCGCCGCGTCCTGATCGTCGATCAGCGCAAGCAGGAGATGCTCAAGCGTGGCGTATTCCTGATGTCGCTCATTTGCGAGCGAAAGCGCCTGATGAAGCGCTTTCTCAAGGCTGCGGGAGAATGACGGCACCGATCGACCTCACTTCTTTTCCATCACGCATTGCAGCGGATGTTGATGTTTGCGCGCGAAATCCATCACCTGCGTCACCTTCGTCTCGGCGACCTCATAGGTGTAGATCCCGCACTCCCCCACCCCGTGATGATGGACATGCAGCATGACCCGTGTGGCCTCGTCCCGGTTCTTCTGGAAGAACCGTTCGAGCACGTGCACGACAAATTCCATCGGCGTGTAGTCGTCGTTCAGCAACAACACGCGGTACATGTTCGGCCGCTTCGTCTTCGGCCGCGTTTTGGTGACGACAGCCGTGCCGGAACCGCCATCCCCGCCGCCGTCTTCATGATCCGCCGTCGCCCTGATCGGTTCGATCCTCATCGAGCCTGATCGCGTCCTCTTTTAAAAAACCCAGCCGAAATGACAAAACCCCCAGTGCCGCCTTTGCGCCGCTCGGGGAAGGTCGTGACCACGGCCGCTCACGTCTAATGTAAGCCTACCATGAGTGATTGTAAGGCCCTTGCGCAAAGGTGCAACGGATCAAACAGCGAAAAATGCCGCTGCGTGGTCACAAAAACGCAAGAGCCCGGCCGCAACGGGCTGGGCTCTGCAATCCGATCAGCATTTTCGAAAGGGCCAAAGCGCCCCGAAAAAGCTTACTTCGCGGCCTTCGCGAAGGCATCTTCGAACGGCTTGTAGAAGTCCTTGGCAACATCGGCATACATCTCGCCGATCTTGGACATCTGGCCGACCATGCCCTCATAGGAAGACTTGGCATATTCGCTCTGCGCCTCGAGAACCGTGTCCAGCGACTTCGCGGTCATCACCTTGTTGGCAACCGCGGCGCTGTCCTCGAACGACTTCTTCGTGTAGTCGGCAACCTCGGCGGCAATCGCCTGGAAACCCTTGGACACCGTGCCGAAGCTCTTCATCGCCGTCTCGGCGTTGTCCTTGCTGAACTTCTGCATGTCTTCAAAACCGGCAAACATCACACATACCCCTTTTATCTGGCCTCGCGGGATCGTCCGGATCACCGCCGCTTTGTCGCGTCGATCATCAATATATGCGCCGCACAATAAATGTCAAATAATTTTTGCAGCGCACCATTTCCTTCGAAACACAATCACAAGCCGTGCAGATCGCAATTGCGATTTACCGATTCCTAACCCTGACGGCAGACAATCACCTCAATCGGCCATCGCTGAGCGACAGGCCGCAAAGACAAGACGCGAGGAAACGAAACGGTCCGTTCGGCCGCGCGTATAGAGTGGTTGCGCACCTTGGGCAGCCCTCGGCGAACGGACGAAACTGCGAGTTCATTTGTGTCCGCGCACAGGAAAGGCGGCGGGCACGGGTAGGTTTGAGGGTATCACAGTGGTGTTCAAACGCGTTGTTTCCCGTGACCTTGGTTGGTCCGGTTGGGTAAAGGCGGTCGTTGTCGTTCTCTTCGCATCGATCCTTACCCTCGGCTCCCCGGCCGAAACCCGGGCAAATTCCAAATATGCCGCTTTCGTCATCGACGCCCGTACCGGCAAGGTACTGTTCTCGCGCAATGCGGACGCCCCGCGCTATCCGGCCTCGCTGACCAAGATGATGACGCTCTACGTGCTGTTCGACGAGCTGAAGGCCGGTCGCATGAAGATGACGACGCGCCTCAAGGTCTCCAAATACGCCTCGCGTCAGGCCCCTTCCAAGCTCGGCCTGAAACCCGGCAGCACCATTCAGGTCCGCGACGCCATTCGCGCCCTCGTCACCAAATCCGCCAACGACGTCGCCGTCGTCGTCGCCGAAAACATCTCCGGATCCGAATCCGCCTTTGCCCGCCGCATGACGACAGTCGCGCGCGGCATGGGCATGAGCCGGACCACGTTCCGCAACGCGTCCGGCCTGCCCAACACTGCCCAGAAAACCACGGCCCGCGACATGGCCACCCTTGGCCGTGCCCTGCAGCAGCACCATCCGAAATATTATCGCTACTTCGCGACGCGCTCGTTCAAGTATCGCGGCCGCCGCTACGGCAACCACAACCGCCTGCTCGGCCGGGTGAAGGGTGTCGACGGCATCAAGACCGGCTACACACGCGCATCGGGTTTCAACCTCGTCAGCTCGGTCAAGCGCGGCAAGCGCCACATCGTCGCCGTCGTCATGGGTGGCAAGACGGGCCGCTCGCGCAATGCGCACATGACCCAGCTCATCAACGGGTATCTGCCGAAGGCCGGTACGCGCGGCCGCACCGACATGATCGCGCGCCACAGCTCGTCGCCGACACGCCAGTTCGTCGCGCTGCCGAAATCCGGTGCGCCGCGTCCTGCCGCGAAGCCGGACTTCGAACTGGTCACCGCTTCGGTCACACCGCGCCGCGCGCCGGCAACCACCGGTTCCGTCACCATCAAATCGGTCAGGACCACCAAGGTGTCGATTGGTGCCCACAATGGGCCTTCCGAACCGGCGCCGGCACCAAAGGCCGCGCCGCAGGCGATCGCCAACGCGACGCCGGACATTCCGGACGGATGGCAGATCCAGATCGGCGCCCTTCCGAACCATGACGACGCGCTGTCGCTGATGAAGCGCGCGGCCCGTGACACCGGCTCGCTGCTCAAGCGCCGGACCTCATACACCGAAACGGTGAAAAAGGGCGGCACCACGCTGTACCGCGCCCGCTTCGCCGGCTTCGACAGCAAGGGAGCGGCCAAGTCGGCCTGCGCCAAACTCAAGCGGAAGAGCTATGCCTGCTTTCCGTTCCACCAGTAGTGATCAGTTTCGGTCGGCCGGAAAGGGTACCGGCCGGCCCGTGTAAGCATATGCGTTAGTGGGGAGTATCATGTCGACGAAGAAGACGTTCCTTCGCCTCGTTGATCCGGGCAGCCAGAGCACTCGTTCCGCCGTGGTCGGGGTGGACAAGCTTCATAAGCCTTCGGTGCGCAGCCCGAATTTCCGCCTCCCCGGCGCCCGGCGAAATCCCAAGGATCTCGTAGGCCTCCTTCTCTGTCATGCCGCCAGAACCCGCCGCACCGCCCGTCCGCGGACCCGCATCATCCTCGACGTGTTCACGCCAGTCGGCCTGCCGGCGGTCCAGATAGGTTTCCAGGAGGACGCGGCTGCGCTCCTCGTTGACGAATGATCGCCAAAGGTCGATCGCCTCGCCGAAGCTGAGCGAGTCGAGATCGCGGCCGTGGTAAGGGCCGCTCAGAACGCGCCCGCGCATCTCCCCGCTGTCATGGTCGAGTTCCATCTCGAGATGGTCCGAACGCACCTGCGATGAACTGCCCGCCGTGCGTTGCCCGCGCCAGCCGAAGCCGCTCATTCCCGACGAGCCGAGCACCGACAGGCCGAACGCACCAAGCGGCGCGGCAATCGCCCAGCGCCCGATCGCGGCAAGCCCGGCCGCAATCCCGAGAAGCGCAATCCCGCCGCCGATCTTCAGCCGTTTGGCCAGAACCGCCGGATTGGCCTTGAGGAACGCCTGCGCCAGAATGAGAAGCAGCACGATGCCGCCAAGGATGAGAATGATCCGCGCCATCGTCTACCGCATCTGTTCGAGCAACAGGCGGGCCTCGCCCTTGCCCTGGTTCGACAGCGCCGTCAGCGCTTTGCGCCCGCCCGCAGCATAGGCAGCCACCGCCCGCAGCAACTCGCCAAGCCTGTGTGCCGAGCCCGCATCGAGCCGGCAATAGGCGCCCTTGCTAAGCCGGGCGATTTCGCGAAACGCCGCTTCAGCCTCCGGATCGCCGCCATCCTGAAACAGGAACACCGGCACGCCGAGCATGCCGAGTTCTCCGGCCTTCTGCGCCAGATCGTCGACATCCTCTTCCATGCAGTCGCCGACATAGATGAGCGCGCTGACCTTTTCCTTGCGCGTCTCGGAAAGCGCATGCGCCAGCACCTTGCGGATCTGCGTGTGTCCGCCGCGACAATCGATTTGCGTCATCAGCCCAGCCAGCGCCTTGGCGTTGCGCACCCATTTGCTCGACCGGCACTCGCCGAAGCCGCGGAAATAGACGAGTTGGACGTCGAGCCCACCGATGGCCGCCGCCTCTTCGAACATCTGACCCTGCAGCGAACAGGCGCGATCCCAGGTCGGCTGCCGGCTCATCGTCGCATCGAGCGCGAAGATCAGCCGCCCCTGCCCCTGCGCGGGCGGGGTCAGCGTCTGCGCCTTTTGCAGAAACGCGTCGATCTCGGAGTCGCTCGACCGCCCGGCGAGCGCACCTCCCGCCGTCGGCTTTGCCGGTGTCTTGTCTTTCGACATGCCGCCTGTGTTCCCTTTCCTCATGCCGCCGAACGCGCCGGGCACGGCGCACTGCCCCATAATGTGGCCCTGCCGGGAAAAATCGCAACGCCGCGAGCCGCCCTCGCGGCCACGAAGTGAATGAAGGGCAAAGTCTATGCTTTCAGCGAATTGGCGGAAACTGAGCAGAGTGATAGGGTCCCGCACCTTTTGACAGTCAGGCATGAGAGCGCGCCCAATGACCGCTTACCCCGCTATCGCTTCCACGGTGGACGATCTCCGCCGCCGGGTTTCGATCTGGCGCAGCGACGGCAAGACCGTTGCCCTTGTCCCGACGATGGGCGCGCTACATGCCGGCCATTTGAAACTGATCGAGGAAGCCCGCAATCGCGCCCAGAAGGTCATCGTCTCGATCTTCGTCAATCCGACCCAGTTCGCGCCGACCGAGGATTTCGACTCCTATCCACGCACCTTCGACGACGATGTCGCCAAGATGCTGCCCTACGGCGTCGACGCGGTTTTCGCGCCCAACGCGGCGGAAATGTACCGCCCGGATTTCGCCACCGGCATCACGGTGAAGGGCCCCGCGCTCGGTCTCGAGACCGACTACCGGCCGCATTTCTTTTCCGGCGTTGCCGTCGTCGTCGCCAAGCTGCTCCTGTCGGCATTGCCCGACATCGCGCTGTTCGGCGAGAAGGACTATCAGCAGCTCCTCGTCGTGCGCCAGATGGTACGCGACCTCAACATCCCGACCGAAATCCTCGCAATTGAAACGGTGCGCGAGGATGACGGCCTCGCCATGTCGTCGCGCAACGCCTATTTGTCGAGCGCGGATCGCGTGACCGCCGCCCGCCTGAACGTCGAACTACGCGCGGTGGCCGACACGATTCGCGCCGGCGGCTCCGCCGAGACCGCCTTGAAGGCCGCACGGGCGGCCATTTCAGAAGCCGGTTTCCGCCTCGACTATCTCGAACTGCGCCACGCCGAGACCCTGCAGGCGATCGACCTGGACGCGGACAAGGATTTGCCGATGCGCCTGCTCGTCGCCGCCTGGCTCGGCAAGACGCGGCTGATCGACAATATCGGCGTGTAACGGCGCGGCTAGAGCATCGTGCAGCCAATTGGAACAATTGGCGTCGACAAAGATGCAACTAAACAAAGGGATAGAGCATTTCGGCGATTCAACTCGAACGCAGAATGCTCTAGAGCAGCCCGAGCTCGGAAAGGTCCCGCCGCATGTCCTCCGGCATCGCCTCGTCGCCGGGCCGCTCGAGGATATCGGCCGGCACGTCCTTTTCCTGCAGATAGCGCCAACCCTGAAACGGCCTCCGCGGCTGGATCGCGGTCAACTGCACGGTCGGTTCGAACACGAGCTGACAGCGCGAGATGCCGTCCTCGCCGGTGACCGATCGGATATCAAGAATGCGCTGGCGCGCCTGCACCGCACCCTTGATCACCCAATAGAGCGAGCCGCCGTCGAGCAACTCCTCGCGCCGTTTCGGCATCATCCGCGTGGTGTGGATCTGCTCGAACGGACGCCCGGTCGCTTCGGCAAGCCGCCGGCGGTCTTCAATCCAGTCGTGAAGATCCTCGACGCTCTCCGCGCCAACGCAAAGCTTGATCAGGTGCAGGGCCATGAGGGGAGTTTTGCGGCTTTCCGTCGATCCGGTCAAACCTCGCGGCACGCTATCCACAGCTACGCGCGATGCCGTGACCGTGAGCATTTTCGCGGGCGACTAGTCCAAGCGTCGTATTTTGAAAGTGCCCCGATTTTCTGTAGGAATGCGCGTATTGCCCTGGAGCAGCTTGATCTCCGGTCGACTCGCACGGTCGAAACCGGTCGGAAACGGAAGGACGGACGGAATGTCGATTGCCCGCGTTACCGAAATCACCTCGTCGTCGACCAAGAGCATCGAGGATGCCATCGATACCGGCATCGACCGCGCCAACCGAACGCTCGACAACATCGAGGGCGCGTGGGTTCAGGACATCAAGGTGACCTGCAAGGACGGCAAGATCGACGAATGGCGGGTCAACATGAAGCTGACCTTCGTCCTTAAGGACTAGCCCCGGTCCGTCACGCAGCGATTTACGCGGCAGCCTCGTCCTCGATATCGGCAAGCGTCACGACCTCGGCGCCGTCATCGACCTGATCGCCCTCGCCCGCCAGCACGGCCGCGACGATGCCCGGCCCCGGCGCGACGACGACGTGCTCCATCTTCATCGCCTCAACGATGAACAGCCGGTCGCCGGCAGCAACCGTCTGGCCTTCTTCGACGAAGACGGCGATCACCTTGCCGTGCATCGGCGCACGCACATGGCCATGCTCGTCCTCGCCTTCCGCCTTGCGGGTCAGCGCATCCTCGAGTGCGACACGCACCGCCCGCCCATCTTCGAGCGCATAGGCAACATCGCCGCACAGCGCGACAGACCCCGTCGCCGCGTCCGAGCTGCTTGTCTCGCCGAGCCCGACCGAAAACTGTCCGCCATTCCACACCAGCCGAACCTCGAGCGGCTCACCCTCGACGATCAACGTGCGGCCAATGTCGCGCACGCCGCCAAGCTGGAAGCCGTCATTGGCCTCGAACGGGTCGTTCCAGCCGCCGGCCGGCGCATCGCCGGTCCGCAGCAGCGCTGAGGCTGCCGCCGCAATTGCCGCATCGCCGACGCCGCCGTCAGTCAGCGCGCCGATCTCTCGATCGACCAGACCGGTGTCGAAGCCGCCATCGCGCACATGCGGGTGCCGCAGCACCGCGCGCAGGAAGCCGAGATTGGATTTCGGACCCGCCACAACCGTCTCGGCTAGCGCGGCCGCCAGCTTGTCGAGCGCTTCGCCCCGGGTGGCGCCGTGGGTGATGATCTTGGCAATCATCGGATCGTAGAACGGCGACACCACGCCGCCCTCGACGACGCCGGAGTCGACGCGCGCCAGATCGTCCGGCAGGCGCAGCACATCGAGCCGGCCCGACGACGGCAGGAAGCCCGTGTCCGGGTCTTCCGCGTAGAGCCGCACCTCGACCGCATGGCCGGAAAGCTGCAGTTCGTCCTGCGCCTTCGGCAGGGACTCACCTGAGGCCACGCGAAGCTGCCACTCGACCAGATCGACGCCGGTGATCGCTTCCGTCACCGGATGCTCGACCTGCAAGCGGGTATTCATTTCCATGAACCAGAAGCGGTCGGTACGCAGCCCCTCGCTGCCGTCGACGATGAACTCGACCGTGCCGGCGCCGACATAGCCGACCGCCTTGGCCGCCGCCACCGCCGCCTCGCCCATCACCGAGCGCATCTCCGCGCTCATCCCCGGCGCGGGCGCTTCCTCAACCACCTTCTGGTGGCGCCGCTGCAGCGAGCAGTCGCGCTCGAACAGATGCACCGCATTGCCATGACCGTCGGCGAACACCTGCACTTCGACATGGCGCGGCGCGGCGACGAATTTCTCGATCAGCACACGCTCATCGCCGAAGGCATTGCGCGCCTCGCGCTGCGCGGCTTCGAGCGCGGCCTCGAACTCGACCGCCTTGTCGATACGGCGCATACCCTTGCCGCCACCGCCGGCAACGGCCTTGATGAGCACCGGATAGCCAATCTCGTAGGCCTTCTGTTTCAGGAAGGCCGGCTCCTGCCGCTCGCCGTGATAGCCCGGCACCACCGGCACATCCGCGTCGGCCATGATCGCCTTGGCGCGGTCCTTCAGACCCATCTTGCGAATGGCGTCCGCCGGCGGGCCAACGAAAACGATACCGGCCGCGGCGCAGGCCTCGGCAAACTCGGCGTTCTCGGAAAGGAAGCCGTAGCCCGGATGGATGCAGTCGACCCCCGTCGCCTTGGCAGCCGCGAGGATCTTCTCCTTGACCAGATAGGATTCGGTCGCCGGCGCCGGGCCGATCGCCACCGCCTCGTCGGCGAAGCGGACATGCGGCGCATCTGCATCCGCGTCGGAATAGACCGCGATGGTGCGCATCCCGAGACGCTTGGCGGTGCGCATGACGCGCACGGCGATTTCACCGCGATTGGCAACCAGGACGGAAGTGAGAAGCGCCATCGAAGACCCCGTATGCATGACAGGGTGCGCGGCGGATGCCGCGACACCGGGCTCTATCGATACGATCCCGCAACGATGCGATCAACGGCTGAGCGCACCCCTCCCCGCAATTTTGCGGGAAGACGGCATTCGGGGCGCTTCCTTACGAAGCCAGTTCGACCGGAAGCTTGAGGTAGCGCACGCCGTTATCCTCGGCTTTCGGAAGCTGCCCGGCGCGAATATTGACCTGGATCGACGGCAGCAGGAGCAGCGGCACGGCAAGACCGGAATCGCGCGTCTCGCGCATGGCGACGAACTCGTCTTCGCTGATCGCGTCATTGACGTGGACGTTTTCCGCCCGCTCCGCCGCGACCGTCGTTTCCCAGGCAAATTCGTCACGCCCCGGCGCCTTGTAGTCGTGGCACATGAACAGCCGCGTTTCCGGCGGCAGCGACAGGAGACGCTTGATGGACTGGAAGAGCGTGCGTGCATCGCCGCCGGGGAAGTCCGCCCGCGCGGTGCCGAAATCCGGCATGAACAGCGTATCGCCAACGAACACCGCATCGCCGATGCGGTACGAGATGCAGGCCGGCGTATGGCCCGGCGTCGCGATCACCTCAACCGTCAGCCCGCCGATCGAAAACGTCTCACCATCGGAGAAGAGCTGATCGAACTGGCTGCCGTCCACCGTCATGTCGGTCAGGTTGAAGATCGGCCGAAAGATCTTCTGTACCTCGCGGATGCGCTCGCCGATACCGATCCGCGCGCCGGTCTTGGCCTTGATGTAGGGCGCGCCGGACAAATGGTCGGCGTGGGCGTGGGTTTCGAGCACCCAGTCCACCGTCAGGCCTTCCTCGGCAACGGCCTCCAGCACCCGGTCGGCGGCAGTTGTCGAGGCCTTACCCGAGCGGTTGTCGAAGTCGAGCACGGGATCGATCACCGCCGCGCGGCGGCTTTCGCTGTCCCAGACGAGATAGCTGACGGTGTTGGTCGCTTCGTCGAAAAACGCGCGCATCGCAAATCCGGTGTTGTTCGGCATGAAATTCTCACCTTTCCACCAGTGATAGGTCTTGGTTCCCGGTGGCATATATGGGAGCGGTTTGTTTTTCCAAGGCGCACCGCGACGAAACGCGCCGCGGGGTCGAACACAAAAGGCCCCGCGGAGCCCGCAGGGCCTTGCTTTGCCGGCAGACGAAACTGCGCGGGGTCTGCGCGCCCTAGAGGCGCTTCCAGGTCTGCGTCTTGCAGAAGACCGCCATCACGCAACCCTTCATCTTCAGCGAATCGCCGGACACTTTGGCAGACCCGCTGTAAGTCTTGTCGTCCTTCGGATCAGTAATCTCACCCGAATACTTCGCACCCGATCCCGACATCTTTCCGATGCGCTTTCCGGCATGCGCGCCCGATTTCAGCGTCACGCAGAACGACCCGCCGCAGCGCTTGATTTCGGCTTTGGAGCCGGCCTGCGTCCGCCAGTTGCCCTCGATCGGCTCGGCCGCAATCGCCGGCATGGCAACACCGGCGAGCAACGCGCCGGCCACGATCAAACCCCGTATCATATTGTCCTCCCGATATTTTTGCCCCGCTCGCACGCGGGTGTCGTCGCTGCTGAAGTCGATGGAAACCCGGTATCCGTCGCGGCTCAGCATGATCAGGGAGAATTACACGGTTTTCGCTCCGCGCCCATTCCCCGCAGAAACGAATGCGCGTTTTGTGAAAAATCTGAGTTGCGATCGGTGATTTGGCAGGTACGAATTTCCGTATTTTGTTGCTGTCTTCATTTTGCCATTCCTTGACGGATATATGAGGACAAACTAATTTTCCGAAGAGAAAACAAACGGAGCGGGAAGATGGCGGTGGTTGAACTGGAACCGATGGTGGGATTTGAAGACCGGGCCGAAGACGCGGCCCGGATGATGAAATTGCTCGCCAATGAAAAGCGCCTGATGATCCTGTGTCGCCTGGCTGAAGCCGGCGAAGCAAGCGTCGGCACGCTGGCCGACTCGGTCGGCCTGTCGCAGTCCGCCCTCTCCCAGCACCTCGCCAAGATGCGCCAGGAAGGTCTCGTCTCGTACCGCCGCGACGCGCAGACCCTGTTCTATCGCGTCGACGATGCCGACGCCGGCCGCATCCTGATGTTGCTGAAGGACATCTATTGCGGCGCCCCGGGCATGCCGGAAGCCGGCAACGCCTGACCGACCGCTTTTCAGCGAAAGTTCGAACGCTCCCGACCGCAGCCGCGGCGGGAGCGTTTTTCGTTTCAGCCGCACTCGCGGAACGTCAGCACTCGATGACGCTCGCCGCCAGCCCGCCGGTCGAGGTCTCCTTGTACTTCTCGCTCATATCGATGCCGGTCTGCCGCATCGTCTCGATGCAGTGGTCGAGCGGCACGAAGTGCGTGCCATCGCCGCGCAGCGCCAGCGACGACGCCGTCACCGCCTTGACCGCGCCGAGCGCATTGCGCTCGATGCATGGCACCTGGACCAGCCCCTTGATCGGATCGCAGGTCATGCCGAGGTGATGTTCGAGCGCGATCTCGGCCGCATTCTCGATCTGCATGTTGGTGCCGCCGAGCACCGCCGTCAGCCCGGCCGCCGCCATCGCCGCCGCCGACCCCACTTCGCCCTGACAGCCGACCTCGGCGCCGGATATCGAGGCGTTGTGCTTGATGATGCCGCCAACGGCGGCGGCTGTCAGCAGGAAGGTCCGCACCCCCGCCTGATCGGCGCCGTTGCAGTGATCGAGATAGTAGCGGATGACGGCAGGGATCACGCCCGCCGCGCCATTGGTCGGCGCCGTCACCACCTGACCGCCCGCGGCGTTTTCCTCGTTGACCGCCATCGCGTAGACGCCGAGCCAGTCCATCACCGTGTGCGCGAAGCGATCGTTGGCATAGGCCTCACCGAGAAGCTGGGCGTGGATCTCGCGAGCCCGCCGCCGCACGTTGAGACCGCCGGGCAGAACGCCGGTGCGGGCCAGCCCGCGCTCGATACAGCCGCTCATCGTCGCCCAGATACGGTCGAGGCCATCGATGATATCCTCTTCCGGGCGCCGCGCGCTTTCGTTGGCCATCTTCATGTCGGCAATCGAGTGCCCGGAACGCGCGCCCATGTCGAGCATCTCGCGCGCGCTGGCGAACGGATACGGCACCGAGGTCTCGTGCGTTACCGGCGACTGGTCCTCGCCGAGCCCGTCGAGCTCCTCGCCGCTGACGACGAAGCCGCCACCAACCGAGTAATAGACACGGGCGTACAGCGACGCCCCGTCTTCCCCGACAAGCGAAAACGCCATGCCGTTGGCGTGGCCCGGCAGCGGCGGCCCATAGTCGAAGACGATGTCCTGATCGGGATCGAAGGCAAGCGTCACACCGCCCGCGTCGATGGTCTTGTCACCCTTCACAGCCGCGACGATGTCGTCCATGCGCGCCGGATCGACGGTGTCGGGTTTTTCGCCGGCAAGGCCGAGAATCAACGCCCGGTCGGTGCCATGACCCTCGCCGGTATAGGCTAGCGAGCCATGCAGGCGGATTTGCACGCGGCCGGTCTTTCCCGGGCAATTCGCCGAGACCGAGGACAGGAACCGCTGCGCGGCCACCATCGGCCCAACCGTGTGCGACGACGACGGGCCGACCCCGATCTTGAACAATTCGAACACCGACAAAAACATGCAACCGTCCTGTCTGCACTGCCGTTACGCCTGCCCTCACAGGCATATCATTCACCGCTAACCGCCGAACCCGCCACCGTCTTTCCCAGCGACGACGCGCCAACGCGCATTCGCGGCATGACCGCGAGTAGCGCTGCACACGAAACACCGAGCTTTTCAGAAACCGGAACCGGAAACCACCCCGCCCCCCGCATAGGTGACGAACCGCGAAGCATTGCCAGGCGACGGGCTCACCCGGCCCCTTCGCAAATGCAATTTTGCTGATATAAGGCGGAAAACCTGTCGCCAACGCTGGCCCGGCCGACGCCGCCGGACCAACAACGAACGGATCGCCCGATGAGCCTGACGGAAATTTCCGCCGCCGACGCCGCCCGCATGGTCGAAAAGAAACACGCCATCATCGTCGACGTTCGCGAGGCCCATGAGATCGCCCGCGAACGCATTCCCGGCGCCATGATCAAGCCGCTGTCGACACTCGGTGAAGAAGCGCTGCCGCTGCCGAAAAAGACCAAGGCGCTGTTTATCTGCCATTCCGGCGCGCGCACCAATTCGACGGCGCCGAAGCTCGCCCGCATCTCCGGCAATCGCGGCCACGTCGTGCGCGGCGGAATGATTGCCTGGAAGAACACCGGGCTTGCCGTCGAGGTGCCGAACGACCCGGCCTCAAAGAAGGCGCGGCTGGTGTGGAACGGATCGAATTTCCTGCTGGTGGCGGCGCTCGGCCTGTCCGGTGCCGGACTGATGTCCGGTCAGACCATGTACGGCCTCGCCGGCATGGCCGCCGCGCTTGCGGTCTTTGCCATGCGCGGCCCGGTCATCGCCTCGCTGATCGCCAAGGGCACGGCGCAGGGCGGCAAGAAGGGCTAAACCCCAACCAACCTCAAAGCATCGGCGGCGTGCCGCGCGAATGCTGCGGCCGATCCTCGAGGATCGACACCACGGCCTCGACCGAGACCGGGCGGTAGTCGTGCGATTCGACGCCGACATCGAGGCTGCGCCCGATCGGGTGATCGTCGAGCCGGCCGTGCACGTGGCCGTAAAGGTGGCAGGCGCCGCGCACCGCGTTGGCCCAGTCGCGCATCGGATAGTGCAACAGCACGAAGCGCCAGCCCTGCCAGTCGACCTCTTCCATCAGCGAGACGGATTCGAACAGCCCGCCGGCCACCTCCACCAGCACGTCGTCATGATTGCCGCGCACCAGATGGAGGCGGCCATTGAGCTTGCGGATATAGTCCGCCGCCTCGAAGCAGGTCCGGTGCGAGAAATCGCCGAGGTGATAGACCGTATCGTCCGGCGCCACGGTCTCGTTCCAGTTGTTGATCAGCAACTCGTCCATATCGCCGACAGACGCGAACGGCCGCTTGCGGATCCGCAGAACGTTCGGATCGCCGAAATGGGTATCGGAAGTGAAGAACAGTCGACCGGCCACCAGGCACTCTCCTGCGCAATTCAAGTCGGCACTGCATAACCGGGTCGAGCGCGAAAGTGCAAGCCGTGATTGGAATGAGAGCCGCCGGACACAGCGCTGGTTACCCTCAGCGGCCTTCGACGTGCAGGACCCGGGTCGACTTCTTCAGCGTGCGCAGCGTCACGAAGACGACGAGCCCGACCACCAGCAGGACGATCCACGGCCAGTCTTCGTCGAACCATTCGGTAAAGGGTTCGCCCCGCACCACAAGGTCGGTCAGGAGATCATAGGCGAAGAAGGCCGCGAGCACGGCAAGAACCCCGTTATATTCGCGCTTCAGCACGGTGCGGAACGAAAACCCGGCATCCGTCGGCTGCCACTTCGAGAAAGTCGGCAGAAACGCCGGTGTCACCGCACACCAGTCGAGATAGGGCTTGCCGAACTTTTCGACCAGAAAGGCTTCCTCGGCGGCGATCACGCGCTCGATATAGACCCAGTAGGCGAACACCAGAAGCAGTGCCAACCACCACACGCCGGTGACCACGGTCAACCCGAACATGGCGAGGAAATTGCCGACATAGAGTGGGTTGCGCACGACCGAATAGACGCCGGTGGTGTTGAGCACATCGGCGCGCTGTTCGCGGGTGTTACGCCCTGATGTTCCCGCCGGAACGAAGCCGACGGTAACCCAGCGAACAGCGAGACCGAGAAACGAAATCGCCAGCCCGATCCAATAGAGAATGTGCTCGCCCTTGTTGCCGATCACGGCCAGCAGCGCGCTGCTTTCGCCCATCGCCAGCACAAAGAGCGGAATCAAGACCAGCGGCACGAAGCTGCGCCAACGAAACAGAAATCCGCCATCCGCGGCAAGCCGATCGGCAATACGCATGAAAACGCCCTTCCCTGACATTTAGTGCCCCGCTCATAGCGGCAGCAAGCTGACAGGCGGCTGACAGGCGGCATTGCCGGTCACCCGGGAGGACTGGTTACATGCGAAATACGCCGAAATTCGTATTCTGGATCGGCGCGTTGAGCGCCGCGGAGAAGGCAAGGCCGAGCACCCGGCGGGTTTCCGACGGCGTGATGATGCCGTCATCCCACAGCCGCGCGGTGGCGTGGTATGGATGCCCCTCTTCCTCGTACTTCTCGCGGATCGGCGCCTTGAAGGTGGCCTCTTCCTCGACGCTCCAGCTCCCGCCATCGGCTTCGATGTTGTCGCGTTTGACGGTCGCGAGCACGCTCGCGGCCTGTTCGCCGCCCATCACCGAGATGCGCGCGTTCGGCCACATGAACATGAAGCGCGGGCTGTAGGCACGGCCGCACATGCCGTAATTGCCGGCGCCATAGGAGCCGCCGACAATGACGGTGATTTTCGGCACGTTGGCGCAGGCGACCGCCATCACCATCTTGGCGCCGTCCTTGGCGATACCGCCCGCCTCATGCTCGCGCCCGACCATGAAGCCGGTGATGTTCTGCAGGAACAGGAGCGGGATCTTGCGCTGGCTGCACAGCTCGACGAAATGCGCGCCCTTCTGGGCGGATTCTGAAAACAGGATGCCGTTGTTGGCCAGAATGCCGACCGGAATACCCTCGATATGGGCGAAGCCGGTAACCAGCGTCGTGCCGTAGAGCGCCTTGAACTCGTCGAACTCGCTGTCGTCGACGAGGCGGGCGATGACCTCGCGCGCGTCGTACTGCTTTTTAAGATCGACCGGCACGACGGCTTCGAGTTCGGCCGGATCGAAGCGCGGCGGACGCGGCGCGACGAGCGGGATCTGGCTCTGCTTCTGCGTGTTGAGATTGGCAACGACCCGGCGCGCCATCGCGAGCGCTTGCGTGTCGTCGGCCGCATAATGGTCGGCAACGCCGGAGATGCGTGCATGCACGTCGGCACCGCCGAGGTCTTCCGCCGACACTTCTTCGCCCGTCGCCGCCTTCACCAGCGGCGGGCCGGCGAGGAAGATCGTCCCCTGCCGGCGCACGATGATGGTCTCGTCCGACATCGCCGGCACGTAGGCGCCGCCCGCCGTGCACGAGCCCATGACGACGGCGATCTGCGGGATACCCGCCGACGACATCCGCGCCTGGTTGTAGAAGATGCGGCCGAAATGCTCCCGGTCCGGAAACACATCGGTCTGGTTCGGCAGGTTCGCACCGCCCGAATCGACCAGATAGATGCACGGCAGCCGGTTCTCGGTCGCGATCTCCTGCGCCCGCAGATGCTTCTTCACCGTCATCGGATAGTAGGTGCCGCCCTTGATGGTGGCGTCGTTGCAGACGATGACGCAATCGCGGCCCGACACGCGCCCGACACCGGTGATGAGGCCCGCGCCGTGGATCGCGTCGCCATACATGCCGTGCGCTGCAAGCGGCGAGAGCTCAAGGAAAGGCGTGCCCGGATCGATCAGCGCCATGACGCGCTCGCGCGGCAACAGCTTGCCGCGATCGAGGTGGCGCTTGCGTGCCCGCTCCGGCCCGCCAAGCGCGGCTTGTGCCCGTTTCTCGCTCAGATCGGCAATGATGGTCTGCCAGGCTTCCGCGTTTTCCCGCGTTTCCGGCGCCTGAAGATTGATCGACGTGGAAAGAATGGCCACGACGCGCCCCCTACCCTGTTTTGCCTCGCGTCCCGGCCCTAGCGACCTTGCGCGAATTGTTCATGCGCGGCACCCGCCGCCGACCGCCGCCGAACGTCAATACGGACCAACGGTCGTTGCGCGCGACTATGCCTTTTCAGCGCGACAAGGCAAAGCCCCGATGCACCGCAAAATGCGCGACCGGATCCGACGTCAGTTTTTTATCAAGAAACCTCAGACCTCGTCGGCCTCGATGATCCGCGGCTCGGCTTCCGCCGCCGCGCACCATTTCTCGAACACCGGCAGGGTGAGAATGTCGTCCATATAGGCCCGACAGACGGAATCGACGGGGATCTGATAGGTCTCGAAGCGGTACACCACCGGCGCGTACATCGCATCCGCGGCACAGAACGAGCCGAACAGGAACGGACCGCCGGACGTTTCCAGGCAATCGCGCCAGATCTTCGTGATGCGCGCGATGTCCTTCGCAGCTTCCGGCGTCGGTTCGCGGGTGATCGCATCCTTGCGGATATTCATCGGGTAATGCGACCGCACGCCTGAGAAACCGGCATGCATCTCCGCGCTGATCGAGCGCGCTTCGGCCCGCAACACCGGATCTTCCGGCCACACGCCCCGCTGCGGGAACGATTCGGCCAGATATTCCATGATCGCAAGGCTTTCCCAGATGGTCAGATCGCCAGCGATCAGGATCGGCACCTTGCCGGCCGGCGAATAGGACAGGATCTTTTCCTTGGTATCGGCCTCGTCGAGCGGGATGACCACCTCGTCGAACTCGATGCCGAGAACCTTCATGGCGAGCCAGGGCCGCAGCGACCAGGACGAATAGTTCTTGTTACCAATAACCAGGGTCCGTTCCGACATCGCCGCAATCCTCTCAATCGTTCACCGAACGGCAGAATCCGTTCGCACAGCAGCAGAGTGGCCGGACCATCGGCAAACGACAAGCGCTAAAGCACCTTACCAAAAAGCTGACCAGCCTTTTGGACAGGAAAACGTTGCAAGCTTTAACGAGCGGTTTAGGCGGCCGTTTACCCGCAGATCAATCTTCGCCGATCGCGTGTTCGGGCTGCTGTACCGGCCCGCCGGCCTTCTCCCAGTCGCCAAAGCCGCCGCGGACATGCGCCACCGGCTGCAACCCCATGCGCTGTGCGGCAAGCGCGCTCAGCGCCGAACGCCATCCGCCGGCGCACAGGAAGACGAACTTCTTCTCCGCCGCGAACACCGGCTTGTGATACGGGCTCTCGGGATCGATCCAGAATTCCAGCATGCCGCGCGGGCAGTGGAACGCGCCGGGAATACGCCCGCGCCGTTCCAGTTCGCGGATATCGCGCAAATCGATAAACACCACGTCGTCATGGCCATAGAGCGCAATCGCCTCTTCGGCGCTGAGATTCTCGATCTCGCGCTCGGCCTCGTCGATCAATGCCCGATAACCCTTGGTAATGACCTGAGCCATGCCCTCTCCTCTCGAACCGTCCTGGCGACCACGCCGCCGAAGCAAAAACAAATGGCCGCGCGGACCCAAAAGACAAGGGGGAACCGGTGAACCAAAAACAAAGGGCGCGGAATGCATCCGCGCCCTTTTTGAAACTCTGATCCGCTTCCGGCCGGCTGTTAACGAGCGGCGATCGCCGTTGTTGCCTCGAAGCCGCCAAGAAGGCCGACAATCAGTAGCACCCCGCCAAGGACGGCTATGGTCCAAGCCATCACGCCCCAGCAGGACTTCCGTACCTCACCTTCCATGGAACCCTCGTTCTCTAGTCGGCAGGAGATTGTCCCGGCTGCAGCAATGCACCGCAGCGGCACAGGGATTAATGCGGCCGGGCCGATTACGCAAGTGCGTTGTTTACGGACTGGTAACCATGATCGCGGTTGCCGACACGCGTTCGGCTGCGCTTTTTCCGGCAATGCGCACAGAAAAGCCTTTTGCCGCCTACGAATTTTCCGCGTTCTTTCAGCGTGTTAGAGAATCGTCATCAAGACTTCGCCGGCAACCACGCCACAACGCATGAACGCCTCGACCATTAACGGTGATGCACAGCTACTCCACAGGTGCAGAGCCATTCGTGTTGCGTTGCAAAAATGTCATGGCGCCGGCAGCAAAACACCCGTCCGGCCCGTGAGTCGGTAGGCCAACAACCCGATCCACTCGCGCACGGCGACGTCGGTGTAGCGCAATCCCTTGGCGACCGAGGGATAGGGTCGCCACGTCCCGGCGCTGCGATAATCGACCGGATAGGCGACCATCTCCGGCCAGCCCGCAGCGCGGAAGACGCCGATCGCGCGCGGCATATGATAGGCCGAAGTGACGAGCACCCAGCGCTCGCCGGGCTGCGGTTTCGCAACCTCTTTCGAGTTCACCGCGTTCTCAAATGTGTTGCGCGAGCCGTTTTCGACCACGAGCCGCGCCGGATCGACGCCGAGTCCGGTCAGCAGCTTCACCGTCTCATCGGCCTCGGTGAGCGCACCTGGAAACAGCGCGGGCTTCCCGCCCGACAGGACGATGGGAATAGCGGGATGCGCGCGCGCCAGAACGGCCGCCGCGACCACCCGCTCGCCGGCCTCCGCCAGAACCGGCACGCCGTGCTCCTCGGCGATCACCGTATCAAGCGCGCCGCCAAGCACCACGATGCCGGCAATCGGCTCGGTGATTTCGGTGTGCGGGAAGCGCGTCTCAAGCGGTTGGAACAAGAGATTGGCGGTCGGCCCGAGCCCTGCGACGAGCAGCAAAACGGTCGCCATGCCCGTCAGCCAGAGCCCAGCCCGGCGCCAGCCGAAGACAAGCAGAACAACTCCGATGATGAGCAGGAAAAGCAGTGCATTCGACGGGCGAATGAAGAAGAACAACACCTTCGACAGAAACAGAAACACCGCGCTTTCCCCTTCGCATCGAACCGCTTCGCAAGAAGCGATAATGCTGTAGTGTGACGGGAAATCGACGCACCGCCTAGGCTTCGACAACGACCCTTGTCCCTCAGCTCCAGTCCCGCCGCCAGCAATGATCCGTAAACCGACCGCCCTCGACATCGCCTATCTGATCGCGATCACCGCGATCTGGGCGTCGGTGTTTCCGGCGATCAAGGTCGCGGTGCCGTCGCTTGGGCCGGTATGGATCGCGACGATCCGGGTGTTCCTCGGTTTTCTCGTGCTGCTGCCCTGGACGCTGTGGCGCGGAATCATCCTGCCGGAAGGCGCCGGCCAGTGGGGTCTCGTCGTCCTGCTTGCACTTCTGAACGCGGTCGTCCCGTTCTTCTTCATCTCCTATGCCGGCCTGCACATCAGCGCCGGCATGATCGCGCTGCTGATGGGCACAGGCCCGTTCTTCGCCCTCGTGCTGTCGCACTTCACGACCGACGACGAACGCTTGAACTGGCTGAAGCTGGCGAGCGTGGCGTTCGGTTTTACCGGCGTCGCGATCATTGTCGGCCCGTCGGCCTTCGGCGAGGGTCACGGCTCGCTGCTCGGCCACGCCGCAGTGCTCGCGGGCAGCCTGTGCTACGTCATTTCCGGCGTTCTGATCCGCCGCATCCGCGGAATCCCGCCGACCCGGCTTTCGACGCTGGTGCTGGCGCTTTCAAGCCTGATCCTGCTGCCGATCGCCTTCACGCTCGGCCAGCCCGATTGGGGCAGCGTGCCGAACAGCGCCATGCAGGCGGTGATCTATCTTGGCATCCTGCCGACCGGGCTGGGCTATCTGGCGCGCTATCATCTGGTACGCACCGTCGGCTACAGCTTCTTCGCGCTCGGGCTGAATCTGATTCCGGTCTTCGGCGTCGCACTCGGCGCCCTGCTGCTCGGCGAGGCGATCACCGTGAAGGTCATCGCCGCCCTGGTGCTGGTGCTGACCGGTCTGCTCTTCGCCCGCATGGGCGCCAACGTCCAGCCGCGCACCTCCGTCTGATCTCGCTAGAGCATCGTGCAGCCAATTGGAACAATTGGCGTCGACAAAGATGCAGCAAAACAAACAGTTAGAGCATTTTTTGGCGACTCCATTTGAACGCAAAACGCTCTAAAAGCGCCCTATTCGGGCCGCAGTGCCTTTCCGGGCACGTTGCCGACCTTGCCCGCCGCCTCGACCTCGCACCAGCGCTCGTCGAGCAGCTTGCGCTTCACCGAGCGAGAGCCGAACTGCCACTTGCCGAACGGAATCTCCGGCCGGCACCAGCGCAGGATGATGCCGCCCGTACCGCCCGGGATCGTCCCCTTCGCGCCAGCGCCATCCGACATGCCGGACCGCAGCGGCGTATCGCTGCGTACGCTGTAGGTCATGTCATAGGGACTCTTGCCCTGAGCGAACGCGGCAACGGGTGCGGCAACGGCGAGCGCCAGTGCGGTGGCGGCAATTGAGCGAAGACGGGTCATGGCGTTCTCTCTCGCTGGAATCGGAAACCGGCCATCACGATAGCCCGGCACGGCCACAACGAAAAAGGCCGGAGCGGAAAGTTCCCGCCCCGGCCTCGATATTCCGTCGAATCCGCTTTGCTCAGCCGAGCTCGGAGACGTTGCTGACGACCTTCGTGACGAGACCGTAGTCGATCGCCTCGGCCGGCGTCATCCAGTAGTCGCGGTCGGTGTCCTTGTCGATGCGCTCGACCGGCTGGCCGGTCGCCGCCGCAAAGATCTCGTTCAGACGATCGCGCATCTTCAGCATTTCGCGCGCCTGAATCTCGATATCGGTGGCCGGACCGCCGGCGCCGCCGGACGGTTGGTGCAGCAGGAAGCGCGTGTTCGGCGTACAGAACCGCTTGTCCTTTTCCGCCGCGACATAAATCAGCGCGCCGGCACTCGCCACCCAGCCCATGCCGAGCATGCGCACTTCGGCGTCGATGAACTTGATCGTGTCGTGGATCATGTCGCCGGATTCGACGTGGCCGCCGGGCGAGGAAACGATGACCGTGATCGGATCCTTCGAGACATGCGACAGAGCCAGAAGACGGGCGCAGACGTCACGCGCCAGCTCCATCGAAATCTGGCCGGTGATCAGCACCGTGCGCGACTCGAAAAGATGCTTGTCGACCGGAATCGATTGCGGGGTCTTGGTCTTCTCCTCGTCTTCGTCCTCGTCGTCGAGATGGGGAAAAGCGGGATAGGGACGCTCGGTCATGAAGATCTCACATGTGATGAACCAGAACGAAGACGGCGAATCCGCGAAACGCCGTCGACTCAACCAACTTGTTTAAGCGATGCGGCAAGGCCTCGCAAATGAAGAGATGCAGCATGGTTGACCGCAGACAAGGCCCGCGGTCGCGCAATTGCTACCGTCCTTCGACCTCGATCACCCAATCGCGCAGCTCGAGCGCCCTCAGCGCCGTCGTCTCCATCAGGCAATAAGACATAGCCGGCCCGCCGCCGGTACCGCCCTCCCAGCGCGCCATCACGACACCGCATTTCGTGTCGCGCCACTTGATCCACAGCCGTTGCGCGTCGCGCGCCATCGTCCGCAATTCGCCGCTCGTGCCTTCACGGATCGAGCCGTACCAGCTGTTCAGCAACTCATCCCAGATCGTCTCCTCGCGCCGCGCGCAGCCGGACATGCCGTGCGTATGCTGGTTCGCCGGATTGTCGAGGCATGGATCGGCGACCGTACCGATGCACAGCGCGACGATCTTGCGGCGCGGCATCTCGCGCGCCGCCTCAAGACAATCGTAGATCACCTGCCGGTGACTGTCTGTCGGCGCATACGGGTCCTGCGCCCGCGCGCTCCCCGCCACACTCGCCGCGACGCCAGCGCCAACCATCACCGCAAGTCCAAGGCGTTTCATCACCTGCATCGTCCCCTCCTCCACGAAACCGGAAAGCGAAGCGCCACCAGCATTTTCGCTGATGTGCCGGAATCACTTTCTCAAGCCGCCCGGAAGGAACGGTGAGCCATCGCCGGTGCGACGTCAACGCACAGCCATCGCCGGCATCAAACCTTGCGCGCCGCCTTCATCATGTTATCTTGGTACCTAAATAACATTGGAGAGAGATAATGATCGAACGGATCCAGACCGGCGTTCGCCTTGAAAAGCGGATCGTCAAGGTTCTCAAGGGCCTCGCCGAATTAAAAGATATCTCATTGGGTGATCTTATCGAGGGGATCGTTCTGCACGCCTTCGAGAACAAGACTCCCTTTGACGACGACACTCTGGCGGCGATTGCCCAGCTCAAGGCCGTCTACGGCCTCGACCTGACCGCCACAGACTCCCATACCTTCCCGGAGGACCCCTCCAATGGATGACGCGGATTTCCTCTTAGCCCTTGGTAACGCGACCCTGCCTGCGGCGGAATTCAGCCATCGTGCCCATATTCGCGCCGGCTATCTGGTGCTGCGTGAAGAAGAGAGCTTCGGCCTCGCACTCGACCGCATCGCGCGCATGATCCGCGCCTTCGCTGCCGCCAACAATGCCGACGGCCTCTACCACGAGACCATCACCGTCGCCTTCATGAGCCTGATCGCCGCCGCCATGGCCGAAAACGATCCCGGTTCATGGCCCGATTTCGCCGATGCCCATCCCGAACTCTTTAAAGCCGGATTGCTGGAGCATCTTTACGGCGAAGAGGCGCTAAAAAGCGAACGCGCCCGCCAGGTATTTCTCCTGCCGGGCGCGGCGTAGCAACAAAATCAAGGCCTTGCGGGATCAGGCGCTCTTTTCGAACAGCTCGCGGCCGATCAGCATGCGGCGGATCTCCGACGTGCCAGCGCCAATCTCGTAGAGCTTGGCGTCGCGCAGCAACCGGCCGGTCGCGTAGTCGTTGATATAGCCGTTGCCGCCCAGCGTCTGGATCGCCTCGAGCGCCATCCAGGTCGCCTTCTCAGCCGCATAGAGGATGACGCCCGCCGCGTCCTGACGGGTCGTCTCGCCCCGGTCGCAGGCCCGCGCCACCGCATAGACATAGGCCTTGCAGGCATTCATCGTGACATACATGTCAGCGAGCTTGCCCTGCATGAGCTGGAACTCTCCGATCGGCTTGCCGAACTGCTTGCGCTCGTGGACATAGGGCATGACGATATCCATCGCCGCCTGCATGATGCCGATCGGGCCGGCTGCCAGCACGACGCGCTCATAGTCGAGGCCCGACATCAGCACGCGCACGCCCTTGTTGACCTCGCCAAGCACGTTCTCTTCCGGCACTTCGCAATCCTCGAACACCAGTTCACAGGTGTCGGAACCGCGCATGCCGAGCTTGTCGAGCTTCTGCGCCGTCGAAAAGCCCTTGAAGCCCTTCTCGATGATGAAGGTGGTGATGCCCTTCGGGCCCGCCGCCGGATCGGTCTTGGCGTAGACGGCCAGCGTATCGGCGACCGGACCGTTGGTGATCCACATCTTGTTGCCGTTCAAGATGTACCGATCGCCCTTCTTTTCCGCCCGCGTGCGCATCGACACCACATCGGAGCCGGCGCCCGGTTCCGACATCGCCAGCGCACCGACATGCTCGCCCGAAACGAGCTTCGGCAGGTAACGCTTCTTCTGCTCCTCGGTGCCGTTGCGCCGGATCTGGTTGATGCAGAGATTGGAATGCGCGCCGTAGGACAGACCAACCGACGCCGAAGCCCGGCTGACTTCCTCGACCGCGATGCAGTGTTCCAGATAGCCGAGGTTCGAGCCGCCATATTCTTCCTCGACCGTGATGCCATGCAGGCCGAGCGCGCCCATTTCCGGCCACAGATGGCGCGGGAACTCGTTGGTCTTGTCGATCTCGTCGGCAATCGGCGCAATCCGCTCCGACGAGAACGAGCGGACCGTATCGCGCAGCATGTCGGCGGTTTCGCCAAGGTCGAAATTCAGGCTCGGAAAATCATTGGGGATCATAATGGCGCCTCTCCCTGTGGGCGCCTTGGCACCCGGATTATTGTTTGTCGCGGCGCGGGGCCTGTGCCTCGAAAAGGCCGACGAGACCGACCATTTCGAACCGTACCCGCTCAAAGCGCGTCTCAAGGTTCTGCCGCAAATCTTGCGGTCGGTCCAGATGGTTGGAGAAGATTCCCCGGCCATTGTAGAGCCGCTGCAGAGCCCGCGCCGGGGCTGACGCTACGACACCCTGAAGGAATATCGTGGCCCCGAACAGCACCCCGTCATCATCCATCACGGCGGCAAGATGATCGAACACCCTGCCCTTCTCGTTCATGCTGCCGGGCAGACAATGAAGCAGATAGGTCAGGCTGATGGAGCGGAACGGCCCGATCGCCGGCAGCGGCGAGAGAACGTCACCGCGCACCGTCTTGACAGGTCGTGGTGCGAGACGCGTTTCCGTGCGGGAAAGACAGGCCGGATTGAGGTCGAACAGCGTGATCGAAGGCTTCGCAACCGGCAAGCGCGCCTTTGAGAGGAAATAACCGGTCCCAACCCCGACATCGAGATGACGCCCGGAAACAAGCCGCTCATAAGGATCGATCAGTCGCCGCGTCGGACAGCGCCAGAGAAGCGGGTTCGACAGGCCATGCACCCAGAAATCGTAGAAGGCGAGCGTCAGCGGCGAATAGACCGCCGACCCGGCGCTGAGGCCGTCGCGACCGGCCATGGCCGATCAGTGCCGGGGCTCGAACACGATCCGCCGCTCGCAGCGGCCATCGTCGCAGGCCTGCAGCGTGAACCGCGCCGCATCGCGTGAGGCGCAGAAATTGTTGCCATTGTCGGCCACGCGGTTGGCTATGGCGTCCGGCGCGACCCGGTATTCACCGAGGATCTTGTGGTCGGCATCGAGCGCGACGAGAATCCAGTAGCCGCTCTCCAGATAGACCATGTGGTTGCGGTAGGGCGGAATCAGCATCCCCTCCATCAGATCCGGATTGCGGGTTTTGCCCGGATCTTGGATCTGTGTGTTGAGAACGCAGATATCGGTCCATGCACCCGGCACGACCTTTTCGAAACTGGCCGGCTCGCCCGTGGGAATAGCGGCAAAGCGCTCGGCCAGCGCCATCTCGCGTTGGTCGAGCGAGAACCCGGTCATCACGAAAGCGAGCACCGACCCGGCGATGCCAATGGCGACCAGCACGAGAAAGAGCGAACCGATGCCGAAGCGGCGCTCCCGTCGTGGCGGCAGCGCGCCGTTGCCCGTCTCGCTCATACTCACTCTCCTATCGTGGATAGATGCCTTGTGCCGAACCGCTAGCCGGCCGACCCCGATGCGCCGCCCGGCAGACCTTTCGCGTCGGACCGCCCGGCCATGACCATCATGGTGAAGAGCGCCGTTGCGATCTCCCGCTCCTCGCCCCCGGTATACGCCACCACTCCGGCGCTGCACACCATCAATTGCCGTCCGGCCTTGACGACACGGCCGATCGCCCGGATCCCCTCACCTTCGGCCGGCCGCACGAGGTTGATCTTGTATTCGACCGTCAACACCGAGGACGACGCATCCATCAGAGAAAAGGCGGCATAGCCCGCCGCCGAGTCGGCGACCGCACCAACCGCGCCGCCATGGATGAAACCATGCTGCTGGGTCAACTCGGATTTGAACGGCAGATCGATCTCGACATGACCGGGTGACACGCGGGCAATCCGCGCGCCCATCAAATCCATGAATGGCTGGCGCGCGAAGCTGTCACGCACACGCGTTTCGTAGTCAGGAGTCAAAGGCTTGAAATCGGTCACGCTGGCATCCCCGGAGATCACATGAAGGGATGCACAATAGCGTATCGGCACGCGCCGGAAAGGGGTGCGCGGACTTGGCGGCACAAGCCTGGCCGCGCATCCGGATAGATATGGACTGCTAGAAGACGATCTGCGGATACGGACGCGGCTGCGGCACCCGCGCATTCGGGAACGGGTTTTCCGTCTGCGACGTGATCACCATCGGCTCGCCGTCGAGATCGTCATCCGCGACCGGCTCGGCCCCGGCCGGCGCAGGCTCGACCGGCTGCGGGTCGCTGGCGCTGATTACCAGCGGCTCCTCCTCCGGTGCCGGCATGGATGCCATCCCCGCCCCGATCGGCTCGACAAACACCAGCCCGTTGATCGTGCACATTCTGTGTGCCCCGCTTCCCGGCAGCGACGTCACCGAACAATTCGGATTGGGACCACCGCTCGACCCGAGACAACCCCCGAGCCCTACGGCGAGGACAGGCACAATCAGCCAGGCGGTACGCATAATGTTTTCCTCGAATGAATTCGTCGGAAAACATGGTTAACGAACAGCGTTAATGCCGGGTAAAGAGCGGATCGATCCGTTGCAACCTGCAACGGGAAAACGGCTCAGCCGAGGCCGAACCACCAGGCGGCGAAGCCGAGGAATGCAAAGAAGCCGACCACATCCGTTACGGTCGTCACGAAGACGCCGGAGGCGACCGCCGGATCGACCTCCAGCTTGTCGAGACCGATCGGAATGAGAATCCCAGATACGCCGGCAACGAGCAGATTGACTAGCATCGCCGCGGCTATGACACCGCCGAGCTGCGCATTGGCGAACCAGAGCCCTGCGACAAGCCCGATGATCAGCGCAAACAGAACCCCGTTGACGAAACCGACCACGGTTTCACGACCGATCAGCCGGCGGGCGTTGTAGATGTCGAGTTCGCGGGTCGCGAGCGCGCGCACCGCAATGGTCATGGTCTGCGTCGCCGCATTGCCGCCCATCGAGGCCACGATGGGCATCAGCACGGCCAACGCCACCATCTGCTCGATTGTGGCGTCGAACAGCCCGATGACCAGCGATGCCAGAATGGCCGTTCCCAGATTGACCACGAGCCAGGGAAAGCGGCTGCGAACCGACGAGACGATAGAGTCCGACACCTCTTCGTCGCCGACACCGGCCATCAGCTTGAAGTCCTCGTCGGCTTCTTCGCGGATCACGTCGACGATATCGTCAATGGTCATCACACCGACCAGCCGCTCCGCGTCATCAACGACAGCCGCCGACACCAGATTGTAGCGCTCGAACAGATGCGCCACCTCTTCCTGGTCATCGGTCACTTCAACCAGGTTCCGCGTCTCATCGGTGAGTTCTGAAATCTTCGTCGGACGCTTTGCGCGCATCAGATGGCTGAGCGAAACCGTTCCCAGAAGCCGGAACGTCGGATCGACAACGAAAATCTCGTAGAACTCGTCCGGCAGCTCGTCGGCGTCGCGCAAGTAGTCGATGGTCTGGCCAACGGTCCAGAACGGCGGCACCGCGATGAAATCGGTCTGCATGCGCCGACCGGCCGAGTCTTCCGGATAGTCCAGCGAACGCTGCAGCTGAACCCGTTCGGGAAACGGCATCTCGTTGAGAATCGCCGTCTTGTCGGGTTCATCGAGGTCTTCGAGAATGTAGACCGCATCGTCCGAATCGAGCTCGCTGACGCCACGCGCGACCTGTTCTGGCGGCAGGTCCTCGAGAATGCGAACGCGAACCGTCTCATCGAGTTCGGTCAGGGCCGTGAAGTCGAAGTCCGCGCCAAGAGACCGGACCAGCTTACCCTGGTCGTCGGCCGGCAGCGCCTCGATCAGATCGCCGAGGTCGGCTTCGTGCAGGTCCTCGGTCGCCGCCCGCAACAGGTCGACATCGTCGTCCTCGAGCGCCGTTCGGATGACAGTGACGAATTCCTTCGACAGGCCATCGTCCTCATCCCGGATCTCCGGGATCAGATCGACCTCTTCTTCCGTCGCTGCACTGGTCTCATGATCGGCCAAGCTAGTCTCCGAACAGCGGCTGCGTCTCGCGACACCGGAATCCTCGTGAGGTGTAGCGTGCATGCCGATCTATCTCCACCGAAAAATCGGCGGGGCAAACCGCGGATAAGCGGAATCAAAACGGCCGCCGCATCGGCGCGTCTCCAACGAGCCCTTCGCGGTTTGTCCGCTCCCGCGGCCACCCGCGAGCAAGGAACATATTCCGCATCCCCGAAGGCCATGTTACCACCGCAACGTCCCCTAGCATTCCCACGAGGCGGCACTCACGGACAACCGGGGACCTTGATCTGAAACTCTGTTTCCCACCAGATACTTAAATGCAAGGCGACGAGGAAAATCACCGCAAGAGAGAACCGGAATTGGTCAAGACGTTCCCGATCCAACCGTCTTTGTGACATATCTTTGAGCAATACGACTCGTTGATGCCGTTTTTGATTGACGTTAAGATGCGCCAGCGCTTGATACCATGTCGCAGTGCGCAACATTCGGTTGCATGGTATCGGGGTTACCGCTTGATTCAGTTGCAATCAATCTACTTTGGTGCCGGAAACAATCTCTTCCGACCTGCACGTCGCCACAGGGCGCGTAAGTTAGCGTTTGTCGATTGGGAAAAGAAACGAGAAACCGTGAGTGATGGCCAAGAATAGTCCGGTTTTCAATACAACCAAATTGACGCAGTACATGCACCATATCGATGGTTTCGAGAAAGTGCTGCATATCGCGCACCACGAATGGCATGGAATCAGGCATGCGACCGGGTTTTGCCCGGGCCACAAACTGTTGATCGACTCCGAAGAACCAATAGAGCCGGCACAGCTTCAAAGAATCGAAGAGTGGATCGAGATCAACAAGATCGAGAGAATCGTATTTCAGGGCTACTCCATAATCGCCGACAAGCTGGCCGTGAATTTGCGGTCTAAATTTGGTGACACGATCCGCTTCTTTGTCATCACCCATGTGACGACCGCGCAGTTCGATAATGTTTTCGAAATAAAAATGCAGAACACCGTGCTGACGCGCAAGAAGTATGGTGTTTTTTCAAAAATAGCCTCCGTGAAACCGAAGTTCAGCGGGACATTTGAGGACTATTGGCCGCATACGATTATCAATTTCGCGCCGAATATCATCCAGGGCACGTTCCCGAAAGTGTTGAATGGCGTGGAAGTTCTGTCCCCACTTGAGCTTGGCTGGCGAAAGAATCTCTACACCAATATTTTCGCGAGCCATCTGGCGGAGAATGTGGATCGGGTGAAGGTGACCTTTTTCCCACCGGGAATCGAGTCGATCTTCGATATCTCGAAACTGCGTTATGTCGGCCTGCTGCGTGGTCCGGATCTCTTTGCCGAGATGGCGAACAGCTCGGCCGTCGTGATGGCGACGCTGGCTGAATGCCAGCCCATGACGCAGCTGGAAGCGTTCGCGGTCGGCACACCCGCATTGACGGGTCCCTTGAACATGTCCGAGTACGCCGACGATGAATTGATCCGTTTGTGCACAGCGAGCGCGCTCGACAACCCCGCCCTGCTGGCCCGCGACATTGAGCGGTTGATTGACCTCGTCAAAACAGATCCGGACCACATGGACGGCTTGATCCAGCAGCATCTTTTGCGGAGAAACAAGGATGCCGCGGAGCGCTACGCTTCGTTCCTTGACCTGTAATGCGGCGCAGCGAGATTGAAGAGATTGTGATGCCGAAAACTTCGCGCCCTTCGATTTGTTTCATTACCAATGAGCTCTATCCGGCAGCCCCCGGCGGCATCGGGCGAATGCTCTATAATTTCGCAAAACAGAACGAAGCCCTGGGATTTCCGGCCGAGATCAATTTCCTCATCCCCACCGATTTCGCCAACAAGCCCGGCGCAATGGATGCCCTCGACGATGCGTTCGAGGGCATCGCGGAAATCCATGTGTTTCCGAAATTGCAGGACTTGCCCGACGCGTTCGCACACGCGCTGTTCAAGCATCGCCCCTGGACGCTGGAACTGCATATCTCGACGTCGTATCGCTACTACCTCGGTCTGCGTGAGCTCGAACGCAAGAGAAAGAAGAAGTTCGACTTCATCGAGTTCCCCGATTTCGGCGGCTGGGGAACCGTATCGATCGAGGCGAAGCGGGCTGGCATCGCCTTCCAGGACACCATTATCGGGGTACGCATCCACTCCACGCTGGGGCTGATTTCCAGCTACGAACGTTACTCGCGCGACCCCGGCCCGTGGGATGGCGTGGTGCTGGATTCAGAACGCCACCAGCTCACCTATGCCGATCTCATCGTCGGCCACGACCCGCTGATCCTGGAGACGAACACGCGTTTTTATGATCTGGACGAAAGGTGGCGCGACCGGGTCGTCTGCGAGTTCCCGCCCATCATGCTCGATCTCGACAGCGACCAGACGGGCAGCAATACGAGAAGTGGCGAGACGGAAGAACACACCGACGTTTCTCCAGCGAACCGGGACTTCATCTTCTCCTCACGGCTGCAGCCGTTCAAGCGCCCCGACCTTTTCGTCTATGCCGCCGTCGCCTTTCTTGAACGCAACCCCGACTACCAGGGAGTGTGCAGGGTTGTCTCCTATGGCTGGGACGACGAGTACATCGCCGGCCTCCAGGACATCGTTCCCCCGCACCTCGCCGACCGGATTCCGTTCATTTTCGATGCGACGCCTGCGGAGCGTGACGACTACCTGCAGAATTCCGTCGTCGTCATACCCTCCGAATACGAAAGCCTGTGCCTGTTCGCCTACGAGTCCTCGCAAATGGGCTGCCAGGTGATCTTGAACCGGGACTGCGTGGTGTTCGGTCAGAACGCGCGCTGGAAGGATGGCGACAACTGCGTGATGTTCGACGGCACCGTTGACGACCTCGTGTTGGCGATGGAGCGGGTCCGCGACTGGACGCCGCGTTCGCAGGTCGATTTTGCCGCCGACACCCCCTACTGGCTGCTCGATAAACTGCCATCCCAAGTCAGCATACGCGACGAAGAGCCTGGTCCCAGGGCAAATGTCAGCGTGGTTTGCTTCGGCTTTCAGGAAGTGCGGGAATTCCAGAAGCTCTTCAGTTCACTGGTTCATATCGAACGAGAACTGCAGCTTGCCGACGGTAGCGACGAAATCGTGTTCTTGCTGCCGCGTGCCCTCTTCTCACCGGGCGGTAACGAGCAGCGGCTGATCGAGGAACGTGGCTGGAAGGCGGAGTTCATTCATGGCTTCCGCGAGAGCGCGGAGACATTCTCGCGCCGGCTCCGTCAGCGCGACAGCGAGTGCATCCTGCTCGTCGAAGTGGGCTTCGAGCTCTATCCCGGTTTTGTCCCCGCGGCGAAAAAGGCGATGGAGAGAGATGGCTCGCTGCAGATCGTCGGTGGCCACGTCGAAATTCTCGACAGCGACACAGGACACAGCGACTATCTGAAAGCCTATGGAGGCGAGATGCCCTCACTGGCTTTGGTGTCGAGCCAGATTGCACCGCCAACAAGCATGTTTCGGCGCTCTTTGCTGGAGCGGATCGGGTTCGATCCGCACGCAGCGGCGCTCTGGTTCGAGGTTTTCGTCCGCAAATGCGTGCTCGCAGGCGAAAAGATCGTCGTTGCTCCCCTCTTCTGCGCGTCCCTGGACCCTGTGTTCGCCGAAAAGCCCGACACGACGGTTCGCATCAATGGCGGCATAACCGACGCGGTCGGCCGGGAACTGGGCTTCAGGGGACGCCTGCTGGCATTTGGTCCGCTGAAGCAACCCGACAAGACCGGTCAGCTCTCGGTGGTGCTGGGTCCCGACAAACTGAAGCAGGCGATCCGCATCAACCCGGTCGGCAGAGTCCGGAATTGGGAGCCGGTTTTCTATCGCAACGACCTCAAGGGATTGCAGGTTCACCCCCTGAACGGCGATGTCACGATTGCCGAGGTGATTGGCCCGAGCCGAAAGATGCGCCGCATTCAGGCTGTGATTCACAACGGGCACGCCGAAAACACCGGGATTGAAGCCGCCATCGCAATCGTCCCGAAATCCGCGGAGACGCCGGAGATCGTCCAGTTTCTGACGAGCGAGAGCAAAAAGCCCGGGTTTGCGATGAGCTCATGGGTGGAGGTGCCACCCAAGGAGACTCTCGAAATCGATCTGGCAACCCTCCGCGCCAGCAACGGGCGCGACAGAATCCTGATGGTCTCACGCCTGCCACTTTATTCGAATGAGGATTTCGGACATCTCGTTTTCAGGAAAATCGAGATCTGGCTGAATACCAATTTGCGCTGAGGGGATTATGGGCAAGAGCTTGCTCGGATTGAGAAACATCCGGATCGGGTCAAACAGGGGCCGCGACGTTCCGAGCCCGCTCGGTACCGAGAAGAAACACTTTGATTTCTACGGAACCACATGGGGATTCTCCGACAAGAAAGCGTCGCGCGAGCTGAACATCGGCAGCATCAAGCCGTACGAGAGAATCCTGCCCGGAATGATCTGGGGCTGCGCGCGCGAACCGGAGCATCGTGCCGACGTCCAGCTGCACAAGGATGAAAGTAACGAGGACGCGTTGTTCCTGAATTTCCAGGCGCCGCATTCCCGCTTTCTGACCCTCGAATTCGACCTCGACCACACCGCGCTGGCGAATGGCGGCGTCGTAAGCCTGATGCTCGAAGCGTCCGCAGTGCCAACGACATCCTGCCGCGCCGCGGTGCGCTTCTCCACGCCCGACGTCGAGCGCGGCTTTCACGACGCTCCCCTTCGCAAGTTCGTTTTCACGAGCAATGCCGCGCCGATCACGATATCGGGCTTTGTCGACCCTGTGCTGGACAACAAGCGCTTGCCTGTCACGCGCGCCAAACTGATCCTGTTCATGTCGAAACGGGAACTCACGCTCGCCATTCGGCGAATTTCGATTTCGCCGGCTCCGATAGCAGCTCGGTAAACGTCAGGAGTTCTTCGACCGTCTCGGTTGCCGTGTCCCGCCGCCATTTGCGATCAATGGTCACCGGATCCCGAAGCGCACATGCGCGTGGCTCGTGTAGCTGAACAGCCAAAAACGGCGCCATTTCCCTTTCCAAACCGGTGCTCGCATTGTACCTAAGCGGCATCGCATACACACCGGCGCAAACAAACAGGGAGCCATCCGTTGTCGGGTAACAAGTTCGGGATTTTGCTCGCTCGCCAACGCTCCGGCACCGGAGCGTTGGGCTCAATATTGGATCGCCATCGCCAGCTTCATTATCTCGGCGAAATCCTGCATCCGGGAAATCTCGGCCAGGAGAAGAACTTCTTCACGTACCTGTCCCAGGTGCTCGAAGAGGACAAGGAGGCGTTCCTCCCGAAGAACAGGCTCCACGTGCTGGACAAGTTCGTCGACACGATGCGGGAGGACGGCGTCACCCCGATCCTCGATGTCAAATACAGCAGCATTCATCACCTCTACGGCGACTGGCAGAGCCCTCTCTCCCGCCCCCAGATCCTCAACCACGCCGAAGGCCGCGTCGTCCCGATCATTCACTTGACCCGGAAGAACCATGCAAAGACGTTTGTGTCCGGCCGATTGGCCGAAACGAACGCTGTCTGGCATACCAACGACAAGTCGGCCGCACAAATCCGAAGCATTGAAATCAACCCTGCGCAGCTTCTGCGGTTTATCCGGAACTCGGTAAGAGAATCCAAGCTCGTCCAGAAGTGGCTGGCGGGGCACCCGCGCGTCGTGACTTTCGACTACTCCGATATGCTGGATCCGCAGGGACGACTGACCGACACCATTTGCGAAAAACTTTCGACGACGCTGGGTATTGAGAGTTTCGTTGAAAAGCAGCCGTCATTCGTCAAGCAGGCGCCGGACTCGCTGAAAGAGTCGATCAAGAATTACGATGAGGTCGCCGACCACCTGAGTGACACCAGTTTCCGTTGGATGCTGAAATAGAAAAAACATTCAGTTGAGGTTCCGCACTCTGGGTGTCGAGCGCGAGTGCCGCGGGGAAATCAGATGGAACAGGATTCCGTCTGGTATTCGGAGGATGCATGGTACACAAACTTCTCATTAATGATGTCCTGCGCGACAGCGCCGTATCAAAAGAAGAAAAATACGCGTATTTTCCGATCGGCAAAGCGGCAAACACAAATATTAAGAGGTGGCTTTGGGAAGTTGAATGCGCGCGCGGCTACGAAACACCTGTACCGCAGACGTATTTCGACGTTCACAACTACGGCTGGATCAACGCCGATAGAGAAACGCCCTGGATCGCATTCTCTCGAAAAAGCGGCGCGGATTTCGCGACCGCGCTGGCGTCAAAATTCAAATTCACCGTAGTCCGTAATCCGTTTCTTCGAACGCTGTCCGGCTACCGGGACAAGATCGAATCTGCCAAGCACCCCGGCCCTGCGACGGCTGCGAAGTTCAAACTGCCGAGCTATCCGGAAAGTTTCGAAGAATTCGTCGCAATGGTCTGCGACCAGGACGACAGCCAGTCTGATATTCATTTCCGCAGCCAGACCTATAGCTGCCTGTACAATTTCGTCAAATTCGACAAGATCGTCCACATCGAGAACCTTTCAGACGAACTGGGCGAGGTCTCGCAAAGCTGCTTCGGATCAAACCATGCCGAAGCCAACTCCAGCGAGGCCAAGCATGCAACCGGCTCGTCGAGCGTGTTTGAAAAGTATTTTACGCCTGACCTGATCGACGCCCTCAAAAAGCGGTTCAAATCCGATTTCGAGCTGCTCGGTTACAGCGATGATCCCCTCGTCCAGGCGCCCGTACGTCCGGTCGGGAACTCCGGACGGTATGCCGAGATATTCCCCGACCTCCTTGCCCTCAGCGCCGGCGATCCGTCGGAACCGGCAAAAAACATCCAACAATGGCTGGCGAGAACCGAGGTCGATCAAGGCGCCGCGTTCGGCCTGACGAAGTATCTCGAACAGATGACGCGCATCTGGGACAACACGCAGGCGCGCAACGAACCGAGTTCCGAAATCACCACCAAGGATCTGTTGGCAGGAGCAGAGAATTCGCAACTGACCGGCGACCAGTTGGGCGGCGATGCGGCGTTCGAACTGGCCGATACGATACTGCGCAATCTTCGCCTCAAGATCAGCACGCAGGGAAGCGGCACCGTCGACGTCGAAGGCTTCGGCAGATTTTCTTTCAAGCGCAACAAGAACGGAGCGCGCCGCATCCTCTTTTCGCCGGGCGACCACTGACGGATCTAGATGCGTTCCGTGCGCAGCGCGATCCTGACAGCAGGAGTCCTCTCCACGGCCACTGCGGGTCGGATCATCGCCGCGACACCCTACGGCATAGCCGCAGCGCTCAATGCGCCTTGAGAACCGCTCAGACGGCGGCCATCGCCGATGGCGGTTCCGATCGCATATCGGCCTGAAAGGCCGTGATACGCCGCATTGCGACCCCACAGGCCCGCGCTGTGGGAAAAGCGCTGCCGCGCTTCGGCTTTCGAGCCGCTCCGACCGCCGTCGGCTCCACGAGAACAAGCGACAAAAAGCCTGTTCGGATTTCGCCGTCTGCGCACCCGATCCGGGCAGCGCGCAGAAAAACCGAACCGGGGGAAGAGTTCTCAACGCCGGCCGGTGAATAGGCCGGCCGTGATTTGGCAGTCGTTGGCTACCTCTGTCGGCTGTTGGCGAACTCAGGCCTCACTGCGCATCATAGAGCGCGTATCTGCGGGCCTTCGCGGATTGGGTGCAGGTCTTCTTCGCAAACGTCGTGGCGGCGTTCTTCGGCGACTTGCCGTAGGAATAGCCGCAACAGAAGCCATCCGCGGAGACGTGGAAGGCCTTGTGCCCGTTCCTCCCCCGCGGTTGCTGAACATCCCCTTGCAGTCGCTCGATTGAATCGCAGGCGCTGCAAACACGGCGGCTGAACCGGATACGGCGACGCGCAACAAGGCGACCTCCGAAATACAACGGCAGAATCAAAAAGGGCTCCACGAAGGAGCCCTTTAAATGGTGCGGTCGAGAAGACTCGAACTTCCACGGGTTTTACCCCACAGCGACCTCAACGCTGCGCGTCTACCAATTCCGCCACGACCGCGAAAGGAAAGCGCGAACTGCCGTTCGGCGCGCCTTCATGTATCAAATCGATGTCCCCGGTTCAAGCGCCATGATCGATTGATCGCAATATCCCTTGCCGGGATTTTCCAGCCTTCCAGAGGCACGGATAAACTGTTGAAATTATTGGGGGTCGATACAGCGGACTGTTTGCCGGGTCTTGCTTTCCGCACCCCGCATCAGCACTTCCGTGATGGTAATGCCGATTTTTTCGCCCTGAAGCACGACGCGCCCGCGCGCAATCGGGATATCGTTTGCCAACACCTCGACGTCATCGTCCTCGTTCGTGTCGAGCTCGATGACCGCGCCACGGCCCATACGCAGCAGCTGATGCACAGGCATGATCGACGAGCCGAGAACGACCGAGAGTTCGACATCGATCTTATCGAAAGTTGACATATGCGCGCCTTGACCAACAGTGCCCGTGCAGCTCGAAGCGAACCGCCGCGTCGAGTTAAGCTTGACGAGCGAACCGTTACCGGATGGTTAACGTCTTATGGTTAACGAAAGACAAACAGCGCGGCAGCCCTTCCTTGCCACCGACCCCGCCGATGCGGTCGAATGGATGATCTCCGACGCGCTCATCCCCTACCCTGAAGCCGTTGCCGCGATGGAAGCCCGTGTCGCCGCGATTGCGGACGGCACGGCGGCGGAATGCGTCTGGCTGCTCGAACACCCGCCGCTCTATACCGCCGGCACCAGCGCCGATCCGGGCGACCTCGTCGCACCGGATCGCTTCCCCGTCTACCAGACAGGGCGCGGCGGCCAGTACACCTATCACGGCCCCGGACAGCGGGTCGCCTATGTCATGCTCGATCTGAAGCGCCGTCGCCCGGATGTGCGCGCCTTCGTCGTCGCGCTCGAGGAATGGCTGATTCGCACCCTGTGGCAGTATCACGTGCGCGGCGAACGCCGTGACGACCGCGTCGGCGTCTGGGTCCGCCGGCCCGACAAGGGCGTGGCGGTCGAAGACAAGATCGCGGCAATCGGCATTCGCCTGCGACGCTGGGTCAGCTTTCACGGTATCTCGCTCAACGTTGAACCGGAACTCGACCATTTCTCGGGAATCATCCCCTGTGGAATTCGCGAGCACGGCGTCACCAGCCTCGTCGACCTTGGCATTCCCGTAACCCTGGCTGAAGTAGACATGATCCTGCGTCGCGAGTTCGAGGAGCTTTTCGGCGAAACGGTTGCAGTCCCCCCGCTGCTGGCCAATATGGAAGAAGCAACGAACACCGAGTGAGGTCATGGCGGCATCCGACTACGTCTACTCCGTCCGCGGCATCGTGCGCGGCTATCAGCTTTTCCCCGACAAGGGGCCGCTGAAGCTGTTCTTTCTGACGGTTCCCGGCGACCCGGAGGTTCCCGTTCGCCTGACCGGCGTGGATCTGGAGATGCGCGACGGTCACGACGTCGAGGTTTTCTACCTACACGAGGCCAAGAAGGACAAAGACCTGCCCTTGCTGGTGAACAATTATTCGAGCCAGGAAGTCGAGGAAGTTCGGGAAAAGGACAACAGGCCGCCGAAGAAATCGCGCGGCTGCCTTGCCGGCGGCGGTGCCTTCACCATTGCCGCGATCGTGCTCGGAGCCTTCTTCTGGCCGCTCTTGATCGGGCTTGCCGTCTGGTACACCTACAAGCGCGTGCCGCTCGAGAAGAAGTTCGCCAACAAGAACCGTCTGCAGCGCAACCGGCAAATGCTCGAGGCCTACATCAAGAACCGCTACGGTCGTCTGATCACCGCCGACGACATGATCCGCGACGCCGACCGGGTCCGCGTCGCCGACATGGACCTCGGGCGCGACTGAACAGCCTCTATCGGCGTCTCAGAGCGTCGCCAGCACATCGAAAGTGGTTGCCGAGAGGGTTGGCGCGTCGGAGATGATGCGCACCGCATCGACGCGCGCCAGCGCCGGTCCGCGCTCGCACGCTTCAAGAATGGCGGCAACCGCGTCGTCGGGACCCGAAAACGCCGCCTCGACCTCGCCGGAACGGCGATTTCGCACCCAGCCGCCGAGCCCGAGCGCCTTCGCCCGTCCCGCGCACCAGGCCCGGTAGCCAACGCCCTGAACCCGTCCGGTAACGATCACATGAACCGCGCGCATCGGCGCCCTCACCCGATCTTCAAGCCGTTCCCGCCTACTCGAATTCCATGATCATGGCGTCGACGGCAAGGCTGTCGCCCGGCGCCGCATTGACCTTTGCCACGACCAGATCGCGTTCGGCGCGCAGCACGTTTTCCATCTTCATGGCTTCGACGACGGCAAGCGTCTCGCCCGCCTTGACCTCCTGGCCTTCGGTCACCGCAATCGACACGACCAGACCCGGCATCGGGCACAGCAGCATCTTCGAGGTATCCGGCGGCAGCTTGATCGGCATCAGCGCGTCGAGAGCGGCAATGCGCGGGCTCAGCACGCGCGCCTTGGCCGTCAATCCCTGCCAGGACAGGCGCACGCCATTCTCGACCGGGCGGACCTGAACGGTCACCTGACGATCGCCGACCTGGCCCTGCCAGAGCGCCTCGCCCGGCATCCAGTCCGAGGCCACCGTCACGGTCTCGTCGCTGCCCTCGAAGCGAACTTCGAGCTCGGTCGGGATCGATACGAAATCGACCACCAGTTCGACCGGCAGATAATCCTTTTCATGGTGCGACTGACCCGGTTCCAGCTCTTTCACGTCACGTTCGAGCGACACGGCCCACTTTTCGGCGACATGGCCCGAATGCGGCCGCAGACGGCCGGGCAGACGGTCGAGACGGTCCTTGCGGATCAGTTCGATGGCCAGCGCCACCGACGCCAGAACCTGTTTGGCTTCCGCGCTCTGCTCCATACCGAGGAAGCCGTCGGGATACTCCTCGGCGATGAAGCCGGTCGACAGCGCGCCCTCGATCCAGCGCGGATGCTGCATCAGCGCCGTCAGGAACGGGATATTGTGCTCGATACCGTCGATCAGATAGGCGTCGAGCGCATCCGCCTGCGCCGAGATCGCCTCTTCCCGCGTCGGCGCGTGCGTCACCAGCTTGGCGATCATCGGATCGTAGAACATCGAGATTTCCGACCCCTCCTCGACGCCCGTATCGACGCGGACGGTGACACCGTCTTCGGTCGATTCGACCGGCGGACGGCAGCGCACCAGGCGGCCGATCGACGGCAGGAAGTTGCGGTACGGATCCTCGGCGTAGACGCGGCTCTCCACCGCCCAGCCGTTCAACTTGATGTCGTCCTGACCGAGTTCGAGCTTCTCGCCGGCGGCGGAGCGAATCATCTGCTCGACCAGGTCGACGCCGGTGATCAGTTCGGTGACCGGATGCTCCACCTGCAGGCGGGTGTTCATCTCAAGGAAGAAGAAGCTCTTGTCCTGACCGGCGACGAATTCGACCGTGCCGGCAGAGTCGTAATCCACGGCCTTGGCCAGCGCGACGGCCTGCTCGCCCATCAGGCGGCGGGTCGCTTCGTCGAGCAGCGGCGACGGCGCCTCTTCGATGACCTTCTGATTGCGGCGCTGGATAGAGCATTCGCGCTCACCCAGATAGACCACGTTGCCGTGCTTGTCGCCGAGCACCTGGATTTCGATGTGGCGCGGATTGACGATGAACTTTTCGATGAAGATGCGGTCGTCACCGAAGGACGACGCGGCTTCTGAGCGGGCGCGGGTGAAGCCTTCGGCTGCCTCCTCGGGGTTCCAGGCGATACGCATGCCCTTGCCGCCGCCGCCGGCCGAGGCCTTGATCATCACCGGATAGCCGATCTCGCCGGCGATCTTCACCGCTTCTTCCGAGCTGTCGATCAGACCCATATTGCCGGGAACGGTCGAGACACCGGCTTCGGCGGCGAATTTCTTCGAGGTGATCTTGTCACCCATCGCCTCGATCGCGCGCGGGTTCGGACCGATGAAGACGATCCCTTCGGCGGCGAGCTGCTCCGGAAACGACGCCCGTTCCGACAGGAAGCCGTAACCCGGGTGCACGGCCTCGGCGCCGGTCTCCTTGCAGGCCGCGATGATCTTGTCGGCGATCAGGTAGGACTCGGCTGCGGCCGGCGGGCCGATATGCACGGCTTCATCCGCCATATCGACATGCAGCGCATCCTTGTCCGCATCCGAATAGACCGCCACCGTCTTGATGCCCATCTTGCGACAGGTCTTGATCACACGGCAGGCAATTTCACCGCGATTGGCAATAAGGATTTTCTTGAACATGAGGCCCGTCCCGCAGAACTGTTTCTGCGGGTCGTTGTACGGTCTTGTGCGCCGCCCGGCAACTCAGTCGAACGGCGGATATCGCTTTCCCGGCTCAGTTCGGTAAACGGCGGCGAAAAATGACCTGCTCAGGCCGCGTCGCGGATGAGGTCCAGCAGTTTCGGATCGATGTGCGAGGCTTCCGCACGAAGGAACGCAAGCAGCGCCTTTTCATTCTCGTGCAGAGTGCCGTCGCGCCCGATCCGGCTGACGACCCACAGCGCCTCATCGCCGTCGATGCGCTCGGACTCACTCTGTTGGGCCTCGAAATCCGCATTGCGGGCCGCATAGGCCGCTTCCACCCGCTCCCCGAGAGTGGGTTCGAAGACGCCCTTCAGGCCGTTCAGCAGGGCACTGCCGATTGAGCCGGCCGACAGGCCGTCCCAGTCCAGCCCGGTCGGGCTGTCGAGCCAGGCCGCACGGCGGAGCGCCTCGTTGCGGCTCGGCACGCGGAACCCTTGCGCGGCCAGCAAATGGCTGGCGATTGCCTTGACGAACAGATCCGACCACGCCGGCGCGTTGTCCGCCTCGATGGTCGCATCATTGAGATTGAACAGAATTTCGGCCTCGGTCCGGGTGATCGCCACCGCGCCGCTGCCGCCATAGGCATAGAGGATACGGCGCAGCATCGCCGTCTCCGCCTCGCCGATAGCGCCGGGAACCAGCGTGCCGCCACGGGCAAGAACACCCCGCCCCTCGAGCACCGCCGCTTCCACTTGTTCGAGCGTGAAGCCGACGAGGCGCTGCGGCACGTCCTTGGCGGCTTCCAGCACCTTGACCAGAAGTTCCAGCTCGCGTGCCGTATCAACCACGCCATCGCGCCCGACCTGGGCGATCAGCCAGTCGGCATTATCGCGACTGACATAGCCGCGCGGCTCAGCCTGATGGACGATGAAATCGGCTTGCGCTTCGATGAAGAGTTCGGTCCAGGCCGGTGTCGCGGCCTCACAATCGTCATTGAGGCGGAACAGCGCCAGCGCTTCACGCACATCGACGATGCCGTCGGGATAAACAGCGCGGCGTAGCGCGAAAACGTCTTCCGTCGTCATCCGCCTTTTCAGCCGGATCGCCTCGACCATGGACTCAAATTCACGAGCAGCCATTACCGAACCCCCTTAACGCGAATCGCTCAGGGTTGAGGGTATCGGTCGAGACTTCCCAAGAAGTTAATCGGATAGATCGAAATCAACGAAGGATATCGCCTGAAGGAGAGGCTTTTCGGTGTCGCTTCGGAGGCTTCCCGTCACCAGGGCATGAACGAGTTCATGAAATTCATCGGCCGCGACACGTTGCGGTTCATCTGCGCCATGTCCCAGCGCATCCGCCCCATATCGGCGGTGATGGTGCCGATCTTTGTGTTCATCGACGACATTTCACCCGCAATGGTCGTGACCCGCGTCTGGATGCCTTCCATCTGCTTGAGATATTTCATCTGCGCGCTGATATAGGCCATATCCTTGGCGATCGGCGTCATGTTTTCCAGATGATCCATCTTGGCGTTCATCGTTTCCATATTGGTGGAAATCGTCGCCACGCGGACGGTCATATCCTCGATGCTGCTGGTCAGCGTCTGCATGCTTTCCGTCAGGTGTGCCATGTGGACGCCCATCTTCGGGTCGAAGCGGTCGGCAATCATGCGGATGTCATAGGTCAGGCTGTAGACAAGATAGAAGCCGTAACCCATCAGACAGAAAACCAGCGCGATGCCCGGGTAGACGATGTATTCCCAACGCCGCGCCGTCCGCTCGAACGAACTGACGAAGCGCTCCAGCGCATCCACCGGCATCGTGATTGTTTCGCAGGGAAGCCTGTTCGACGGATTACCCGTCGCACCGACCGCTGCCGCTGAACCGTTTTCGGCGGCATCATCCTTGGAATTTTCGGCCATGCAGACCCGTTTCCCCCTCGACTAGGTTTCCTCCGGCGGCTCTACCCGCCTCCGGTATCCCACGGCGGCTTTTGCCGCTCTTGTGATCAGCGCCCGCGTTCCCCGGCTTTGCGCTGACGTATCAGTATATCAGAATTTGTTCGCACCGGAACGAATGCGACGACTTTTCGCAGATTATTGTCAGTCAAAGCTTTTGGCCGTTGGTCGCACAAACGAAAACACCGCGCCCATCGCCGAATCGGCAAGAGGCACGGTGGTTTTACTCATCGACCGGAATGGCACGACAAGGCGCCTTTGAACGACGCCCGTTCCCGCCCCTAGAGCGGGATATTGTCGTGCTTCTTCCAAGGATTCTCTTCGGTCTTGTCGCGCAGCAATCGCAGCGCCCGGGCGAGCCGGCGGCGCGTCGAATGCGGCATGATCACCTCGTCGATGTAACCGCGCTCGGCGGCGACGAACGGGTTGGCGAAACGATCCTCGTAGTCCTTGACCCGCTTCTGGATCTTCTCGGCGTCGCCGAGTTCGGCGCGATAGAGGATTTCAGCCGCGCCTTTCGAGCCCATCACCGCGACCTCGGCCGTCGGCCAGGCGTAGTTGATGTCGCCGCGGATGTGCTTCGAGGACATAACGTCATAGGCGCCGCCATAGGCCTTGCGGGTAATCACGGTGATTTTCGGCACCGTGGCTTCCGCGTAGGCAAACAGCAGCTTGGCGCCGTGCTTGATCAGGCCGCCATATTCCTGCGCGGTGCCCGGCAGGAAGCCCGGCACGTCGACGAAGGTGACGATCGGGATGTTGAAGCAGTCGCAGAAGCGCACGAAGCGGGCGGCCTTGCGGCTGGCATCGCTGTCGAGCACGCCGGCCAGAACCATCGGCTGGTTCGCGACGATGCCCACCGTGCGGCCCTCGACCCGGCCGAAACCGGTGACGATATTCTTGGCGAACGACGGCTGGATCTCGAAGAAATCGCCCTCGTCGACCGTTTTCAGGATCAGTTCCTTGATGTCGTAGGGCTTGTTCGGATTGTCCGGGATCAGCGTGTCGAGCGAATGATCCTCGGCATCGTGATCGTGATAGCACTCGATCTCCGGCAGCGGCGCCTTGTTGTTCATCGGCAGATGGTCGATCAGCCGGCGCATCTGCAGCAGGCACTCGACATCGTTCTCGAACGCGCCGTCGGCAATCGACGACTTGGTGGTGTGGATCGAGGCGCCACCGAGCTCTTCCGCCGTCACCGTCTCGTTGGTGACGGTCTTCACCACATCCGGGCCGGTGACGAACATGTAGCTGGTGTCGCGCACCATGAAGATGAAGTCGGTCATCGCCGGCGAATAGACGTCACCGCCAGCGCACTGGCCCATGATCACCGAAATCTGCGGGATGACGCCGGACGCAAGCACGTTGCGCTGGAACACCTCGCCGTAACCGCCGAGCGCTGCCACGCCTTCCTGAATGCGCGCGCCGCCGGCGTCGAACAGGCCAATGATCGGCGCGCGGTTGCGCAGCGCCATATCCTGGACCTTGGTGATCTTCGCCGCATGGGTCTCGGACAGCGAACCGCCAAACACGGTGAAGTCCTTGGCGAACACATAGACCGTGCGGCCGTTGATCGTGCCGGAGCCGGTGACGACACCGTCGCCCGGGATCTTCTGGCCGTCCATGCCGAAATCGGTGCAGCGGTGTTCGACGAACATGTCGATCTCTTCGAACGAGCCCGGATCGAGCAGAATCTCGAGCCGTTCGCGCGCCGTCAGCTTGCCGCGCTTGTGCTGCGCCTCAATGCGCTTTTCGCCCCCGCCCAGACGGGCGATCGAGCGGCGTTTTTCCAGTTCGGCCAAAATTTCTTTCATCGCGGCAATCCATTCACCGGTTCATTTGGGTCAGGCTTTAGCATGGGCTCATGCGCCGGCAAAGTCGACGTGCGGCTAATACCCGGAAATTGGCCGTTGAAACGCGGGAAGAACTACGGTACGCGACCGAGAATGACCCGCGCGGCCGCCATCATTTCGGCGTGGCGCGTGGCGCGCTGCGCTTCCGCTTCCGGCACCGAACCCCAGCGCTCCGCGTTCCAGAGCTCGTCCACATGGGCGGCGTTAAACGCGGCTTCTGCCGTCAGCACCCCCTGCGCCAGCGCCAGCGCGATCAGCGCCGAGCCGGTCAGCGTCGTAATCACATGAAGCGCGGAAAGCCGGAACAGATCGAATTCGGCAACCGAGCCCGCAACGGCAGCAAGCGCCTCGTCCGCCTGCTGGACGTGGGCGATTCCGCCGGCCAGCTCGAAGCGCGCACCCAGCCTGTCGGCGGCAAAGGCAACAACCGGATCCCAGGCCGCACACTGCGCCTCAACGAGACTGTCGGGTCCATCTGCGCGGTAGCAGACCAGATCGCTGCCGGCATATTTGACGATTTCCGCGCGCACCGCCTCGATCTGCACGGAAACGCCATCGAGCGCGGAATTGACCAGTCGCGTCACCGGCATCTTCGCCGGGTCGATTTTCTCGCCCTGCGCGGCCCACTCAGCCGCCATCGCGTCGGCCAGATCCTTCGTCGGAACCTCGATCAGGGTCTTCGCCGGCGTGCGCACGCTGCGCCCGTCAAGCAGCACCGTGAAACCGTTTTCGCAAGCCTCGACCGTCACGCTCTTGTAGAAGCGCTTCGGCAGCGCCTTGCGGGCATGCGCCTGCGCCTTGGCGTGAGCATCCTCGGGCGACGGCCCCTCTTCGAGCAGATCGCGCATCACTTCTGTCCTTCAAGTCCGACCGCGCGGCGCACCATCGCCGGCAGTTCGGCAAAATCGTCGAGCACGCAGCAGGCGCCGGCGTCGTGCAGCGCGGCAACCGGATGATAGCCCCAGGACACACCGATCGCTTCGATGCCGGCGGCGCGCGCCATCTCCATGTCGAAGCTGGTGTCGCCGACCATCACCGCCCGCGACGGCTCGACACCGGTCTCCGACAGCGCTCTGTAAATCATTTCGGGATGCGGTTTCGAGGCCGCATCGTCGGCGGTCTGGATGGTCGCGAAGGAAATGCCGAAATCATGCACTTTCAGGATCGACTCGACGCCGCGCCGCGACTTGCCCGTCGCCATGCCGAACAGCGCATTGTCGTCCCCGGCCAGTTCGGCAAGCGCATCGAGCGTGCCCGGATAAAGTGGCTCGTGGTGATCCGGCTCGGAGCGCAGCGCGAAAAACGCCTGCTTGTACTCGCCGATCAGCGCCTCGACCGCCTCCGGCGTCGCTGCCTCGCCCAGAAGCCGGCTCATTGCGTGCGGCAGCGACAGCCCGACAATCGACAAAAGCTCCGAACGGTGCGGGGTTTCGCGCCCGACCGCGCTGAAGGCTCGTCCCATCGCTGCGGCAATGATGTTTTGGGAATCGACCAGAGTGCCATCGCAATCGAAGATCACCAGATACATGGGAGGAAATCTCTTTTCCGAAACAAGGTCAGGGCGCGGCGGGGGGCCCGCGCCGATCAGAAGTCCTTCATATGGCGCTCGCGTCCGCGAAGCTCAACCTTCTTGGCCGGCGTCCTTTGCCGCACGTTCCGTCTCAAGCCGGTGCAGCCGCGCCTCGTGGTCCTCGATATGCGCCTCGATGAGATCGTTGGAGCGTTTCAGCTCGCCGGCCAGATCGCCGAGCGCCTGCGCGAGATCGCCGCTGCCTGCAGCCGCATTCATGCGCTTCTGCTGCCGGCGGGCGAGCATGGCCGCGCCGATCAGCGCGGCGATCGCAATCACCATGGCAATGGTCAGTGTCGCGCCGAAACCGAGATCGGTCATTGCCCCTTCCCTTTGCAGCCGGCCACCGGCTCGGTTGCCGTTCTAGTCGTCATCCTCGGAGGGATCATAGGCGCTGGTATCGAATCCGAGAAGGTTCCAACTCTGCTTCATGTGCGGCGGCAGCGGCGCGGTAACGTCGATGGTCCCGCCTGACGGATGCGGCAGCACCAGACGGCGCGCATGCAGATGCAGCTTGTTCTGGATCCCGCCGGGCAGTTCCCAGTTTTCTGTGTTGAAGTATTTCGGGTCGCCGATGATCGGGTGGCGGATATGGGCGCAATGGGCGCGCAGCTGGTGCGTCCGCCCCGTAACAGGCTTCAGCGTCAGCCAGGCGATGTTCTGCCCGACCTGGTCGACGACGGAATAGTTCGAGACAGCGTGGCTCGCGCCGTCCTCGCCGTGATGCGCGACGCGCATGCGCTCGTTTTCTTCCTCGCGCGCGAGATAGGTCGAGATGCGCCCCTGCTTCGGCTTCGGCACACCCTGCACCAGCGCCCAGTAGATCTTGCGCGTGGTACGCGCGCGGAAGCTCTTGGCCAGCGCCTGTGCGGCCTTGCGCGTCTTGGCGATCAAGAGGACCCCCGATGTATCCCGGTCGAGCCGGTGCACAAGGCGCGGTTTCTGTCCGTCCTTGCTGCGCATCGAATCGAGCATGCCGTCGACATGGCGCGTCAGCCCCGATCCGCCCTGAACGGCGAGCCCGGCGGGCTTGTTGAGGACCATCACCGCATCGTCCTCGTAGAGGATCATCGCTTCAAGCGCCGCGCGATCGCCATTGCCGCCGGCAAGCGGAGATTTCGGTTTCACCGGCTTGTCGGCGTCACTGCCGACGGTCGGGGGAATGCGCACTGATTGTCCGGCGGCAAGCCGCGTGTCGGTCTTAGCCCGCCCGCCATCGACGCGGACCTGGCCGGAGCGCAGCAATTTTTGAAGCTGCACGAAGCTCAGCCCCGGAAACCGGCTTTTGAACCACCGGTCGAGACGCATGCCCGCTTCGTCGCGGGTGACTTCGAGTGTTTGTACGCTGCTCATTCCGTCAGCCGGGGTTCCCGGCCCTCTCCTGCAATGCCCGGCGCCGCCGGATCCCCGTGTCCTGCCTCAGATGAGAACGCTGCGCGCCAGCGACAACCCGGCGAACAATCCGCCGATCGCGCCGATCACCGACACGCCGATATAGAGCGCCGCCAGCGCCATGTCGCCGCGCTCGATCATCACCGCGGTATCGAGCGAGAACGCCGAAAACGTCGTGAAGCCGCCGAGAAAGCCCGTCGCGATCAAAAGGCGCAGATCCGCCGAAGCATTCAGCTTCAACGCCAGAAACTCGACGAACAGCCCCATCGCGAACGAGCCGACGATGTTGACCGTCAGCGTACCCCAGGGAAAGCCCGCGCCGATGAGTTTCAGCGTCGCCATGTTGACCAGATGGCGGCAGGCCGCTCCGACCCCGCCACCGACGGCGACCAGCAAGAGGTGCTTCATGGGAATTCCGAGTTTGAACGCGTTCCCGACACCTATAGCCAATTTTCACGGCAAAAGGCGCGCGAAAACCGGCAAACAAAGCCTTTTTCGGTGAAAAACGCTGTGCACCCGTCGCTCAGAACGCGCCGGTCTGCTTCATCCGGATCAGCTTGAGAACGAGCAGGACGAACGGCCATGTATGCCAGAACAGATCGAAGATATCGAGCGGCCGCTTCAGCTGCCCATGCATCAACATGCGAACCTTTTCAACGATATGCGGCTCGGGAAAGAACGGCGCAAAACCGAGAAGAACGGTTATCAACAGCACCATAGAAAGAGAAATACCGTCGAGATACTGCATGTCCGAGGTCCCGGGTCGTCTGGTTCGCGAGAATGTCTATGGCGCGCTTATATATTAGAGAGTCTTAAAATACCAGTACCCAAAACGACTAGCCGCGTTGCGCCCGCAGCCGCGCCCAATAGTCGAGGCGTTTCTTGATCTCCCGCTCGAACCCGCGGTCGACCGGATCGTAGAACGTCTGCCGTCCCAGCGCGTCCGGAAAGTAGTTCTGGCCGGAAAAGGCATCGGGCTCGTCGTGGTCGTAGCGATAGCCGTCGCCATAGCCTTCCGACTTCATCAGCTTGGTCGGCGCGTTGAGGATGACCTTCGGCGGCATCGGCGAGCCGGTTTCCTTGGCAAGTCGCATCGCGCCCTTGAACGCCGAATAAAGCGCGTTCGACTTCGGCGCCGTGGCGACATAGACAACTGCCTGCGCGAGCGCCAGTTCGCCTTCCGGGGGCCCAAGAAAATCGAACGCCTCCTTCGCCGCATTGGCGATCACCAACGCCTGCGGATCGGCCATGCCGATATCCTCGACCGCGGCCCGCACCACACGGCGCGCGATGTAGAGCGGATTTTCGCCCGCCACCAGCATGCGCGCGAGATAGTAGAGCGCGGCATCTGGATCGGACCCGCGCAGACTCTTGTGCAGGGCCGAAATCAGATTGTAGTGGCCGTCGTCGCCCTTGTCGTAGATCGGAGCACGCCGCTGCACGATCTCGCCAAGCGCGGCGCGGTCAAACACTTCGCCCTCCTGCGCCGCCCGCCAGACGTCCTCGGCAAGAGTGAGCACGGCGCGTCCGTCGCCGTCGGCCATGGAGACCAGCGCCTGCCGGGCGTCGTCGTCAAGCGGCAGCGGCGCACCCTGGCTCTCTTCGGCACGCGCGAGCAGCGTTGAAAGCGCCGCCTCATCGAGCGATTTGAAGACCATCACATGCGCCCGCGACAGCAGCGCCGCGTTGAGTTCAAACGACGGGTTCTCCGTCGTCGCCCCGACCAGCGTGACCGTGCCGTCTTCCGTCACCGGCAGGAACGCATCCTGCTGTGCCTTGTTGAAACGGTGGATCTCGTCGACAAACAGCAGCGTCCCTTGGCCCGTCGAACGCCGCGCGCGCGCCTCCGCGAACAGCTTCTTGAGATCCGCCACGCCGGAAAAGATCGCCGACGCCTGCTCGAAATGCAGATCGGTCTCGTCGGCAAGAAGCCGCGCGACGGTGGTCTTGCCGGTGCCGGGCGGCCCCCAGAACACGAGCGAGCCGACCCGGCCGGTCGCCAGCATGCGTGTCAGCGTGCCCTGCGGTCCGGTCAGATGCTCCTGCCCGACGACTTCGGCGAGCTTGTGCGGCCGCAGCCGATCCGCCAGCGGCCGCGGCGCGGTGTCGTCCAGCCCGGCGGCCGCGAACAGATCGCTCATCGTTTCCTAGCCCCGAAATGCCATGCGCACCTTGCGCCCGTTGCGGTCGAGCGTGAAGCGCCAGAGCCGCGGCTCGGAATTGGCGATGTCGGCGAGCGCAGCGGTGGAGTCGATCGCACGGCCGTTGATTTCCTCGACGATATCGCCCGGCCGGATGCCGACCCGGTTGGCGGGCGAGCCACGCGCCACCTTGACCACCACAACACCCGAAACCTGCCCATCAACGTGCAGCTGCTCGGCAAGTCGCGGCGAGAGATTGACCGCCGTCACCCCGGCAAAGGGCGAGTAACCGCGCAGCGTGATTTCCTCCGGCGGCACGGTTTCCGGCGCGGCCCGCAGGGGCACCTTGACGTCGCGCCCGCGCCCGTCGCGCAGGATTCCGAGTTTGGCTGTACCCTGCAGACCCTTGGTGACGAAGTGATAGCCGAAGGTGTCGGGATCATCGATGGTTACCCCGTCGACAGTGACTATGAGATCGCCAACCAGCAGCCCCGCTTCGGCGGCCGGGCTCCCGTCGATGACGCGCGTGACGAGAACACCGCGCGGCCGGTTGAGGCCGAGGCTTTCCGCGATATCGGAACTGACCGCCTGCAGCGACGCGCCAAGCCACGGTCGGGCGACGGTGTCGCCACCCGAAAGCCCCGCATTGATGACGATCCGCGCCATGTTGGAGGGGATGGCGAAGCCGATGCCGTTCGACCCGCCCGAGCGCGAATAGATCGCCGTGTTGATACCAACCAGCTTGCCGGTCATGTCTACCAGCGCGCCGCCCGAATTGCCCGGATTGATCGCGGCGTCGGTCTGGATGAAGAACTGGTAGTCCGTGACGCCGACGCGGGTGCGCGCAAGCGCCGACACGATGCCCTGCGTGACGGTCTGGCCGACACCGAACGGATTGCCGATCGCCAGCACCACATCGCCAACTTCGAGATCGTCGGAATTCGAGACCTCGACAAAGGGGAACTTCTGCCGCCCTGCATCGAGGATACGCAGCACCGCAAGGTCGGTGCGTTCGTCCTTCAGCACGATTTCGCAATCGAACTCGCGCTTGTCGGCGAGCGAAACGCGCACCGTATCCGCATCCTTGATGACGTGATGATTGGTCACGATGACGCCGTCTTCCGACACGATGACGCCGGAGCCGAGCGACTTCTGCATCCGCTTGCGCGGCTTGTCGAAACCCGGCTCATCGAAGAAATGGCGGAAGAACGGATCATCGAAGAACGGAGAAACCCGCCGCTGCTGCACCAGCCGGGTGGCATAGACGTTGACGACGGCCGGGGCGGTCTTCCTGACAACCGGCGCAAAGGAAAGTCGCATCTGCGCAGCCGACTGCGGCACGACGCGCTCCTCCGCCCGTGCGCCCTCGCCTGGCGACGCGAAGATCGCAAAGCCGATCACCAATACGCCCAGGATCGTCCCGAAGGATGCCGCTCGCTTCATCATCATGTCCTTGATCGATAGTCGACGTCGCCCCACCAACTGGTTTAACGCCGATCCAGCTTGGTCGCCAGTATGACAGACGACTCCGCCCGCTTGACACCCTCGACCCCGACGATGTGGTCGAGAACCATGTCGAGATCGCCGGTCGTGTGCGCGGCCGCCACCACCGCAAGGTCGAACCGGCCGCTGACCGTGTACACCGTCTCCACTTCGGGAATCTCGCACAGCGCCTTGATCGTGCGGGCGATGGTCCGCTGTTCGGCTTCGAGAAGAACCAGCGCGCTGACGCCCGGCCGCTTGTCTTCGGCAAGCCGAACGTCATAGCCGAGGATAACGCCGCTTTCCTCCAGCCGGCGCAGACGGTCCTGCACCGTTGAGCGCGACAGCCCCAGCTTGCGGGCCAGTGCGGCGACCGACTCGCGCGCGTTGACGCGCAAAAGCGCCAGCAGGTCTTCATCCCGTTGCGTTGGTTTGGCCATTATGTCGCACCCGTCATTTCGCCGACTCTACCATCATATTACCGATCTTTCGGCAAAAAGCCGACGATGCAGCGTCTATCAACCGTCCGAAAATTCCAACATTTTCGAACTCTGTTTTTTGAATCGGAGCACGAACATGATGGGAAAAAGCGGCAGCGCGAAGACCGTGACGCCATTTGACGGCCGGAAATCCGGTAGCGAAACCGCCGCACTGGCAGCGACATATACCGATATCGGCGCGCTGATCGCCGACCGCTGCCCGGACGAACCGCTGTTCTGTTTCAGCCGCCGTTTTGCCGAACAAAGTGCGCGCCGCTTCCGCGCCGGTTTCCCCGGCCTCGTCACCTATGCGGTGAAGGCGAATCCCGCGCGCGAAGTGCTGCATGCCTTCGTCGATGCCGGCATCACCACCTTCGATGTCGCCTCGCCGGGCGAGATGGCGCTGGTCCGCTCGATCTGCCCGACGGCCACGCTCCACTACAACAACCCGATCCGCTCCGACGCCGAAATCCATCGCGCCATCACCGAGTTCGGCGTCCGCCATTTAGTTGTCGACGACCTCGCCGGGCTGGAACGAATCGCCGCGCAGATCGCCGACCCCGGCGGCATCGAAATCTCCGTGCGCCTGCGCCCGGTACGCAACATGGCCATGCACGATTTCCGCTCGAAGTTCGGCGCCGAACCCGACGACGCAAAGGCCCTGCTTGGCGCGGTTGCCGCTAAAGGCTTCCGCACAGCGTTGACCTTCCACCCCGGATCGCAGTGCACCGACCCGGCCGCCTTCGTCGGCCTCATATTCGATGCGGCCGGCGTTGCCCACGCGGCCGGCGTCACCCCGGACACACTGAATGTCGGCGGCGGCTTTCCCGCGCGCTACACCGACACTGAAGCCCCCCTGCTCGACCGCTATTTCGCCGACATCCGGCACGCCTTCGCCCGTACCTTCGACGCTGACAAGACTCGCCTCGTCTGCGAGCCCGGTCGCGCGCTGGCCGCCCCCGCGATGGCGTTGCTCACCCGCGTCAAGCATGTGCGCGAAAACGGCGACGTATTCCTCAACGACGGCATTTACGGCGGGCTGATGGAATTCATGACCGCGCCGTTGAAAGTGCCGCTGCGCGCCTGGCGCGGTACCCGTCCGCTCGCCGGCACCACCGGCGACCGGCGCGTCTATGGACCGACATGCGATCCGCTCGACGTCCTGCCGATGCCGCTTGCCCTGCCCGAGAACATCGCCCCCGGCGACTGGCTCGAATTCGGCCTGGTCGGCGCCTACGGCATCAGCACCACCACCGGCTTCAACGGCTATGGTGGCCACGAGACGGTCGGCGTTGACAGGATCCTGTTTCCCGCCTGAACCGCGGCCGCTCTGCGCACCATCGCCTCCCCTTCTCGCGCATTGATCCTTGCCCGCAACCGGGCATAGGATCACGCGGGAAATTCATGGGGAGGCCGCAATGGGCTCGTATCTGAAGACGATATCCGCCGCACTGGCTGTTTCGCTCGTCGCGAGCGTACCTGCCGCCGCCTATTCGAAAAATGCCGTCAGGCTGATCAAGGAACAGATCAAGGAGGCCTGCGACGGCCGCTCCGGCAGGATGCTGGCAGAGGGCGTGTTTGAAACCGACCTGACCGGAAATGGCCGCACCGATCTGATCATCGACCACGGCGGCATCGAATGCACCGGCGAGATGACCCGCAGCGGTTTTTGCGGCGTGCGAGCCTGCTCCGTGCTGTTCTACGTGAACGATGGGCGCAAATTGAAAAAGGTCGACGAGGCGCTCAGCATCGGCGTCGAGGTCGACGATGAATCCCCGCCGAACATCAAGACGATGACACACGACTTCCGCGAATTCATCATCCGCTGGGACGGCAAGGCTTTCAAATAGCTGCCGCGGAAAAACGCTTTCACGAACGCAAAACGCCGCCGCCCCGGACAGCCCGGGACGGCGGCGAATTCATTTCCAGCGCAGGCTCGTCGGCGAAGCCGAACAGCCCGATTACGCGGCTTCTTCTTCGGCGACAGCTTCGGCAGTCGGACCCGAGTCGAGACCCTTGGCCTCCGGATCGCGATCGACGAACTCGATCACGGCCATCGGCGCGTTGTCGCCGTAGCGGAAGCCCGCCTTGAGAACGCGGATGTAACCGCCTTCACGTTCGGCGTAGCGCGGGCCGAGAACGTCGAACAGCTTCTTGACCATCGCTTCGTCGCGGGTCCGGCTGACCGCCTGACGGCGGGCATGCAGGTCGCCGCGCTTGGCGAGCGTCACGAGCTTCTCGACGATCGGACGCAGTTCCTTCGCCTTCGGCAGGGTGGTCACGATCTGCTCATGCTTGATCAGCGACGCGGCCATGTTGGCAAACATCGCCTTGCGATGGCTCGCGGTCCGATTGAGCTTGCGGCCTCGATTGGCGTGGCGCATGGCTCTGTTCCTCTTCTTCTTCTCCGGCGCCCCGTTCAGCGACCGGCCCAGTTACCCTCAATCCGCTAGACGTGCGGGATCAATAATGGTGATCCTCGTAACGCTTCGCGAGCTCTTCGATGTTCTCCGGCGGCCAGTTGGCGACTTCCATACCCAGATGGAGGCCCATCTGCGCCAGAACTTCCTTGATCTCATTCAGCGACTTGCGGCCGAAGTTCGGGGTGCGGAGCATTTCCGCCTCGGACTTCTGGATCAGGTCGCCGATATAGACGATGTTGTCGTTCTTCAGGCAGTTCGCCGAACGCACCGACAGTTCGAGCTCGTCCACCTTCTTGAGCAGCGCCGGGTTGAAGGCGAGCTCGGGAACCTGCTCTTCCTTCACTTCCTTGCTCGGCTCTTCGAAGTTGACGAAGATCGAGAGCTGATCCTGCAGGATCCGCGCCGCATAAGCGACCGCGTCTTCCGGCGAGATCGAGCCGTCCGTTTCCACCGTCAGCGTCAGCTTGTCGTAATCGAGAACCTGGCCCTCACGGGTGTTCTCGATACGATACGAAACCTTGCGAACCGGCGAATACAGCGAGTCGACGGGGATCAGGCCGACCGGCGCGTCTTCCGGCCGGTTGCGATCCGCGGTGACATAGCCCTTGCCGGTGTCGACCGTGAATTCCATGCGGATCTCGGCGCCATCGTCGAGAGTGCACAGCACCAGCTCGGGATTGAGCACCTCGATATCGCCGATCACCTGGATATCGCCGGCAACGACGGTGCCCGGACCCTGCTTGCGCAGCGTCATGCGCTTCGGGCCGTCACCGACCATCTTCAGCGCGACTTCCTTGACGTTGAGGATGATGTCCGTGACGTCTTCGCGAACGCCCGCGATCGACGAGAACTCGTGCAGAACGCCGTCAATCTGAACGGCCGTAACGGCCGCACCCTGCAGCGACGAAAGAAGGATCCGGCGCAGCGCATTGCCGAGCGTCAGACCAAAACCGCGTTCGAGCGGCTCGGCGACGATCGTCGCGGTCCGCTTCGGATCGAACCCCGGCTTAACGTCGAGCTTGTTGGGCTTGATCAATTCCTGCCAGTTTTTCTGGATGACCACGATCATACCCTTTCTGAACTATCGATGAGGCCCCACCGGTGCCGAACCAGACCCGCCGCGGTCGATACGCACCGGCTCACGCCGTGAGCGGGAGTCCCTGAACCCCCGCGACCCAAAACCGTTAGACGCGGCGACGCTTGCGCGGCCGGCAGCCATTGTGCGGGATCGGCGTGACGTCACGGATCGACGTGATCGTGAAGCCAGCGGCCTGCAGCGCCCGCAGCGCCGACTCACGACCCGAACCCGGGCCGCGCACTTCGACCTCAAGGGTCTTCATGCCGTGTTCCATCGCCTTCTTGGCGGCGCTTTCGGCAGCAAGCTGGGCAGCATACGGGGTCGACTTGCGCGAGCCCTTGAAACCCATTCCACCGGCCGTCGCCCAGGAAATCGCATTGCCCTGCGCGTCGGTGATGGTGATCATGGTGTTGTTGAACGTCGAGCTCACATGGGCCACGCCCGATGTGATGTTCTTACGTTCGCGTCGGCGAATACGCTGCGCGTCCTTAGCCATATTTCAATGTACTCCGATCTCTACACCGCCGTAGTTCCAGCGGCTCCACCGAAAGGAAAACCCTTCGAATTACTTCTTCTTGCCGGCAATCGGCTTGGCCGGGCCCTTGCGGGTCCGCGCGTTGGTGTGGGTCCGCTGACCGCGCACCGGCAGGCTGCGACGATGGCGCAGACCGCGATAGCAGCCGAGATCCATCAGCCGCTTGATGTTCATGGCAACTTCACGACGAAGGTCGCCTTCCACGATGAAATCACGATCGATCACTTCGCGGATCTGTAGAACCTCGGAGTCGGACAGCTCATTGACCCGGCGCTGCGGCTCAATGTTGACCTTTTCGATGATTTCCTGCGCCTTCTTCGGACCGATGCCGTGAATGTACTGCAGAGCAATCACCGCCCGCTTGTTCGTCGGAATATTGACGCCAGCTATACGAGCCACTCTCGTCTCTCCTCTCGCGGGCTCCCCTTCGCAGGGCTGCCCCTAATTTCCCGTGTCGCGAGACCAAACACAAATCGATCGGCCCGGGCACAACTGTTCCCGGCGCCGACCGCTTCTTTGTCGCGAATTCGTGCCGGTTCATACCGGATTCACGAGGGCCGCGTCAACAGCTTCCTCGCGAACCGTTAATCCTTCGCCGCCTCGAGAATCGCGGCGACCTCCGTGGCGACGGTCGCCGGGTCCTGGCTGCCGTCGATTGTCCGCAGCACACCCTTTTCCCGGTAGAAGCCGATCAGCGGCTGGGTCTGGGCGTGGTAGACGTCGAGTCGCTTCTTCAGCGTCTCGGCATTGTCGTCGGCACGAGCACCACCGGTTTCCTTCGCGCGTTTCTCGATCCGGCTCAGCAGGATCTCGTCGGCAACGTCGAGAAGGACAACCGCGTCCAGCTTCAGGCCACGATCTTCGAGCAGATGATCGAAGGATTCGGCCTGATTGATCGTCCGCGGAAACCCATCAAGGATGAATCCGTTGGCACAATCCGGCTCGGCGATCCGATCGGCGACGATTCCCACCACAATCGAGTCGGGAACCAGTTCGCCGCGGTCCATTACCTCCTTGGCACGCAGTCCGATCTGCGTGCCTTCGGCGCCGGCCTTGCGCAGCATCTCACCCGTCGACAACTGGATAATTCCGAATTTCTCGACGAGGCGTACTGCCTGGGTTCCTTTGCCACTCCCCGGAGGTCCGAGAAGAATTATGTTCATCTACGTCTCCCTCGCAGCTTCGCCTTCTTGACGAGCCCTTCATACTGATGCGCCAGCAAATGCCCCTGGACCTGCGACACCGTGTCCATGGTAACGCTTACGACGATCAGCAGGGAAGTGCCGCCGAAATAGAAGGGAACGCCCGTCGCCGAAATGAGGAACTCCGGCAACAAACAGACAGCTACGAGGTATATGGCACCGATAACGGTGATCCGAGTCAGCACATAGTCGATATATTGTGCAGTGCGTTCACCCGGGCGGATACCCGGAATGAAGCCGCCATGCTTCTTCAGATTGTCTGCGGTATCCGTCGGATTGAAGACAATCGCGGTGTAGAAGAAGGCGAAGAACAGGATAAGGCCCGCGTAGAACGCCAGGAACAGCGGCTGACCGCGGCCGAGCAGCGACGTGATCGTCACCATCCAGTCGGGCCCCTGCCCCTGCGAGAAATTCGCGACGGTTGCCGGAATCAGCAGCAGCGACGAGGCGAAGATCGGTGGAATCACGCCGGCCGTATTGAGTTTCAACGGCAGATGGGAGGACTGGCCTTCCATCATCTTGTTACCGACCTGACGCTTCGGATACTGGATCAGAAGCCGGCGCTGCGCCCGCTCAACGAACACGATGAACGCGATGACAGCGACCGAAAGAATGAGAATCGCCAGGATGATCACCGTTGACAGCGCACCCTGACGGCCGAGTTCAAGCGTACCGGCAAGCGCGCCCGGCAGACCGGCCACGATGCCCGAGAAGATGATCAGAGAAATGCCGTTGCCGATGCCGCGCGAGGTGATCTGCTCGCCGAGCCACATCAGGAACATGGTGCCGCCGGTCAACGTAATGACCGTCGAAACGCGGAAGAACCAGCCCGGATCGGCCACGATCTGCCCTGCGCCCTCCAGACCGACCGCAATGCCATACGCCTGGAAAACCGACAGAACGACCGTACCGTAGCGGGTGTACTGGTTGATAGTCTTGCGGCCCTGCTCGCCTTCCTTCTTCAACTGCTCGAGCGAGGGAACCACGCTGGTCAGCAGCTGAATGATGATCGAAGCCGAGATGTAGGGCATGATCCCGAGCGCAAAGATCGCCATACGGCCGACCGCGCCACCGGAGAACATGTTGACCATTCCGAGGATGCCGGACTGGTTGGCCTGGAACGCCTGCTGCAGCGCATCCGGGTTGATGCCCGGCAGCGGCAGGTAAGTACCCAGCCGATAGACAATCAGCGCACCCAGTGTGAACCAGATGCGCTTCTTGAGATCTTCCGCCTTGGCGAACGCGCCAAAGTTGATGTTCGCTGCAAGTTGCTCTGCCGCCGATGCCATGTCCGTCTCCGCTTAACGATGAAGCGATGGTCGTTGCACGGGTCCACCGCGGCCGAACGGTTACTCCGCCGATTCGACAGTGGCAACCGTAACCTTGCCGCCGGCCTTCTCGACCGCATCGATGGCCGCCTTGGAGGCCCCGGCGATTTCGAAGGTCACCGCCGCCTTGATCTCGCCGTCGGCGAGCAGGCGAACACCGTCCTTGAGGCGACGCACGACACCGGCAGCCTTGAGCGCCTCGGCCGTCACAACGGCCTTGGCATCGAGCTTGCCCGCATCGATCGCCTGCTGAACGCGGCCGATGCTGACCACGTTGAAGGACTTGGCGAAAATGTTGTTGAAACCGCGCTTCGGCAGGCGACGATGCAACGGCATCTGGCCGCCCTCGAAGCCCTTGATGGCCACACCGGTACGGGACTTCTGGCCCTTGACGCCGCGTCCGCCGGTCTTGCCCTTGCCCGAGCCGTAGCCGCGGCCGATGCGCTTGCCGGTCTTGGCCGCGCCTTCGTTGTCTCTCAGATCGTTGAGCTTCATCGTTCTAATCCTGCCTGCCTGCGGCGATTATTCCACGACCCGCACCAGGTGCTGCACCTTGGCGATCATGCCGCGCACCTCGGGCGTATCGACCAGCGTACGCCGGCGATGCATCTTGTTCAGACCAAGGCCGACGAGGGTCGCGCGCTGGTCCTTCGGACGGCGGATCGGGCTGCCGATCTGCTCGACCGTAACGGTTTTCTTGTTCTCAGCCATTGGCTCGTTCCCCGATAAACTGGTGACGCCGAGTGTTCGGATCAACCCTCGACGGTGGTATCGACCAGGTCACGACGGCGAGCCTGCAAGGCCGAGACCTTGAGACCGCGACGCGCGGCCACCGAACGCGGGCTGTCCTCGTTGGCGAGGGCATCGAAGGTGGCGCGGACCATGTTGTACGGGTTGGAGGTGCCGAGCGACTTCGCCACGACGTCCTGCATACCCAGCGTTTCGAAGACGGCACGCATCGGACCGCCGGCGATGATGCCGGTGCCCGGAGGGGCGGCGCGCAGGATCACGCGACCGGCGCCATGACGGCCCTCGACGTCGTGATGCAGCGTACGGCCTTCGCGCAGCGGAACACGGATCATCGTCCGCTTGGCGGCTTCCGTCGCCTTGCGGATCGCTTCCGGCACTTCACGCGCCTTACCGTGACCGAAACCGACACGGCCCTTCTGGTCGCCGACGACGACGAGTGCGGCAAAGCCGAAACGCCGACCGCCCTTCACCACCTTGGCCACACGGTTGATGTGAACGAGCTTGTCAACGAATTCGCTATCGCGATCGTCGCGGCTGTCCCGATTGTCCTGTCTTGCCATCGAATTCTTCCGTCGTTCTGATCGGCTATGCCGAAACCCTAGAAGTCCAGGCCGGCTTCACGCGCGGCGTCGGCGAGCGCCTTGATGCGGCCATGGTAGATGCGGCCACCGCGGTCGAAAACGACCTGCTTGACACCGGCTTCCCCTGCCCGCTCGGCAACCAGCTTGCCAACCGCCGCAGCCGCGGCACTGTCGGCGCCGGTCTTCAGCGATTCCCGCAGGCTCTTTTCGAGCGTCGAGGCGGACGCAATGGTGCGCCCCGCAACGTCGTCGATGACCTGCGCATAGATGTTCTTGGAAGACCGGTGAACACTCAGGCGAACCCGACCGTTTCCGACCTTTACCAGTTTGCGCCGAACGCGATCGCGGCGCCGAGAGAATTTGTTATTGGCCATGATCCGCACCCGTTACTTCTTCTTGCCTTCCTTACGGACGATGTATTCGCCCGCATAGCGAACGCCCTTGCCCTTGTAGGGCTCCGGCGGACGGAACTTGCGGATCTCGGCCGCAACCTGTCCAACACGCTGCTTGTCGATACCCGTGACCGAGATCTCCGTCGGCTTGGCGCAGGCGATCTGGATGCCTTCCGGGATCGGATAGAGCACATCGTGGCTGAAACCGAGCGCGAGCTGCAGGTTCTTGCCCTGGACGGCGGCGCGGTAACCGACACCGGTGATCTCCAGGTTCTTGGTGAACCCTTCCGACACGCCGGTCAGGATATTCGCGATCATCGTCCGCGACATGCCCCACATAGCGCGGGACTTCTGATCTTCGGCGTCGCGCGGCTGCACGGCAATGCCGTCGTCGCCCATCTCGACCGAGCAGAGGTCGCTCACGGCGAAGGACAATTCGCCCTTCGGACCCTTCACGGACACCATCTGCCCGTCGATATTCGCAGTGACCCCGCCGGGAACCGCTACCGGTTTCTTGCCAATACGAGACATTGTTCTCAACCTGTCCGTTCTTCAGCCGTCGAGTGTGCGCCATGCATCAGAAGATGCGGCACAAAACCTCGCCGCCGACATTCTGTTCCCGCGCTTCGTGGTCGGCCATGACGCCCTTCGGGGTCGACAGGATCGACACGCCGAGGCCGTTGGAGACCCGCGGAATATTCTTCACCGAGGCATAAACCCGACGACCAGGCTTCGAAACACGTTCGATTTCCCGGATCACCGGCTCACCGTCGAAATACTTGAGCTCGATCTCAAGCTCAGACCGGCCACTGCCGTAATCGACTTCAGAGTAGCCGCGAATGTAGCCTTCGGACTGGAGCACATCCAGCACCCGAACCCGAAGGCGTGACGAGGGCGAAACAACCTTGGAATGCTTGCGCATCTGCGCGTTGCGAATCCGGGTCAGCATATCGCCCAACGGATCGGTCATCACCATAGCGCCGATCTCCTTACCAGCTCGACTTAACCATACCCGGGATGAGGCCATGCCCCCCGAGCTCGCGCAGTGCGACACGCGACATCTTCAGCTTGCGATAGAAACCACGCGGACGTCCGCTGACTTCACACCGGTTGCGGATGCGCGTCTTGGAAGAGTTGCGCGGCAACTCAGCCAGTTTCAGACGAGCTTTGAACCGCTCTTCCAGGGGAAGCGATTCATCCTTCGCCGCCGCCTTCAGCTCAGCGCGCTTGGCAGCGTACTTCGCCACCAGCTTCCGACGCCGCTCGTTCTTCTGGACTGCGCTTTTCTTCGCCATTGCTTTTTGCCTCGTCGCAAAAGTCTGTATCAGGCCCGGAACGGGAAATTGAACGCACGCAGCAGAGCCCGCGCTTCATCGTCCGTATTCGCCGTCGTGCAGACCACGATATCCATGCCCCAGATCTGATCGACCTTGTCGTAGTTGATCTCCGGGAACACGATATGTTCCTTGATTCCAAGCGCGTAGTTGCCGCGCCCGTCGAAACTCTTCGGGTTCAGGCCGCGGAAGTCGCGAACACGCGGCAGCGCGATCGTGACCAGGCGGTCAAGAAACTCGAACATACGCACCTTGCGCAGCGTGACCTTGGCGCCGATCGGCATCCCTTCGCGCAGCTTGAACGTCGCGATCGACGTACGTGCGCGGGTCACCACCGGCTTCTGGCCAGCGATCAGTTCCAGGTCGTTCGCAGCCGACTGGACCTTCTTTGAATCGTTGACGGCCTCACCGACACCGATGTTGAGAACGATCTTGTCGAGCTTCGGAACCTGCATCGGGTTCGCATAGCCGAACTCTTCGACCATCTTCTCACGGATAACGTCGTTGTAGACCTTCTTGAGCCGCGGCTCGTAAGCAACCTCAGCCATCGACCACTTCTCCCGAACGCTTGGCGAAACGAACCTTCCGCCCGTCGTTGAGTTCCTTGAAACCGATCCGGCTCGGCTTGCCGTCCTTGGGATCGGCGACCGCGAGATTGGAAAGGTGGATCGGGGCCTCCTTGGAGATGATCCCGCCTTCGGTCTGCGCGGTCTGACGCTGATGCCGGCGAACCATGTTCACGCCGCGAACGAGCGCGCGGTTCTCATCCGGAATCACCTTGATGACCTCTCCGGTGCGACCTTTGTCGCGACCGGCGAGAACGACGACGTTGTCGCCCTTTTTGATTTTCGCCGCCATCACAACACCTCCGGCGCAAGCGAAATGATCTTCATGTGCCGCTTGGCGCGCAACTCACGCGGCACGGGGCCGAAGATGCGCGTGCCGACCGGCTCGCTCTTGTTGTCCACAAGCACCGCGGCGTTGCGGTCGAAGCGAATGACGGAACCGTCCGGGCGGCGGATGTCCTTCGCGGTACGAACCACGACGGCCTTCATCACCTGTCCCTTTTTGACGCGCCCACGCGGCGTCGCTTCTTTCACGCTCACCACGATGACATCGCCGACGCTCGCATACTTGCGCTTGGAGCCACCGAGCACCTTGATGCACATGACACGACGCGCACCGGAGTTATCCGCGACGTCGAGGTTTGTTTGCATCTGAATCATGACTGGCCGCCTCGTCTTTTCGGACCACTCGCCTTACGGCCAGCGAGGATCCGGTGTCCCTGTTTTTTAGTCCGCAGCCGCACCGACCGGGCCGACAACGACCCAGCGTTTCGTCTTCGACATCGGACGGCTCTCTTCGATCAGCACCATATCGCCGACCTTGAACCGGTTTTCCGCATCGTGCGCATGGTACTTCTTGGACCGGCGCACGGTTTTCTTGAACAGCGGGTGCGTGAAACGACGTTCCACACGGATCACCACTGTCTTGTCGGCTTTGTCGCTAACCACGACGCCCTGCAATAGGCGCTTCGGCATCTCAATTCTCCGTTACGCGCTCTGAGCCACGCTCTTTTCGTTCAAAACAGTTTTGATCCGGGCGATATCGCGGCGCACCTGCCGGACTCGCGCGGTGTTCTCGAGCTGGCCCGTTGCCCGCTGAAAGCGCAGGTTGAACTGCTCCTTCTTCAGCTTTCCGAGTTCATCGGACAGCTGGTCAACGGACATCGCCTTGACGTCACTCGCCTTCATGGCTCTACCCTCGTATCTCTCTCGCCTATTCGGCGATGCGCTGCACGAACCGCGTACGGATCGGCAACTTGGCGGCACCCAGACGCAGCGCCTCGCGGGCGATCGGCTCGGCGACACCGTCGATTTCGAACACGATCCGGCCCGGCTTGACCCGTGCCGCCCAGTATTCCGGCGTGCCCTTACCCTTACCCATGCGGACTTCGGTCGGCTTCTTCGAAACCGGGACGTCCGGGAAGATGCGGATCCACACGCGGCCGGCACGCTTCATGTGCCGGGTAATCGCACGACGGGCAGCCTCGATCTGACGGGCCGTGATCCGTTCCGGCTCCATGGCCTTGAGGCCATAAGAGCCAAAGTTCAGGTCCGTACCGCCCTTGGCCACGCCGTGAATGCGGCCCTTGTGCTGCTTACGGAACTTGGTGCGCTTCGGTTGCAGCATTGTTCCTACTCTCGCTCGTCTTTTATCGTTTCAGCGGACGGACTTAGGCCGCGTCGCGACCACGCCGGCGATCACCACCGCCTGCACCGCCGCTTTCCTGACCTTCGGTCGCACGGCGCTCGGAAGCCATCGGATCATGCTCAAGGATTTCTCCCTTGAAGATCCAGACCTTCACGCCGCAGGTGCCGTACGCGGTGTGCGCCGTCGACATGCCGTAGTCGATATCCGCACGCAGCGTATGCAGCGGAACGCGACCTTCGCGGTACCATTCGGTGCGCGCGATTTCCGCACCGCCGAGACGGCCACCGCAGTTGATACGAATACCCTGGGCACCGAGCCGCATGGCCGACTGAACGGCCCGCTTCATTGCCCGGCGGAACGCCACACGGCGCTCGAGCTGCTGGGAGATCGAAGCGGCAACCAGGTTGGCGTCGATTTCAGGCTTGCGCACTTCAACGATGTTGAGGTGCACTTCCGACGACGTCATGGTGCTCAGCTTGCGGCGCAGGACCTCGATGTCCGCGCCCTTCTTGCCGATCACGATACCCGGACGCGCGGTGTGAATGGTCACACGGCACTTGCGATGCGGACGCTCGATGACGACCTTGGAAATGCCGGCCTGCTTCAGCTTCTTCTGCAGGAACGAACGGATCGCCATGTCTTCCTTGAGCAGCGAACCATATTCGCTCTTGTCCGCGTACCAACGCGAGTCCCAGGTCCGGTTGATGCCCAGCCGCAGGCCGATCGGGTTGACTTTCTGGCCCATCAGGCGGTCTCCTCGACTTCGCGCACAACAATCGTCAGGTTCGAAAACGGCTTCTGGATCCGGCCGATACGACCGCGAGCCCGAGGCTCCCACCGCTTCATCACCAGCGCCTTGCCAACGTGCGCTTCAGAAACCACCAGCGAGTCAACGTCGAGCTGGTGGTTGTTTTCCGCGTTCGCGATTGCCGATTCCAGCGTCTTGCGGACATCGGCGGCAATCCGTTTGCGCGAGAACGCCAGGTCGGACAGAGCCCGCTCGACCTTCTTGCCACGGATCATGGCTGCGACCAGATTGAGCTTCTGCGGGCTGACCCGCAGCATCCGGCAGACAGCGCGCGCTTCGTTATCAGCGAGTGCGCGCTCGCTTTTCGCCTTGCCCATCGCTACTTCCTCCGAGCCTTCTTGTCGGCGGCATGGCCGTAATAGGTCCGGGACGGAGCGAATTCGCCGAACTTGTGTCCGACCATGTCTTCCGAAACCAGAACCGGAATGTGCTTCTGACCGTTGTAAACGCCAAACGTCAGGCCGACGAACTGCGGCAGGATCGTTGAGCGACGGCTCCACATCTTGATAATTTCATTGCGACCCGACGCGCGAACCTTCTCAGCCTTCTTGAGGAGGTATCCGTCGACGAACGGACCTTTCCAGATCGAACGTGCCACGTGCCTACCCTCTCCTACTTCTTACGCGCATGCCGGCTGCGCACGATAAACTTGTCAGTCGACTTGTTCGAACGCGTACGCTTGCCCTTGGTCGGCTTGCCCCACGGCGTGACCGGATGACGGCCACCCGACGTGCGACCTTCACCACCGCCATGCGGATGATCGACCGGGTTCATGGCCACACCGCGCGTGACCGGACGAATACCAAGCCAGCGCTTGCGACCCGCCTTGCCAAGATTGATGTTGGCGTTGTCCGGATTGGACACCGCACCGACAGTGGCCATGCAGCCACCGAATACCCGACGCTGTTCACCCGAGTTCAGGCGAAGCGTGGTGTAACCCTGGTCGCGGCCGACGATCTGTGCATAAGCACCCGCGGCGCGCGCGATCTGGCCACCCTTGCCCGGCTTCATCTCCACATTGTGGATGATGGTGCCGACCGGGATCGACGACAGCGGCATCGCATTGCCCGGCTTGACGTCGACCGACTTGCCCGCAACCACCGTGTCGCCAACCGCGAGACGCTGCGGCGCCAGGATGTAGGACAGTTCGTCGTCCTGATAGCGGATGAGCGCGATGAACGCCGACCGGTTGGGGTCGTATTCGATCCGCTCGACCGTCGCCGGAACGTCGAACTTCAAACGCTTGAAGTCGATCTTGCGATAGGTCCGCTTGTGGCCGCCGCCCTTACGGAAAGCGGTAAGGCGACCCATGTTGTTGCGGCCGCCCGACTTGGTCAGGCCCTCGGTCAACGACTTGACCGGCTTGCCCTTCCACAGTCCCGAGCGATCGACCAGAACCAGCTGACGCTGGCCCGGCGTGTTCGGTTTAAACTTCTTCAGTGCCATCGGTACGCCTCGCCTTTATAGACCGGTCGTGACGTCGATCGAGTGACCTTCTTCGAGGGTCACGATCGCTTTTTTGACGTCCGACTGCCGTCCGAGGATACCCCGGAAACGCTTCACCTTGCCCTTGCGGACCTGGGTGTTGACGGCCTTCACCTTGACCCCGAACAGGGCCTCGACCGCCGCCCGGATGTCGGGCTTGGAAGCCGTCGACGCGACATTGAAGACAACCTTGTTCTCTTCCGACGCGTAGGTCGACTTTTCGGTGATCACCGGACTAACGATGATGTCGTAGTGCTTGAGGTTGGTCATTTGAACCGCTCCTCGAGAGCCGCCACGGCCGCCTTGGTCAGCACCAGCGTCTGGCGGCGCATGATGTCATACACATTGGCACCCTCGATCGGCAGCACATCCAGATCCGGGATGTTGCGCGCGGCGAGGCGGAAATTCGTATCGATTTCCGAGCCGTCGATGATCAGCGCGTTGCCGAGACCGATCTTGCCGAGCTTCTCGCGCAGATCCTTGGTCTTGGCTTCGCCGGCCTTGACTTCGTCAAGCACGATGATCGCATCGCCCTTCGCCTTGGCCGAAAGCGCCAGCTTCAGGCCGAGAGCACGGATCTTCTTGGGAAGATCATGCTCGTGGCTGCGAACCACCGGACCGAACGACTTGCCGCCGCCGATGAAGATCGGCGACTTGCGATCGCCGTGACGGGCACCGCCGCCACCCTTCTGCCGGCCGAACTTCTTGCCGGTGCGGGAGATCTCGTTACGGGTCTTCGACTTGTGCGTACCGGCGCGACGCTTGGCGAGCTGCCAGCGAACGACGCGGTGAATGATGTCGGTCCGCGGCTCGAGGCCGAAGATGTCATCGGCAAGCTCGATCGAACCGGCCTTACCGCCGTCAAGAGTTTTAACGTCGAGCTTCATTACTCAGCCTCCTGCTCCGCAACCGCCGGCTCGGCGCCGTCAGCCTTACGGAAACTGCCCGGCATCGGGGCACCCTCGGGCAGCGCCTTCTTGACGGCGTCGCGAATGAGGATCCAACCGCCCTTCGAACCCGGAACGGCGCCACGAACCATGATCAGGCCGCGCTCCACATCGGTGCGCACCACTTCCAGGTTCTGCGTGGTGACACGCTCCGAACCCATGTGGCCGGCCATCTTCTTACCCTTGAAGACCTTGCCGGGATCCTGGTTGTTACCGGTCGAACCGTGGCTGCGGTGCGAGACCGACACACCGTGGGAAGCCCGCAGGCCACCGAAGTTGTGCCGCTTCATCGCGCCCGCAAAACCCTTACCGATCGAGGTTCCGGTGACGTCGACATACTGTCCGACAACGAAGTGGTCGGCGGTGAACTCGGCACCGATATCGACCATGTTGTCGGGGCTAACCCGGAATTCGGCCAGCTTGCGCTTCGGCTCGACCTTGGCGACCGCGAAGTGGCCACGCATGGCCCGCGTCGTGTTCTTCGCCTTGGCTTTGCCGACGCCCAGCTGAAGCGCCGTATATCCGTTTTTCTCATCCGTGCGATGACCGACAACCTGACAGTTGTCCATCCGCAGCACGGTCACCGGGATATGCTCCCCCGCTTCCGTGTAGATGCGGGTCATCCCCAGTTTCTGAGCGATCACTCCTGCGCGCATCTGGCGTGCCCTTCCCGCTCTAAAGCCTACAACTTGATCTCGACGTCAACGCCGGCGGCGAGATCGAGTTTCATCAGAGCGTCGACCGTCTGCGGAGTCGGGTCGACGATGTCGAGAAGCCGCTTGTGAGTCCGAATTTCGAACTGCTCACGGCTCTTCTTGTCGATATGCGGCGACCGGTTGACCGTGAATTTTTCAATCCGCGTCGGCAGCGGAACCGGGCCACGCACCTGGGCACCCGTCCGCTTGGCCGTGCTCACGATCTCGCGGGTCGACGAATCCAAAACGCGGTGGTCGAACGCCTTAAGGCGGATCCGGATATTCTGACCGTTCATGTCCGATCCCTCGATCGGCAGGGTGTCGGCGCCCAATTGGGAGCGCCGTCCCGGCCTTAATCCAATTTACTCGATGATTTGAGCGACGACGCCGGCGCCGACGGTCCGACCGCCTTCGCGGATGGCGAAGCGAAGCTTCTCTTCCATCGCGATCGGCACGATCAGC